>CAYPPU010000011.1:0-55308 GCA_964412695.1 uncultured Alteromonadaceae bacterium | reverse complement strand
CGTGGGCCATGCTCAGGTACACAATCGTCAGTACCATGAAAATAAAAGCCTGAAGGACAATCACAAGAATGTGGAAAATAGCCCAACCGATCTGCAATAAGGCAGCCGGTAACATCCACATGACACCCACGCTAAACAGCGCGGCAATCAAAATAAAAATCATTTCGCCGGCATACATGTTGCCGAACAAGCGCAAACCCAGCGAAAAGGGCTTCGCTAACAAGCCAACCACTTCCATAAACAGGTTCACGGGAATAAATAACGGGTGATTAAAGGGATTCAGGGTGAGTTCCTTAACGAAACCAAACCCCTTTACCCGAATAGAGTAGTAGATCATCAGAACGAACACACCGATGGCCATGCCCATAGTGATGTTAGGGTCGGTAGAAGGCACGATTTTTTGATAATCAACACCCGCCAGCATTAGGGTATGGGGCACCAGATCCACAGGAATCAGATCCATAAGATTCATCAAGAAAACCCAGACAAAAATCGTTAACGCCAGCGGCGCGATCAGCGGGTTTCGGCCATGAAAAGTATCCTTGACGGTACCGTCCACAAACTCAACAACCATCTCAATGAAATTGACCATGCCCGAAGGCACGCCCGCCGACGCTTTCTTGGCAACAGATCTAAACAACCAGCAAAAAACAATGCCTAGGCCCACAGACCAGATCATCGAATCGACGTGGATGGCGTTAAAACCCATAGCGGTGACGTCATTCGCGCCATGGGCGAACGCCCATTGGCCGCCGTCAGCAACAATTGAACCATCGGCGCGCTCATAGCCTGCGGGTAACTTGCCATAAGTCAAGTTAGTCAGATGGTGAACGATATATTCGGATACTGTTTGTTCGTGTCCGCTAGATGCCATCTTGCCAGTTCTATCCTTGTTTCTTCGCTGTGCCCTTTTGGAGCACCGTAAACGCTATGGGTATACCTAAAATCGCTGTTACAGCACCCGCCAACACCCAAATAACGGGTGTTTCTGGCATAAAGGCGAACAACACGGCAAATCCCACGCCGCTCAACACATATTTGCTCAGACCCAAGACCACAGGTAGGTAATGCCTCCCACTGGTTAACTGATGGGCCACCCAAGCATCTGGCAACACCACAATCATCACACCGGCGATCCACGCTTTTAATGCTTGCGCACCGAAAGTGACGCTGACAGCGGCCCCGCAGAGCAGTGTTATGCCCACCACCCATCGAAGTGATCGAAACAGCAAAATCCGTGTGATCTCAGAGGGATTGGATGGCTTTGTCTGATTCACAGTAAACCCACCCTTTCTGAGCGCGCCGAGAGTGTAGAGGAAAGGCTTTAAGCCTTCAACTGTAAAGATCTAGCGGATTCTGGCCAGAATACCGTCCAACTCATCCAGGCTGTGATAGTCAATCGTTAGCTTCCCGGCACCCGAGGCTTTATATGTAATCGAGACGCCCGCCCCTAAGCGTGACGATAAGTCCTGCTCTAGTCGTTGGATATCAATGTTTTTTGCGGGCTGTGGGGCCTTGCCGGGCTGCTGGAGATTTTTGACGAGCTGCTCGGTCTGCCTTACCGTTAAACCGCGTCGCACCACTTCCTGCGCGGCTCGAAGCTGTTCACCGCCCTCCAGCGCTAACAGCGCTTTGGCGTGGCCTACCTCCAAATCACCCTGCTCCAAATAGGTCTGTACGCTGTTCTCAAGATTTAATAAGCGTAGCAAATTGGCTATCGATGGCCGAGAGCGGCCCAGCCGATCAGCCACCTGTTGCTGACTCAGTTCAAACTCTACCTGCAACCGTCGTACCGCTTGTGCCTCCTCAATAGCGTTGAGGTCCTCACGCTGGATATTTTCAATCAGGGCCATTGCGATGGTGGATTCGTCACTGACATCGCGAATCAACGCTGGAATGTCGGGCATTCCCGCCATCTGGCTCGCGCGCCAGCGGCGTTCACCAGCAATAATTTCCCATCGGTCCGGTCCAACTGGGCGAACAACTATGGGTTGGATAACCCCCTCGGCCTTTATGCTTTCGGCCAATTGATTCAACGCCTCAGTGTCAAATTCTCGCCTGGGTTGGTATTGGCCCCGTTGCAGTTTCTCCAGGGGGATGCGGCGCAGACCGTCCTTCTGACTATTTTCGTTGGCCTGGGTTCTGGCAGTTTCAACATCGGAAGCCTCGGGTTCCCTCCGTTTAGCGGCGCCGATTAGTAGGTCCAGATCTTTGGCCAAGCGTTTTCTGCGTGTTGTCACGATCCCTAGTCCTTATGGCTGGCTTCGGCTGGCTTGTTGGCGTTTCACAAATTCACCTGCGAGTGCCGAGTACGCCCTGGCGCCAGCCGAATAGCGATCATAGTGTAATGCCGCCAAGCCGTGGCTGGGTGCCTCAGCGAGTCGAATATTTCGCGGAATTACCGTACGAAATACCTGATTATCGAAGTGTTTGTGTAACTGCGCTGAGACTTCGCCGGTTAGGGAGTTCCGCGGATCATACATGGTGCGCAATATACCTTCGATCTGCAATTCTGGGTTTACCGTTTCCGTAATGCGCTTAATGGTATCTAACAGCGCCGACAACCCTTCCAATGCAAAGTACTCACACTGCATCGTAATAAGCACTGAATCAGCAGCGACTAGTGCATTCACGGTCAACATACTTAGAGACGGGGGACAATCAATAATCACAAATTCGTACTGGAAAGCCGTGGCAAGTGCACTTTTCAAACGGCTCTCGCGACCCTCGACTGAGAGTAATTCTATCTCTGCTGCTGTCACGTCTCGATTAGAGGGCACCACGTCGAACCCGTTTTCACCGCCTTGCACAACCACGGTGTTAAGCGGGGTCCGATCAACCAACAAATCGTAAGTTGAGTACTCTACTGCATTCTTGTCGACGCCAGACGACATAGTGGCGTTACCTTGAGGATCTAAGTCAACCAGCAACACAGCTTTACCCATCGCTGCTAAACAAGCGGCTAAGTTGACGCTGGTGGTTGTTTTTCCCACGCCCCCTTTTTGGTTGGCTACAGCTATAGTTTTCACGGCATTTCCCCTGCAGCTAATTGCAGTTCAATCAACACCCTCTCTTCTTCTAGGAAAGGCACTTTAATGGGGTGTATAGCAATCACTTTGGCGGCATTTCCCATAGCAGCAATCTCTTCGGTTGCCGATTGTGACTTCATGGCAAACAACCGACCACCCCCAGCTAGCAAGTGACGACAGGTCACAACCATGTTTTCGAGCCGCGTAAACGCTCTACTGACAATCGCATCAAATGTTATATCTGGCCTAAAATTTTCTACTCGGCTTTGGACAACAGTAATGTTTGTTAGCGCCAACTGCTGCTTAACATGGCTTAAAAAACGAGTTTTCTTACCATTACTATCCAGTAGGGTAATCTGGCGGTGCTCATCGGCAATACCCAGTGGCAATCCAGGTAATCCCGCGCCGGTGCCTACATCAAGAATAGAAAGGCCTGTGATGTGTTTTGAAATCGCTAGTGAATCAAGCAAATGTCGCACCACCATCGCTTCGGGTTCACGTACGGCCGTTAAGTTGAAGCGCTGATTCCACCGAACCAACAGGGCCTGGTAATCCAACAAACTTTCCACTTGGTCCGCCGTTATGTCGAGTCCCAGAAGTTCTAACCCGTGCTGTAAGCGTGCCAATAACTTCTTCTCGGAGTCAGCCATGGGCGACTCGGGACCGACCCTCTCGCTTTTTAAGGTGTACCAGCAGCAGTGACAGTGCTGCCGGTGTAACGCCTGAAATCCGCCCTGCTCGAGCAATGGAATCCGGGCGGCTGGTCTCTAGTTTCTGCCGGATTTCATTGGATAGTCCTTGAACATCAGCGTAGTTGATATCCACGGGAATTGGGGTGGCCTCATGACGCTGTAAACGCTCAATATCTTCCTGCTGGCGAGCTATGTAACCAGCATACTTGATCGTGATGGCCACTTGTTCCGCGGCTCTCGGATCGGCCAGCGCCTCATCAGGATCAATAACTTGAATATCGTTGTAATCCAGCTCCGGACGTTTTAGCAGTTCCGATAAGGCATATTCCCTTGATAACGGTTTATCCAACTTTTTGGATAACATCTCTGCCTGAGAGCTGCGCGGCTGGATCACCGTGTGCCGAAGGCGATCAATTTCGTGGTTTATCAAGCTACGTTTATCATCAAACGCCTGCCACTGATGATCATCAACCAACCCTAGATCTCGACCGGTGTCGGTCAAACGTAGATCGGCATTGTCCTCGCGCAACAGTAGCCGATGCTCCGCCCGAGAAGTGAACATTCGGTAGGGCTCTTGCGTTCCCAGGGTAACCAGATCGTCAACTAAAACACCCAAGTACGCTTCATCTCGTCGGGGTTCCCAAGGCGCCAAATCGCGCACTTGTCTGGATGCATTCAACCCGGCTAGCAAGCCTTGAGCAGCGGCCTCTTCGTAGCCGGTAGTGCCGTTAATTTGACCAGCAAAAAACAAGCCTTTGACAGCTTTAGTCTCAAGGGAATGTCGCAGATCTCGAGGATCAAAGTAATCATATTCAATGGCATAACCCGGACGTACGATGTGTGCCTGTTCAAGCCCAGCGATGGAGTGCACCAGATTTAATTGCACATCAAACGGTAAACTGGTCGAAATGCCATTTGGATACAGCTCGAAGCTGCTGAGTCCCTCAGGCTCGATAAAAATTTGATGTGAGAGCTTATCTGAGAAGCGATGAATCTTGTCCTCTATGCTAGGACAGTAACGCGGCCCCACTCCTTCGATGACACCGCTAAACAGAGGCGATCGATCCAGGCCTTGCCGGATGATGTCATGGGTCCGTTCATTGGTGTGGGTCACCCAACAACAACGCTGTTCAGGATGATCGGCGAGATTCCCCGTTAGCGACATCGTCGGTCGCGGCGTATCGCCCCACTGTTCGGCCATCACACTAAAATTCACGCTGCGCATGTCAATACGGGGTGGTGTGCCTGTCTTCAGGCGACCAGTTCGTGGACACAATTCGCGCAACCGGTCTGCCAACCCGATCGATGCCGGATCTCCCGCTCTCCCGCCTTCGCTATTCTCCAGACCGACATGAATTCGACCGTGCAAAAAGGTGCCTGCGGTTAGCACTACCGCGCGCGTCATAAATCGAATCCCACCGCGGGTCACCACTGCAGCGATTCGATCTTGCTCTAAAACAATGTCCTCAACGGCGTCTTGAAAAATGTCCAAGCCCGATTGGGCTACTAAAATCTTTTGGATTGCCGCCCTGTACAAGACGCGATCAGCTTGGGCACGAGTAGCCCTTACTGCAGGGCCTTTGCGGCCGTTGAGCACCCGAAATTGAATGCCTGCTTGATCGGTGGCCTTTGCCATTGCACCGCCCAAGGCATCAATCTCACGCACTAGGTGGCTCTTACCTATGCCGCCGATAGCGGGGTTGCAAGACATCTGCCCGAGGGTTTCTATAGCGTGACTGATTAACAACGTATGAGCACCAGAGCGTGCCGACGCCAGGGCTGCTTCCGTGCCAGCATGCCCTCCGCCAACAACAATCACATCGTAATGTGTAGGGTGTTGATTCAACGCTCTAAGCTCTTTCGATTTTCAGGACGCGAAAGTATACGTCGACTGCCGTATACGAAAAACCGTAGTTATACCGGTGCTTTAACGAGCAAAAAGAACGAAGTGGATGGGCTGACTAGAAATTAACTCATTAAATAAATTATTTATATGGAGAGTAAGTTATTTAGATACTGTTGTTATTGGGGCAACCCATTTTGCTGGAAAAGACAGAATTTATTATAAATTACAATTACTTAACGACAGGAAAAACTTGCAATAACACCTGTGTGCGCTAGGTATAGGCTGCCAGTCTTTTGTGTATAACGCAGACCAAAATAAATTGCACTGTTCTTCCCCGTTTAAGTCACAGGGTAATCCGACTAGTTGCCACCGGTTTATCCAATACGCCCTTCTCAATGAAATGGAAACCATTAAACGCTGTTGAAAAGTAAGGTAAAGGCTTTGGTCAAAACGCTGTTGTGGGTAACTCCGTTAGTAACCCGACAGATGTTGTTAATAACGTCTGCAAAACAACCAACGAAATCTCTGCAATCACAATAATGTCATTTACCAATGCAAAACTGGCTAAAGATGTGTCCGAGTAACTCATCGCTGGTCATCCCCCCGGTAATGGTACCCAGGGACTGGTGTGCCGCTTTGAGGTCTTCGGCTAGAAGCTCGCCGGCGCCGGATAGGTTGAAATTAAGTCGCCCTGTTTCCAATAAGTCGAGGGTTTTTTGTAATGCTTCTATGTGACGTTCACGGGCGCTATACAAGGTGTCTTCGCTATCCTGAAGACCGAGGTGCTGTAGCAGTGACGCTCTCAAATGCGCTAGCCCCTCACCTGTGACTGACGAGATGGCGACGGTGGGGATGTCGTCGCTCTGGTTAACAGGTCCTGGCTGGCGTTTGGATAGGTCGCATTTCGTAATAACTTTTAGTTGTGCGTTGGCGGGTTTGGCAAGAGCTTCGTTGGGGTCAGCGAGGTCATCACAGACCCACACTGTAAGATCGGCGCGTTCAATTTCAGCAAGCGCTCTTTTTACACCCTCGGCTTCAATCGGGTCATCACTGTCGCACAGGCCAGCCGTATCAGTAATGCGAACGGGCACGCCGTCTAGGTCCATAGTGTCCCTGACTAAGTCGCGGGTGGTCCCCGGTATGTCTGTGACGATTGAACTGTCATTGCCGACGAGTGCGTTCATCAGGCTACTCTTTCCGGCATTGGGTTCACCCACAAGGACAATGCTGGCACCACTTTGAATTAACTGTCCTCGCCTAGCGTGCTTCAACAAATTGTCGCCCTGCTCGGTTAGTGCGACCAGTTGTTCTGAGACGTGGCCTTCTGCGAGAAAATCAATTTCTTCCTCGGGAAAATCGATAGCAGCTTCGATGTATAAGCGCAGCGCCAGAACAGCGCGGGCAAACAGGTCTATTTCCTGAGAAAACTGTCCGCGCAGGGATGCTTGTGCTTGTCTTGCTGCCGCTTGGGTTTGTGCATCAATAAGATCAGCAATTGCCTCAGCTTGAACCAAATCTAGCTTGTCGTTGAGAAAAGCCCGTTCGGAGAATTCTCCTGCCCTGGCTCGCCGCGCGCCCAACTCAAGGCATCGATTTAATAGTAGTTGTAACACCACCGGGCCGCCATGACCTTGTAACTCAACCACATGCTCGCCGGTGAATGAGTGCGGGGCTTCAAAAAACAGTATTAGGCCAGTATCTAGGGGAGTGTCACCTTGATCGAAAAAGTCGGCGTAATGGGCGTATCGCGGCTGTAAATTTTGTTTCTGCGTTATTGCCAATCCAATCTCATAGGCTTTTGGACCCGACAGGCGGATAACACCTATGCCGCCTTTACCAGGCGCAGTAGCAATAGCTGCAACGGTATCGGTGTCGAGAGACTGTGTTTTCACAGAAGCGTTTGGCACGCTGGATTAGCGCGTTAGCGAGACAGCCCTTCTCGTTCAAGAGCCCTGGTGATGTACCACTGCTGGCTCATCGATAACAGGTTGTTGGCCACCCAATACAACACCAAACCGGCAGGGAACCACAGGAACAAGAAGGTGAACGCCACTGGCAACCATTGCATGATTTTGGCTTGCATAGGGTCCGGCGGCGGTGGGTTGAGCTTTTGCATAAAGAACATTGATGCACCCATGATAATGGGTAATACAAAATACGGATCCATCACGGAGAGATCGTTGATCCACAGCGCGAAGGGTGCTTGTCGCAATTCAACAGATTCCATGAGCACCCAGTAAAGCGCGATAAACACTGGCATTTGTACGAGTATCGGTAGACAACCGCCCATGGGGTTAATCTTTTCTTTTTGATACAGCGCCATCATGGCTTGGTTTTGCTTTTGTTTGTCACTGCTGTACTGCTCTCGGATCGCTAGCATCTTAGGTTGTACCTGACGCATTTTCGCCATCGAGCGGTAGCTGGCAGCACTGAGTCTGTAAAAAGCACCTTTAATTAGCACGGTTAAAACAATAATCGCGACACCCCAATTAGAGACAAAGCTCTGAATTTCAGTGAGCAGCCAAAATAACGGTTGGGCAATCCACCACAGCCACCCGTAATCAACCGTTAAATCAAGGTGCGGAGAAATTTCGGCCAGAAGGTATTGGTCTTTAGGACCAACGTAGAGCTGAGCGCTGTAGTTGGCAACTTCGCCGGGAGCGATGCTGATGGCGGGGCTTGTAAAGCCGGCAATATTAAAGCCGGCTCGAGTTTGTCGTGTACTAAAGGTGTTATTAGCCGATGGGTCGGGAATCCAGGCGCTTAAAAAATAATGTTGCAACATAGCGATCCAGCCGCCTTGGTGGCTGCCCTTCCAAGGATCCTCGCGCATGTCCTCAAAATTAAATTTGCGGAAACGGTCTTCATCGGTAGTCGTTGCGGCTCCTAGAAAAGGCTTTAAACCAAAACCGGTAGTGTCAGCTCCAGGCGGTTCACTGTTGTCACGCTTGATCTGACCGAATGGCACCATTGTTTTGACTGATGAACTGGCGTTGCGAATTTCAAAAGCCACTTCAACAAGATTACTGTTTGGTTTGAGCGTGAAAGTTTTACGCACAAAAACAGCATCGTTTTCATTTGCATACAGCAGCGATAGGACCCCTGCATCGGATGAGCTTGTGTCAATGTCATAACGCGGGCGTGATGCGCTATCAATACCATCCGGGCCAACGAGGCCACTTTGGGCAACATAGGTTCGCTGATTGCTTTGCTCCAGTAATACGAAGGGGCTGTCAGGCTGATCTAGCGCTTCAGGAAATTTGGGGAGCGATGCCTCCACAATGTCGCCACCGACCAAGTCGACAGTGATATTCAAATGATCACTGTGAAGTTGCGCGTATCGATCGGTAGTTGTCTCTGAGCTCTCAGCAGTTATTGCGGGTTCAGCCACGCTTATTTGGGGCACGTCGTCCGCTACTTGGTTATCGCTAGCAGTAGGCAAGATATTATCGGCAGCGGGGTCTACCGTTACAGGCCCGCTGTTGTCATTGGTTGCGGCGAGCCTGGATATCCTCTCTACATGGGGCGTTTGTTCAGCTTTGAATGCGGTCCATTCAGTGAGCAGCATGAGCGTCAGTACAAAACTGGCAGCGATCAATAAATAACGTTGGATATCCATAAATTCAATTCAAGGTTTTTTGTCTTGGGGTGAAGGACGAAGGGGAACCGGATCATACCCGCCTTCGCACCATGGATGACAGCGCGCAATACGCTTAATGCCCATATACACGCCTTTAACCGCGCCGTATTCCAATATGGCGGTTTCGGTATAACGTGAGCATGTGGGTTCGAATCGGCAATATCTTCCGATCCAAGGACTAAATACCATCCGGTAAAAAGCGATTAGCCCAAGCAGCAAAAGTGCTATGGGTGTTTTTTTGCGAACGTCGGTCATGGAGAGTCGTCTGGTTTGGCTTGAATTGTAGACCAAAGGCGAATCAGAGTTTGCCTTATCTCCTCGTTAGATAATTGACCGAGACCGTTTCTCGCCAGAAAGACGATATCGCGGTGAGGGCTCAAAGGGTGGTTTCGGAAGAACTCTCGGACTATGCGCTTGATACGGTTTCTTTGATTGGCCTGGCGCACATGTTTCTTGGCGATCACTAAACCGAGCCTAGACGTCTCGGTTGAGTTGATAACGCTTAGTACCAGGGCGTGGCGAGAACCTGCGCGTTGATCATTGCTATCAAAAACCCGCTTGTAGTCGAACGGGCTGAGCAGACGCTTTGATTTTGAGAATCGGTGTGAGTCTGCCGGCATGGCGGTGGCCGCGGAGCGGCACCCGTCGAGTCATTTAAGCTGAGAGGACTCTGCGACCACGAGCTCGGCGTCGAGCCAATACTTGACGACCACCCTTAGTCGCCATGCGGGCGCGGAAGCCGTGGGTACG
The DNA here is from genome assembly GCA_964412695.1 of uncultured Alteromonadaceae bacterium. Classification (GTDB taxonomy): domain Bacteria; phylum Pseudomonadota; class Gammaproteobacteria; order Pseudomonadales; family Halieaceae; genus Luminiphilus. The sequence continues at coordinate 45,351 of CAYPPU010000011.1, read as the reverse complement.
TTTGCGCTTCAATACACTTGGTTGGAAGGTGCGCTTCATGACGATTACCTTTTCATCGCAGCAGTCAATTAAGGGGCGCGGAGTATAGGGACTACATACCGCGCAAACAAGACTAAATTTGACCACCCAGCTGGTTCTCGACCACAGAATATTTTTTTGCTCCGTAAGTGGCCACTATTCGAACAACCTCCGGTGCTAAATAACAAGGTTAAAGTTCGTAGGTACATCAGGAGCAAAAACCCCACGCTATACGCAACTTATACATAAGTTATACACAGCAAAAACAAAAAACGGGTTGATCTTTCTCGGAGACTGTTGTACCCATTCAAAAAATCACTAAGCCACTGATAAATATAAAAATAAATAATGTTTGCACCCATGGCCCGTTTGTGGATAACTAGGCTGTCTGGGGGCGATTTTTGCGGTTTCTGCAGCTGAAGACCGATGGGTTTTCCACACCTTCCAGCGAACGTTAAAGCTTTTGTTAGGTTTGTTGTTAAAAGTGCCGAAAAACCCCTAACTACGGCGAAAACAATAAAATTGGTAATTATGGAGATGTGAGTGTCTGTTAGTTCTACGACCGCGGATACGTGGCAATATTGTTTGACTCGCCTTCGAGGCGAAGTTCCCCTGCCCCAATTCAACACCTGGATCCGACCTTTGGTAGCGTCATTTGATGGCGTGGATTTAATTCTGGGTGCTCCCAATCGCTTTATACGAGATTTTGTAGAGGACAAATACGCACCATTAATTGGTGAATTCTTGGCTGAGTCGGCGGGATCATCTTCGGGGTCTGTGTCGGTGGTTGTGGGTGCCGGCTTGCCTGCAACGGACGCAACCCCCGGCACCACCACTGCGGCGATTGCAGCATCCGGCGTATCAGTGGTGGCCGAAATGCCTCCGCGCTTTGCTTCTGCAACAGCCACCGCAAACAAGGGCAATGGCGTTGAACCACCGTCGAGCCGCGCTAGCAACTCTCGAACTAATTCTTCGATAACCCTGGCACCAACCCATCATCATGGCTTGGTGGGTAATCACACCTTTGAAAATTTTGTTGAGGGTAAGAGCAATCAGCTGGCACTTGCAGCGGCGCAGCAAGTCGCCGAAAACCCCGGCAACTCCTACAACCCATTGTTTTTATACGGCGGTGTCGGTTTAGGTAAAACCCATTTGATGCATGCAGTGGGCAACGCCCTTAAGCGCCAAAAACCCGATGCGAAAATTGTTTATTTGCATTCAGAGCGTTTTGTCGCGGACATGGTCAAGGCCTTACAGCTGAATGCCATTAGCGAGTTCAAGCGCTACTATCGCTCAGTTGATGCGCTTTTGATCGATGATATTCAGTTTTTTGCCAATAAGGATCGATCCCAGGAAGAGTTTTTCCACACCTTTAACGCGTTACTTGAAGGCGGTCAGCAAATGATTTTGACTTGTGACCGCTACCCGAAAGAAATCGATGGTGTCGAAGAGCGCCTTAAATCGCGTTTCGGTTGGGGGCTGACCGTCTCGGTAGAGCCGCCAGAACTAGAGACGCGTGTTGCCATCCTGATGAGGAAGGCCGCGGAGTCAAACGTCGATTTGTCGGCGGAATCGGCGTTTTTCATTGCGCAACGTATCCGCTCCAATGTGCGTGAGCTTGAGGGTGCGCTGAAACGGGTTATTGCAAGCGCAAAGTTCACCGGGCGCCCTTTTGATATTGACCTCATCAAAGATAGTTTGAAAGACCTGCTGGCATTGCAAGATCGACAAGTGAGCCTTGATAACATCAAACGAACAGTGGCTGAGTACTATAAAATTAAGGTTTCTGATTTAATGTCGAAACGGCGCAGTCGCTCAATTGCCAGGCCGCGGCAGGTCGCTATGGCCATAGCGAAAGAGCTCACCAATTACAGCCTGCCTGAAATTGGCGATGCATTTGGTGGCAGAGACCACACGACAGTTCTTCACGCATGTCGTAAGATTGCGGAGTTGCGCGAATCGAGTTCTGACATTCGCGAGGATTACAAAAACCTTAGGCGTTCTTTGACTACCTGATTGTTGGGCATTCCCCTGCAAACAGGCATGAAACGGTGAGTTAACAGCATGAAATTCAGTATTGCGCGGGATGCGTTACTAAAGCCCTTAAATTTGGTGGCCGGGGTGGTCGAGCGTCGACAGACACTGCCGATTCTCTCCAATGTGCTGCTCTCCCTTGAAGGTAACCAGCTGTCGCTCACGGGCACTGACTTAGAAGTGGAATTGGTGGGTCGCGTCGAGGTTTCTGCGACGGGCGCCGAGGGTGAGGTGACCGTGCCTGCGCGTAAGTTGGTCGATATTTGTAAATCCCTGCCTGAGGGTTCCGATATAGAACTATCAGTGGAGTCGGGAAAGGCCACCGTTAAGGCCGGCCGCAGCCGGTTCACGCTATCAACACTGCCGGCCTCTGAATTTCCTTCGGTCGAGGAGGGCAAGGGAGAGCTGGCTATTGAGGTCGCTCAACCGATACTGAAGCGCTTGATCGATAGAACGGCCTTTGCGATGGCGCAGCAAGATGTGCGCTATTACTTGAATGGCATGCTGTTAGAACTGCGGTCCGGTCGTTTGCGTATGGTAGCGACGGACGGGCATCGACTGGCTTTGTGCACGGCGACGGATTCGGTCGACGCCGCTGATGCTGCCGTCATTATTCCTCGGAAGGGGGTGTTAGAGCTTACCCGGTTGTTGGAGGGCGAAGACCCGGTGAAGTTGGTGGTGGGCAGTAACCATGTTCGTGCTTCCACGGCGCAATACACGTTCACCTCGAAACTGGTGGACGGGAAGTTTCCGGAGTACGAGCGGGTTTTGCCTAAGTCTCCCGACAAGATGGTGATTGGTGATCGAAAGGAGCTCAAGCAAGCGTTTACCCGGACAGCAATTCTTTCCAATGAAAAATACCGCGGCGTTCGCCTCAAGCTTTCCAATGATTCTTTAGAAATCACGGCAAATAACCCCGAACAAGAGCAGGCTGAAGAGGTTGTATCGGTGCAGTACCAGGGAGATGCTCTAGAAGTGGGCTTCAATGTGAGCTACTTGTTGGATGTGATGTCTGTGCTTGACACACCTACTGTTAGGCTTTCGCTCTCTGATTCTGCAAGCAGTGCTTTGCTAGAGGAGGGGGATGGGGGTGATTCGGTTTACGTTGTCATGCCCATGCGACTGTAGCACTAAGGCGCCGCTTGCACTGGGCAGTTGTCGGTTAGTTTGTGTATCTGAGTGAGCTTTCGGTCCATGGGCTGCGCAACCTTAGTCACCAAAAGCTGGCGCTGGCCGAGGGGCCCACGTTGTTCTATGGAGACAACGGTAGTGGTAAAACCAGCCTGCTAGAGGCTGTTCACCTATTAGCCACCGGCCGCTCTTTTCGCAGCCATCTTATAAAACCCTTAATTCAACATGGAGAGAGTACGTGCTTGGTGCGCGGGCTGCTCCACTCCAATGCCGTGGAGAGGCCCATTGCGGTCCAGCGGAATCGCAATGGCGAGTTAGAGTTGCGGCTAGGTGGGCTGCAAGCGCCGGCCCTGGCGGATCTGGCTGGTGCTTTGCCATTGGTCGTTGTGGATACAGATGCGCTATCTTTGATAGAGGGCGCTCCGGAGCAGCGCCGACGCTTTTTAGACGCCAGCTTGTTCCACGTGGAACACGAGTTTTTTGATGTCTGGCGCCGCTATCAAAAGGCGCTTCGTCAGCGTAACGCAGGCCTTAGAAGTGGTATACTCGAGGCAGATGCAACCTGGCTTCACGAGCTCGCCGTTTTGGGCGAAAAGCTGTCTGACATGCGGCAAGAAATTGCAGTGAATTTGGGTGCCCGCTTCCAGGAAAATCTGGTGGATTTGGCGCCCGGTTTGCTGGACTGCTCGCTCGAATACCGCCAGGGCTGGGATGCCGGGCTAAGCTTGTTAGATGCTCTACATAAGGGCGCGCCCGGCGATCTAGCGCAGGGATTTACCCATTCGGGCCCCCATCGAGGCGATTTTAGGTTGCGGTGGGGTGGGCGCTTGGCGGCTGAGGTGATGTCCCGCGGGCAGCTAAAAGTGGCGGTGGTGGCGTTAAAGCTAGCTCAGGCCACAATAATGGCGGAGGCGAAAGGCGAGCAGCCGGTGTTTTTGCTGGATGATTTGACGGCAGAGCTAGATCAGGAGCGCGCGATGGCGGTTTGCCATCGCTTGGCGGGAGTAGGGGCGCAGGTGTTGTTAACGGCCGTGTCGCTACCAAACCTCAAAGCGCTTTGGCCTGGTACTAAGCCGGCCTTGTTCCACGTGGAACGTGGTGTAATTTCAAGTAAGTGTTGACGGTTGGGGGGTTCGGGTCCCTTCTGTCAGTGTGCAATGTGTCGGTGGTGAGCGCATCATCGCCGGCAGAAAGCGATAGGTGCGTATGACTGACGAAAAAACAGGCTCCGCTGGGGGCGAATATGATTCTTCAAGTATCAAGGTTTTAAAAGGCCTTGATGCGGTGCGCAAACGTCCGGGAATGTACATCGGAGACACCGATGACGGTACGGGCTTGCATCACATGGTTTTTGAGTTGGTTGACAACTCAATAGACGAAGCGCTTGCTGGTCATTGCTCTCAGATAGATATTGTTATCCACCCGGACGAATCCGTCACCGTTTCCGACAATGGGCGGGGTATTCCCACGGAGGTCCATGAAGAGGGGGTCTCTGCAGCGGAAGTGATCATGACTGTGCTCCACGCGGGTGGCAAGTTTGATGACAACACTTACAAAGTTTCAGGAGGATTGCACGGAGTGGGCGTCTCCGTGGTCAACGCGCTCTCCGAGTATTTGCAGCTCACTGTAAGACGAAAGGGTCAATTACACGAGCAGATATACCGTCACGGCGTACCAGATGCACCGCTCGCTGTGGTGGGAGAAACCGACACAACAGGAACCTCAGTGCGGTTCAAGCCCTCCGCCGCCACGTTTTCCAACATTGAGTTCCATTTTGATATTTTAGGAAAGCGCCTTCGGGAGCTGGCTTTTCTCAATAGAGGCGTAAAAATTGTTCTTTCCGACCAGAGAACGGGTGCTTCGGAAATTTATTGCTACGACGGCGGCTTACAGGCCTTCGTGGACTTTCTTAACAAGGGTAAGACGGCAATTAACCGTGTTTTTCATTTCACGGCTGAGGCCGAGGGTGGTGTGGGTGTCGAGGTAGCACTGCAGTGGAACGACTCCTTTCAGGAAAATATTTTTTGTTACACCAATAACATCCCCCAGCGTGACGGTGGTACACACTTGGCCGGGTTTCGTGGGGCGCTTACGCGAACGTTAAACGCTTACATCGAGCGCGAGGGCCTCTCCAAAAAGGCGAAAATTGCTACCACCGGTGATGATGCTCGCGAGGGTTTGACCGCTATTATTTCGGTTAAGGTTCCCGACCCTAAGTTTTCTTCGCAGACCAAAGATAAGTTGGTATCCAGTGAGGTTAAGGGGGCCGTTGAGCAAACGATGGCTGCGTATTTCAACGACTTCCTGCTTGAGAATCCCAACGATGCGAAGCAGGTCGTTGGTAAGATGATCGATGCGGCGCGCGCGCGAGAAGCGGCACGAAAAGCACGCGAAATGACACGGCGCAAAGGCGCACTGGATATTGCCGGCCTGCCTGGCAAACTTGCCGATTGTCAGGAACGCGACCCGGCGCTGTGTGAATTGTACCTTGTCGAGGGTGACTCGGCGGGCGGTTCCGCCAAGCAAGGACGCAACCGGAAGTTTCAAGCGATCCTGCCGCTGAAGGGCAAAATACTCAATGTCGAAAAAGCACGTTTCGACAAGATGCTGGGTTCCGCTGAGGTGGGCACCATTGTTACAGCCCTCGGTTGTGGTATTGGCAAGGATGAATTCGATCCGGATAAGTTGCGTTATCACAGCATCATTATCATGACTGACGCCGATGTTGATGGCTCACATATTCGAACCTTGTTGCTGACGTTCTTCTTCCGGCAGATGCGCGAACTTGTCGAGCGCGGTCACATTTATATTGCGCAACCGCCGTTATATAAACTGACCCGTGGGAAAAACAGTCAGTATCTGAAAGATGAAGCAGCGCTTACCGAATACCTCACGCAAACCGCATTGGATGGTGCGGCACTCCACGTTAACCCGCAGGCGCCCGGCATAGCGGGTGACGCGCTTGGCCAAATTGTCAACCAGTACCAGTCTTGCCAGCAGATGATTAACCGTCTGTCGCGGGTTTATCCCCCGGAGGTGCTGAATGAGGTTTCAGCCGTTCCTGCACTCGAGCTCGATCAGCTCTCTGACGCTGCGGCCGTTGACATGTTTGCCAAAGCTGTATGTGAGCGCTTACTACTAAATAACGATATGATCGGTAGCTACTCTTACGAAGTGAAGCAGGATCTTGAGCGGGGCACTTGGTATCCAGTCTTTGTATTAACTTCGCACAGCCTGACCCATGATTACCCACTGCAGCACGGCTTCTTTATGAGTAAGGAGTACGCGGCGCTAGTGGCATTGGGCAATACGTTGAGGGGCCTCATTGAGGCCGGCGGTTTCTTCAAGCGCGGTGAAAGGCAACAAGAGACGCAGGACTTTGCCGAAGGTCTTGAGTGGTTGCTGCAGGAGGCGCGTAAAGGCATTTCGATTCAACGCTACAAAGGCTTGGGAGAGATGAACCCCGACCAACTTTGGGAAACCACGATGGATCCCGAGGTACGGCGAATGTTGCGGGTGACCATCGAGGATGCATTCTTGGCAGACCAAATGTTTACGACATTAATGGGGGATGATGTGGAGCCGCGCCGTGAATTTATCGAGGAAAACGCGCTGGCGGTGGCTAACCTCGATATTTAACACCCTTTCGGGGGTGACGCTTATTTCAACAAGCGTTGTTCAGTCGGCCTCATCACTTGTTGATAGCGCCGTAATGCTGTCAAGTTGCAGATGATCATTGTCAGTTGCTAGGGTTTTCAAGTCGCTAGGGAACTGTTTGTTCGCCTTGGGGGACAGCGCCTGAAAGCGTTCAACTTTGCCATGCAAACCTTGCCGGCCAGAAACGGCTGTGACCACGTCGTTGAATTTTTTGGTGCTGGTCTGTAACGACTCACCCAAACCCTGCAGCCGAGAAGCAACTAGGCAGACAGAGTTATAAATATCGCCAGCCCGCTCACTAACCTCTCGCGCTTCGGCATTGCTGCGCTCCACCATCCAAAGATTCGATACAGTACGCAATATCGGCATCAGGGTTGTGTGTGACACCATGACCACGCCCTTCTGATAACCGTAACTAAACAGTTCGCGATGAAATTTCATAACCTCTATGTATGCCGGCTCTACCGGCATAAACATTAGGACAAAGTCCGGGCTCTGTAGGCCAGGCAGCTGGGCGTAATCTTTGCTGGCTAAATTGTCGATATGCGCTTTGACGGCCGCGCCGTGACGACTCAAAGCCGCTTCTCTATCAGCCTCGTTATCGGCGGTGATGGCGGCTTCGTAATCAACCAATGAAACTTTACTGTCGATCACGACGTGTTTTTCATCAGGGAGCTTAATAACAAAATCCGGTACAAAGCGTTGGCCAGCATCATCTTTAAAGGTCGCTTGGGCTTCAAAGTGCTCGCCCCGCTGTAATCCGGCGAGCTCCAAGGTGCGCTCAAGCTGTGCCTCGCCCCAGTTTCCTACGAGCTTTTTGTCGCCTTTTAGAGCTTTGGTAAGATTTTCAGCATCAGTACCGATCTTGAGCCCGGTGGCATGTAGCTGGCGAATTTGCTCTCCCAGTGTCGAAGAGTTGGTTAGCCATTCGCTATGAACTTGGTTGACTCGGGTTTGAAAGCTCTCGATTTTTTCCGCCAGCGGCTTAAGAATGGCTCCCAAACTTTCCTGGTTGTGTGCGCGGAGTTCTTTGTCTCGTGCACTTAAAAATTCGCGGCTTACATTTTCGAATTCGGCGCGCAGGGTTTGCTTTGCTGCTTCTTGATCAGCAAGTTTTTCTATAAGCGCGCGTTCCCGCTCCTCTAACCGTCCGATCTGTTCACGGGAATTGGCTTCGGTGCTGGCGAGCTGAGTTGTTAAAGATTGCACTTGCTGGGCGAGCGTGTCGCGTTCGCTCTGTGTGGCCTCTAGCAGGCCTTCGGTGCGGCTGTTGGCTTTGCGTTGCCAAAGCAACGTGAATGCGGCAGTCAAAGCGCCGCCTAAGAGAACGGGAATAAGCCAATTTGCTAGGCTGATAATCATCCGTTGCCAGACGTAAGTTGGGCGATATCGCCTACGCGCAAAAATTGCTCGCGCAGTGTTGCCAGCAAGCTCAACCGATTTTGTCGAAGAGCCGCGTCCTCCACATTGACCATCACCCCTTCAAAAAAAGCATCGACCGGCTCGCGTAATGCTGCCAGGTTCGACAATGCCGAGGAGTAGTCTTGCGCAGCTAACAGCGTTTCTAAGACGCCATCTGTGGTAAGCAGAGCGTCGAAAAGCGCCTGCTCTTCCGGAGCTTGTAACAGCTGGCGGTCGGGGTTTGGGGCTACCTCACCCTCGGCCTTTGCCAATATATTGGCAACTCGCTTATTGGCCGCCGCCAGTGCCGTGGCCGCCTCGCTAGTCGCAAAAACGTTTAAGGCCTGCACACGCCGATCAATGTCATCGGGTTGGTCTAAACCCAGCGCCGTGACCGCTCGCAAAACATCAACACCAATACCTTGTTCTTCGTACCACGCGCGCAGTCGATCAATGATGTATTCCACCACGGCGCTTGGTGTGTCCGCTGCAATGATTCCTGCTGGATATTGCGCACAGGCGCTACCGATCAGCTCATCTAGGGAGATGGACGCCTGCATGGCTTGCATAATCCTTATTACCCCAACGGCCGCGCGGCGCAGTGCGAAGGGATCTTTGGAGCCCGTGGGTTTTTGCCCAATACCAAAAATGCCAGCTAGGGTGTCCAGACGGTCCGCCAAAGCGACGGCCATGGCCTCAGCTGAGGTAGGAAGTTCGTCGCCGGCGAATTTCGGCCAGTAATGCTGTTCGATAGCTTCACAGGTCTGTTTAGATTCGCCATCGTGTTCCGCGTAGGCAGCCCCAGCAATGCCTTGTAGTTCTGGGAACTCCAACACCATATCGGAAACCAGGTCGCATTTAGCGAGCTGGGCTGCCCGACGTGTCGTGTCAGTGTCGGCAGATAGTCTTTCAGCGATAATTACTGCTAGCGCCTCGATGCGGCCAGCCTTGTCAGCCAGGCTTCCCAGTTGATGCTGGAATACCACACCACCGAGCCGCTCCGATCGTGACGCAAGAGGTCGTTGTTTGTCGGTTTCAAAGAAAAATGCGGCATCGCTCAGTCGCGGCCTGATGACTTTTTCGTTGCCTTTTATAACGACATCGGGCGTTTTACTTTCAATATTGGCGACAGTGATGAAAAGCGGTTGCAAATCACCTTTGCTGTCGACTAAGTGAAAATACTTCTGGTGTTCTTTCATGGATGAGATCAGTGCGGGAGCCGGCACTGACAAGAATGCGGGATCAAAGCTACCCATGAGTGCAACAGGCCATTCCACCAATCCGGTGACCTCATCGAGCAGATCCTCTCCGATAACGGCGGTCACGCCGTTATCGGCTGAGATAGCTTCGACCTGAGCGCGGATTCGGTCACGACGGTCCGCGAAGTCAACGATCACTCGTTTTTCAAAGAGCGCGTCGCGGTAGTCTTTAGCATGCTCGAGGATTAAGGCCTGCGGAGCATGAAAGCGATGGCCTCGAGTCTCGCGTCCAGCGCTGAGTCCCAGAACTTCCACTGGCACAATAGTATTGTCCAACAGTGCGACCACCCATTGGACGGGCCTAAGAAATTCATGGCGCTCTCTCCCCCAGCGCATACGTTTAGCTATCGGGATGGCGGCCACGGCTTGCGCCAAAACCTCTGGGGCTACGGCCGCTGCCGAAGCACCTTGTTCACGTTTTATGAGGCCGACGCGCGGTCCCTTATCGGTATCGATGATTTGCAGCGTATCGGCGTTAACACCATTTTTCTTGGCGAAACCCAGTGCGGCGGCTGTCCAGCCGCCATCATCGGATTTAGCTGCAGCGGCCGGTGGCCCCAGTATTTCCTGTTCTCGGTCCTCAGCGCAGGTGAGCAGGCCTGAGACCAGTACGGCTAGGCGCCGGGGTGTGGCAAACCACTCAATGCCTTCGAAGCTCAGACCATTGTCAGACAAGCCATCCGCGATTGCCGTCTCTAATGCTATGGCCATACTTTGCAGAGGTCCGGCAGGAAGCTCCTCGGTGCCCAGCTCAAACAGCAGGTGTTGGGTCTGGGTTTCGCTCACGATTGTGCCTCCAGTGCCTGCTGTCTCAGGTCAGCATCGGCTAACGGAAAACCCAGTGCCGCTCGCGCTGCGAAGTAACTTTCGGCCACGGCTTTGGCTAAGGTCCGCACCCTCAGGATGTAGCGTTGGCGCTCAGTCACGCCGATGGCGTGGCGAGCATCCAGAAGATTGAACGCATGAGACGCTTTCATCACGTGTTCATAAGCGGGAAGTGGCAACTTCTTTTCTACCAACCTCAAGGCCTCACGTTCAGAAAAATCAAAGCTGAGAAATAGCTGGTCTACATCGGCTTCTTCAAAGTTGTAGGTCGACATTTCGACCTCGTTCTGCAAAAACACGTCACCGTATGAAACCGTACCTGCGGGCGTATTAGCCCAAACGAGGTCATAAACCGACTCCACGCCTTGTAGGTACATTGCGATCCGCTCTAATCCGTAAGTAATCTCTCCGGTTACCGGCAGGCATTCCAGTCCGCCCGCCTGCTGAAAATAGGTGAACTGGGTCACTTCCATCCCGTTGAGCCAAACTTCCCATCCTAAACCCCAAGCGCCTAGGGTGGGTGATTCCCAGTTGTCTTCAACGAAGCGAATGTCGTGCTCTAGCGGATCAATGCCCAGAGATTGCAGGCTTTCTAAGTAAAGCCCTTGGAAATCTGCTGGGCTGGGCTTCATCACCACTTGAAATTGGTAGTAGTGCTGCAAGCGATTCGGATTCTCTCCGTAGCGACCATCAGCGGGACGTCGGCTTGGCTGAACGTACGCCGCATTCCAGTTTTCGGGGCCGAGAGCGCGAAGGAAGGTAGCCGGATGAAATGTACCTGCCCCCACCTCCATGTCGAGAGGTTGCAGTACAACGCAGCCGTGGTTGGCCCAAAAATTCTGCAGTCGCAGAATCAGTTCTTGAAAGGTCTCGGGAATCACAAAGCGGTCCAGGGTGTAAATACCAGCGCGCCATTATACCCGGCTTTTATTGTACTGATAGCGCAGGTTTCTACCGGCGTTACGGGCATAATGACGCATAAATGCGGTCGGAGTTTTAGCGTAGGTCATGTCTTCTTTGGTGGGTAAAGTTATAGCCGGCGTTCTTGGCTTTCTAGTGCTGGGTCCGGTCGGTTTGTTGTTCGGGCTGGTGGTTGGCCATGCTTTTGACCGAGGTTTGTGGCAGGCCCTGCAGGCGACAGGACCGGCCGGTATTCTGCGTATTCGCAGCCAATTCTTTGATACGGCGTTTACCCTAATGGGTTTTATTGCCAAAGCGGATGGCCGCGTTAGTGAAGCGGAAATTGCGCAGGCGGAGAGCTTCTTTCAACAGCTGCGCATGGCGCCCAGCCAGCGCCGATCGGCCATAGAGCATTTTAAGCGCGGTGCCGCTCCCGATTTTGAGCTGGAGCCGTTGTTAGCAAGCTTTATGGCCGGTAGCGGTGGTCGTCGTGATTTGAGTCACACCCTAATGGTGTTCCTGATTCCCATGGCGTTAGCCGACGGGCAGCTAGACCCGCTAGAGCGCGCGGCGCTGCATCGGATAGCCGTTTTAATGAATCGCCCACCCGCTGAAGTCGATCGCATGATCGCTATGATGACAGCGCAACAACGTTTTCACACGAGTGGTGGTCAAGGTTCGGGCGCTGCGGCCCCGCGGTCTTCACTGGCTGATGCCTACAGCGCGCTGGGTGTCGAGGCCGATGCGAGCGATGCGGCCATCAAGAAAGCCTATCGAAAACTCATGAGCGAAAACCACCCAGATCGCCTCATGGCAAAGGGTGTGCCTGAGGATTTGCTGCGTATGGCAACAGAGCGTTCCCAAGAAATCTCCAATGCCTACCAATTGATTCGCGAGCAGCGCGGCTTGCGCTAGGCAAGCAACCAGCGCGGTTAGTGGCGCCAAAAAGCCGGGGTGAACAACACCAGTACGGTGAACACTTCCAATCGCCCCAGAAGCATCGCGGCGCACAGTAGCAATTTCCCGATTTCGGAGACATCTTGATAATGGGCAAAAACCACGCCCAATCCAGGCCCGAGGTTGTTAAGTGAGGCTGCCACTGCTGAAAAAGCGGAGGTGAAATCCAAGCCCGTCGCTAACAGCATCAACATGATGGTGACGAAACACAACATATATACAGCGAAAAAGCTCCAGACGGCGCTCACTACAGCGGGCTGAACCCGGCGCGCGTCCAGCTTCAATGGAATTATGGCGTGAGGGTGCAATAGTTGCCGTAGCTCCCGAAAACCTTGGCGGGTAATCAACAGTAACCGCATGGCTTTGATGCCACCGCCGGTTGACCCGACACACCCCCCCATAAAAGCCAACATGAGTAAGAAAAATGGTAGAAAGTCGGGCCAGCTAACAAAGTTATGACTTACAAACCCGGTCGTAGTAGCGATAGACACTGCTTGGAACAATCCATGCACAAGACTTTCATGAGCCGTTAGCGTGTTGGTGGCCCACAGCGTTGAGCAGGTTAAGGCCACAGCCCCGATGATGACCGTGAGGAAGAAAGCGGTTTCAGAGTCTGTTTGATAAACCCGCAGACTCCGTCGCTGAAAGGCAACGAAGTGCAGGCCGAAGTTAATCGCTGAGACCAGCATAAAGACAGTGCTAATGAGTAATATGCGGTCGCTTTGAAAAAAGCCCATGCTGGCATCGTGGGTCGAGAATCCCCCGATGGCGATGGTCGAGAAGGCATGGCAAATCGCGTCAAAGCCTGACATCCCCGCCCACCAATAGGCTGAGGCACAGGCAAGGGTTAAACCTAGGTAAATGATTGCTAACGCCTTGGCGGTACCGGCCAAACGCGGCGTTAGTTTGCGGTCTTTAGAGGGGCCAGCACTTTCTGCTCGATACAACTGCATGCCGCCGATGCCGAGCATTGGCAAAATGGCCACGGCCAATACAATGATCCCGATTCCGCCAAGCCATTGCAGTAGCTGGCGATACAGCAGCAATGAATGGGGCAAGTGATCCAGTCCAACGATCACGGTAGCACCTGTCGTGGTCAGACCCGAGACCGCTTCAAAAAAGGCATCGATGGGCGTGAGCTGGAGCTGGTTGCTCAACAGCAGTGGGATCGCCCCAAAAATACTTAAAACCAGCCAGAACAGTGCCGTTACCAAAAAGCCATCACGAATTTGCAAGGAGGAGGGTGCGTGGCGTGTAGGCAGCCACAGGGCAATACCGGCAAAAAGGGTCATGGCGAAGCCAGTTGCGAAGGGCGCTGCGGAGCCGTCGTTAGCGGCCAACCCGACATATAAAGACGGCAGCATCGCCGCGCTGAATACCATCAGCAACACCCCAATGATGCGCAGGGAAACGGCGATGTTCACTAGAAAAACCCGAGACCGACCGCGAATAGTCGCTCGACTTCCGGTATGCGGTTGCGATCTGTTAGGAAAACGATGACGTGGTCATCGGGTTCGATAACCACATGGCTGTGTGCAATGACCACCTCTTCGCCACGCAGTATGGCGCCGACGCTCACGCCTAGTGGCAATTTCAACTCGTCTAGCCGGCGCCCAATTACCTTCGATGATTTGGCGTCGCCATGAGCTGTGAGTTCGATGGCCTCTGCGGCGCCGCGGCGGAGCGAGTGCACCTTACTGATATCACCTCGACGGACGTGCGTCAGCAAGCTGCCAATAGTGATTTCCTGTGGTGAGATGGCGATGTCAATTTCTCTGCCCACCAAGTCGGCGTAGGCCGAATTAGTAATTAGGGTGATGACTTTTTTAGCCCCTAATCGTTTCGCCAGCATTGACATCATGATGTTGGATTCGTCGTTGTTGGTCAGCGCACAAAACACATCGGTGTGCTCGATATTTTCTTCCAACAACAGTGACGGCTCGTTGGCTCGGCCATGGAGCACGACCGTGTGCTCAAGCATTTCCGACAGCGTGCGGCACCGATCGTAAGACATCTCGATCACTTTGACTTGGTAGTGCTGCTCTAAGCGCTGTGCCAAGGTGGCACCAATGTTGCCGCCCCCGGCAATCATCACGCGCCGGTATGGCGCATCGATGGCGCGCAATTCCGCCGTGACTTTTTGTATGTGCTCGCTTGCTGCAATAAAAAAGACCTCGTCGTCGGGTTCAACGACGGTGTCGCCTTCGGGCACGATTTCTTGAGATTGTCTGAAAATCGCCGCGACCCGATTGTCGATATGGGGCATGTGCTGGCGAATTTCCTGCAATTGTCGGCCAACGATTGGGCCGTCGGTTACGGCCCGAACGGCCACCAGACTGATTCTACCCTCGGCGAACTCGAGTACTTGTAGTGAACCAGGGTTGGCGATGAGTTGCTCGATGCTATTGGTGACCAATTGCTCCGGGCCAATAATGACATCCACTGCCAAGGCGCCAGATTCAAACAATTCAGCACTTCGGGCGAGATAGTCAGCCGAGCGAATACGTGAAATCTTGGTCGGGGTGCGGTAAAGCGTAAAGGCGACCTGACAGGCGACCATATTAATTTCGTCGCTGTTGGTTACAGCGATCAACAGGTCGGCGTCCTCGGCACCTGCATTAAACAGTGTGGTGGGGTGCGCGGCGTCGCCGTGAACAGTGCGTAGATCCAAGCGCTCCTGCAGCGCGCGCAGTGGCGCGACGTCGGCGTCAACAACGGTGATGTCGTTGCGTTCATCCGCGAGGTGTTCAGCGAGAGTCCCACCCACCTGACCTGCGCCGAGAATGATGATCTTCACCTAGGTGCCAGCCTCCCTACATTTTTAGCGGTGACTGAGTTTGGTACCGCCAACGGCATGCATGGTAAGCCCCTCGATAGGTTCTTGGGGCATTTTTTGTGGAACTTTTGCCTATCCTCAAGCGGTCCGTTTGAGCAGCGCAAAGAACAAGCCGTCCGATTCTTGCCCTGGCAGGCGTTGCCAGCCGGTTTCAGTTTGCTGGGCGTCAGCCACTATTAGCTGGCCCAAGCTAACACCCGGTAATACGCTCAAAGCGCTTTTAATCACCGCGTCGTTCTCTTCACACAGGATAGAGCAAGTCACATAAAGTAAACGACCACCTGTTTTTAATAGCGGCCAAAGCCCCTGCAGTATCTGCAGCTGTTGGGTCGCAAAGCTGGCAATGTCTTCTGGTGTCCTCAGCAACTTAACGTCCGGGTTACGCCGAATAACCCCTGTCGCCGAGCAGGGAACATCAGCAAGGATGGCATCAAAAGCCATTGTGCCGAGTGAGGGCGGGGGTGCGGTGGCGTCGAGTGTTATTAAATTCGCTCTGCAGCCCAACCGGGACAGATTGTCAGCGACTCGATTGAGTCGGTCTGGGTTGATGTCTCCCGCTGTCAATTCAATGGACGGTTGTAGCTCCAAAAGGTGACCGGTTTTGCCCCCCGGTGCGGCGCAGGCATCGAGGATCCGTTCGCCGGGCTGGGGGTTTAGCAGTGAGCCGGCGTATTGGGCACTCAGATCTTGAATACTGCACATTCCCCGTTCAAAGTCTGGCAACCGATCTACGTCAACGGGTGGATCTACGCGAATAGCGCTGCCACCCAGAATTTGCGCATCAATCGCTTGATTGTTTAGCTGGCTGAGGTAAGCCTCGGGCGATGTTTGTTGCACGTTTACCCTGAGCGTCATTGCCGGATGCGAGCGCCAAGCGGCAGCAATCTGTGCCTTTTGTTCGGGCCATTGCCTATTCAGGGTTTCTGCCAACCATGCCGGTAGCGCGAGTGCGGCGTCGGCGGGTAGCGCTGCCTCGAGCGCGTCCGCCTCACGCTGATAGCGCCGTAAAATGCCATTAACTAAACCACTGGCCCATGATTTACCAAGTACACGCGTAAGTTCTACGGTTTCCGAGACGGCGGCATGTGCTGCAATGCGCGTGTGAGACATTTGATACAGACCCAAACACAACAGCACCTCGATGTCGCGATCGCGTTTTTTGAGCGGCGACCGCAGCAATGACCCGAGCAGTGCGCTTAGTCGCGGCCACTCGCGCAGTGCACCGTAGATTAATTGCCGGGCTAGGGGCTGCTCTTGTGGCGCTGCCTTGTTGAGAAAATGCGATAGGCAGTGATTGAGTGACTCGCCTGACAGCACCGCTGTCAACGTCTGGCAAGCACAAAACCTCGCGCTCTGTTTCGGCTTTAACAAGAGGGTTCCATGAGGCTGAATTGCGCGCCCACCGCTAATCGCGCGGCTTTACCATTTAGTAGATCGGCTACGGTCTGTCGTTTAGCACCGGGTAATTGCGCCTCGGTAATGCACAGTACGCCCTCGCCGCAGGCCACATTAAGACCCTCACGGGTCGCCGAAAGCACAGTGCCCGGGGTCGCGGAAGCGGCGGTTATGGCATGGGCAGACCAAACTTTGACGCGCTCACCTTGCAGTGTGCTGAAACAGCCGGGAGCAGGATTAAAGGCATTGATGCGCCGCGCCAGCGTGTCGGCGCTATCCAACCAATTGATCTCGGCATCTGCGGTCTGAATTTTATGAGCGTAGGTTGCTTCGTCATCGTTTTGAAGAACAGCAGTGCTAAGCCGTGCCTCGAGATCGTTAAGCGTCTCGACCAAGAGGGCTCTCCCCACGGGTATTAAGCGGTCGTGTAGTGATCCTCC
The DNA here is from genome assembly GCA_964412695.1 of uncultured Alteromonadaceae bacterium. GTDB lineage: Bacteria > Pseudomonadota > Gammaproteobacteria > Pseudomonadales > Halieaceae > Luminiphilus. Next base: position 28,498 of record CAYPPU010000011.1, on the reverse strand, counting down.
GGTCTCAGCTGGATCTAGCTTTAGCGTCTCTGTGGCCAGCATCGGCCCGGTATCCAAGCCTGCCTCCATCGCCATTATCGTGACGCCTGAAACGGGGTCGCCGGCCTCCACAGCCCGCTGTATCGGCGCGGCGCCGCGCCAGCGCGGTAGTAGCGAAGCATGCACATTGATACAGGCGTGCTTGGGTATATCAAGGACGGCCTGGGGCAGGATGAGGCCATAAGCGACGACCACGATTACGTCAGGTGTCAATTTGCGCAACTCGGCTTGGGCGTCATCCTCTCGCAGCGAGCTGGGTTGGTATACCGGCAGACCCGCATCGGCCGCACGTATTTTTACCGGCGAGGGCTGCATTTTCTTGCCGCGGCCTGCACGTCGGTCCGGTTGCGTGTAGACCGCAACGACGTCGTGTTGTGACGCGATAAGTGCATCGAGGTGGGCGGCGGCAAAGTCGGGTGTGCCCGCAAATACCAAGCGAAGGGATTGCTGAGCCATCAGTTGCTCAAGCGGTGGGCTTTTTCGAGTTTGCTGCGAATACGCTGTCTTTTCAGCGGCGACAGGTAGTCAACGAACAATTTGCCTTCCAGATGGTCTATTTCGTGTTGTAAGCAAATGGCCAGTAGCCCATCCATTTCCTCTACAAACTCGTTGCCGTCTCGATCAAGGGCGGTAACACGTATTTGCCGCGGACGTTTTATCGTTTCATAGAAACCGGGTACCGATAGGCAGCCTTCGTCATACTGGCCAAGCTCGGCCTCAATAACTTCGACTTCGGGATTGATGAATACCCGAGGTTGGTCTTTGGTTTCAGACAGATCAATGACAATTACCTGTTCGTGCACATCCACTTGGCTGGCTGCCAAGCCGATACCGGGTGCGTTGTACATGGTTTCTAGCATGTCGTCGATAAGCTTTTGAATACGCGCATCCACGTCGGAAACCGGCCGCGCCTTGGTCCGCAAGCGTGGGTCGGGAAATTCTAGAATGGGTAACAAAGCCATGACGTTTCTACGCTTATTTGCCCTGGGCGATTGGGAATAAAGGTGGCAGGATTTGTGCTTGCCTCTAGGGCAGGCCCGCCGCACACTGAGATTATAACTTGGTGAGTGTGGTCGCGTCGCGAGGGATAGAATGCCTCGTAACCCGGCCCCCCAGTGACAATGCCGAGCTGATAGGAGATAAGGACGATGGTAGTCTGGGTAGAACAGGGCAGCGTCATGAGAATGAGATTAAGGTGGCGCAAGGGCGTCACGGCATTTTTAGCGGTTATGCTCTCCGTCTCCGCGCTGGCTGATAGCCTCAAACTCAACAGCGATGTGCCGTTGACCTATGTCGTGAAGTCTGGCGACACGCTCTGGGATATTAGCGACATGTATCTGTCCGAGCCCTGGCGCTGGCCAGAACTATGGAACGCGAATCCGGCTATTGATAATCCGCATCTCATCTACCCTGGTGATGTGCTGCGTCTGCAATGGCTTGATGGCGAACCCGTTCTGACTTTGGCAGAGCGGGCGGAGGTTACGCTGTCACCCACGATGCGTCGGGAGCCGATAGCGAGCGCTATTCCACCGATCCCGCGTCAGCATATAGATCCCTTTTTACGAGCCAATCGTGTGGTTGCCGAGGAAGAAATGGATGACTTGGCTTATGTGGTGGCGGGTGATGCCGGCCGCTTGATTAGTGGTCTCGGAGACAAGATTTATGCACGAGGACCTTTGAGTAGTGAATCTCAGTCCTTTGCCATTGTTCGCGAAGGGCAGGCCATCGTTGATCCGGTTACCGATGAGCTTTTGGGTTACCAGGTGACTGATATCGGCACTGTATCCCGCGCGCCGGTAGATCGGCGCGGCGAGCAAGCGCCGGAAGTTACCGCTCTGGAGGTCGCCCGCATTACCGAGGAAGTTAGGGTTGGTGATCGTTTGTTGCCTTTAGAAGAGGGTGTCTTTGATGCGGATTATCAGCCTAAACCCCCATCGGTTACGGTTTCCGACGCCTTCATGGTCTCGGTTGATCAAGGTGTGTCGCAGGTTGGACCGCTGAGTATCGTGACCATTAATCGAGGTGAGCGCGAGGGGATAGAAGTGGGCGATGTGTTGGCCATCTACCGAGCTGGGCCGACAGTAAAGGACACTGTTGAGGGTGGAGAGGTTCGTCTACCGGATGTGCGCGCAGGCGTGCTCATGGTTTTCGCGGTATACGATAAAGCCAGTTACGGCTTGGTCTTGAAAGCAACCCGCCCTCTGGCAGTGGGCGATCGGGTCGAGAATCCGTAGCCCCCTTGCAATAGCGGATCACTGAAACGCCCGGCAGGGCGCGCCATCCGACATAACACGAGTGCGCTCATGGATGAGCGCCCCATCAGCTCAAGGAAGAGCGAATGACACATGATCTAGGCCGCGATCCTGCGGCGGATGCCCGTTGGCTGACATTTTTACAAGATCCTATGCTCAGCTATGCGGAGCGAAGGGAGTGTTTCGACCGGGGTTTTAGGCCCGATCAACCCGCAAGCTTTTCTTGCCTTGCGAACTGGCTAAACGATGATCGGCTCGCGCAACTAAGCCTGCGACTAGACCAGGCCAAGCCTGACCGGCCGCCAAAGTGGGCGCTTACTTATAATCTATGTGTTATCCCTTATGGATCTGATCTGTACCCGGCCCAGTTAGCGTGGTGTCAAGATGCGCCGCCGGCGTTGTTTTGCATGGGTGATCCCGCCCGGCTGAGTCGCCCTGCTGTGGCGATTGTGGGTACGCGCCATCCCTCCAGAGAGGGAGTGACGTTGGCAGAAACGGTTAGCGCTGAATTGGCGTCGGCGGGCCTTTCTGTGGTCAGCGGTTTGGCGCGGGGCATTGACGGTTGCGCACACAAGGCGGCGTTGGCAGCGTCGGGGCAGACGGTAGCGGTAATGGCGACAGGGTTTGATCGGATCTATCCGAGTGAGCACCGCGCTATAGCAGAGCAAGTCGCCCGTGACGGCGCTTTAGTCAGTGAGTTTCTTCCTGGCTGTGCCCCGGAGCGGTGGCACTTTCCCCGACGCAATCGCACCATCTCTGGCTTATCGCTGGCGGTGGTAGTGGTCGAAGCCGGTCGCCCTAGTGGCACTCTGATTACCGCTAACGCCGCCTTGGATCAGGGTCGCGAGGTCTTTGTCTGTCCCTGGTCTATTTTCCATCGAGCTGGAGCGGGGTGCCTGCATTTACTGCAACAGGGTGCTCGGTTGCTTACCTCAACTCAGGATATCGTGCTGGAGTTGGGCGCCGCCCTTGAGGGGCAATTGGCGGTTTCTGTCTCCAGTAGTGGATCGCTCCATGGCCCAACCGGCCATCCAAACGGGGGCGACTTATCGACCGAAGGACACAAGTTGTTACAGGCATTGGGTGATGGCGAGATCAGCCTTAATGACTTGGCGGTGGCCACGGCGTTGCCAGTGGCTGATGTCGCTGCCGAAATCAGCCGCTTGGAGCTGGCCGGCAGAGTCTACGCGACGGCACTAGGTTACCGGAAATGTCACTCCTCCAGCGCACCAGCATTTTTGCCATCAGCGCTGTAGAATGCCCCCGACTGTAAAGTATTCGGGACAGCATTTTGTCGTCATTTAGGTTACAGCGTCTGGCTTCGGCGGTGATGGCAGGTGCGGTGGTCGCCTGCCCTGCTGAGTCTGTTTGGGGGCTAAGCTGCGACCCTTTTGATGGTGCTGCAGTTCTGGAACTGCTGCGTTTAAAAGGGCGTGAGCTCAGCAAAGGTCTCATCGTTGTCGCCGGCGACGTCGACACGGTTGAGCCGCTGTTGATGCCGCTCACAGCCGCTGAGCGAGCCGCTGTTCGATTGAGTTGGCCAGGACCCAATACCTGGTTATTGCCAAACCAAGGGCGGTTCCCTGACTGGATTACCGGCGATAGCGAAGAGGTGGCGCTGCGGGTTACCTCCTCCCCGATACTGGCTGCCCTGTGTCGCTTGAGTGGAGGTTTTTTGGTGTCGACTTCGGCTAATCCGGCCGGCGCTCAGCCCGCCATGACCCGGGTGCAAGTCGTGAACTATTTTGGCCCCAACTTACCCGTGGCGGCAGGTACGGTTGACCTCAGTGGTAAACCGTCAACAATACGCCGGGTTGGCACTGGAGATGTGATCAGAGCCTAAAGCTAGGCATGGGGTCAGGTAAACAAAGGAATACGTATGGAAATCGCAGCCGTTGAGAATTACCTCACCGACCTCCAAGACCGCATTTGTCAGCGCTTGAGTGCTGTGGACGGTACCGCAGACTTTACGCGCGAGGTGTGGGATCGACCCGAGGGCGGCGGCGGTATTACCCGCGTGCTTGCTGACGGCGCGGTGATTGAAAAGGGCGGCGTTAATTTCTCTCACGTTGTCGGTAAGCAGTTGCCCGCGTCGGCCACCCACGCCAGACCGGAACTGGCTGGCCGCGGGTTTCGAGCCATGGGTGTGTCCTTGGTGATTCACCCGAGAAACCCATATGCCCCAACGTCCCACGCCAACGTTCGAATGTTTGTCGCCGAGAAGGAGGGAGAGGAGCCGGTTTGGTGGATGGGCGGTGGCTTCGATCTAACTCCCTACTACGGCAATTTCGAGGATGTTCACAGTTGGCATGCCCAGGCCAAAGCGGCGTGTGACCCTTTTGGCGAGGGCGTTTATGAGCGCTATAAAGCATGGTGCGATGACTATTTTCACTTAAAACACCGCAACGAACCGCGAGGCGTGGGCGGTCTGTTTTATGACGATCTTAATGAGTGGGGTTTTGATAAAACCTTCGCGTTTATGCGTTCCGTAGGGGACAACTTCATCGAGGCTTATGAACCCATATTGCAGCGTCGTAAAGACATGCCTTGGGGCGAACGTGAGCGGCAATGGCAGCTTTACCGTCGGGGTCGCTACGTTGAGTTCAACCTGGTATTCGACCGAGGCACAATTTTTGGGTTGCAATCCAATGGTCGAACGGAGTCCATCTTGATGTCGTTGCCTCCGTTGGTGCGGTGGGAGTACGGTGTGTCGCCTGAATCGGGTACACCCGAGGGCGACTTACTCGAGTACTACCTACAACCACGAGATTGGCTCACGGCAGACCCTCAACAGGCGCCGGCCTAATTTCGTCTGCTGAGCTGTTAGCGTGAACGATACTGAAACCGCAACCTACGCCGTGTTTGGTAACCCCATCAAACACAGCAAATCGCCGGTCATTCACGCGGCGTTCGCAGAACAATTGGGTGAATCGCTGACCTATCGCGCTGTCAGGGTAGAACTCGATGACTTTGAGCAGCAGGTCTCGGCGTTTTTTTCCCGAGGCGGTGGTGGCCTCAATATTACGGTGCCCTTTAAAGAGCGCGCTTTTGCGTTGGCCGACGAATCCAGTGATCGCGCCATTCGCGCAGGAGCGGCTAATTGTTTAATTCCTACAGAAACGGGCGGCATTAAAGCCGATAACACCGATGGTGTTGGCTTAATTCGCGACATGGTGGCCAATCAGGGTTGGCAACTGGCCGGGCGTCGGGTTTTGGTATTGGGTGCTGGCGGTGCGGTTCGGGGCGTTCTCGCACCGCTCCTAGCCGAAGCGCCGGCCAGTATCGTCATCGCCAACCGCACGCCGGAGAAGGCCGCCGCTTTGGCGCAGTTGTTTCAAGGTTCTCGCACTGCGGTTAGCGGGACTGGTTTGCAAGAGATTGCTGGCTCCGCCTTCGATCTGGTGATAAACGGCACTAGCGCCAGTCTTGAGGGAGAGATGCCAGCATTACCGGAGTTGGCGCTGAGTGACCGTTGTTGTTGCTACGACATGATGTACGGCGCCGAGCCAACACCTTTTATGCGCTGGTCTGCTGGCAACATGGCCTGGGCTGTTACAGACGGTTTGGGCATGCTCGTGGAGCAAGCCGCTGAAAGTTACTATTTATGGCGCGGACGGCGACCGGCAACAACGCCCGTTATTCAGCAGATTCGTCATATGATTATCGCTTAAGACCTTTCGGCCAATTGCTGGTCTTTTAAGCCGACATAGCTGCGAGCATTCTCAAGAATCAGCTCAAGGTCTTCAGGAGTCAGTGCTCGCAAAGGTCGGGCAGGGCTACCGGCATAGATCCAGCCACTCTCTAGATGTTTCCCAGGCGTCACTAGGCTACCCGCGGCAATAATCACATCGCTGTCCACGCGGGCGTCATCCATAACAATCGCTCCCATCCCGACAATGATGCGATCCGCCAGTCGGCAGCCATGCAAAATAGCACCGTGCCCCACTGACACGTCATCGCCGATGTTGAGCGGGTGGCCCTGCGGTACTTTTGGGCTGCGTCGTGAGCAGTGCAAAATGGCTCCGTCCTGCACGTTTGTTCTGTCACCTATACAGATGCTATTGACGTCGCCTCGCACAGCGCTTTGCGGCCAAATACCTGTGTCATCACCCAAGGTGACGTCACCGATGACGACGGCAGAGGCATCTACAAAAACTCGATCACCCAGCGCGGGCAGTTGGTCCCGATAGGCTCGGATGGAACCACTCAAGGTTAGCTCACCAATCATGCTACCTGCTCACATACGTTAGAACGCGCTACCATAGCAGCGAGTTCATCAGTGAGACAGCATCCGTGGTCGAATCTTTTCCGCCTAAACCGTGGCGATTTATTTCTGGTGCGGTCTGTCCGCGTTGTGCGATCCCAGACCGCCTGACCATCAGTCCTGACGGTGAAACTCGGCGCTGTATTGATTGTGGGTTCGAGGATGGACGGCCTAGCGAGGGGATCGGCGCTGAGCCCAGTACCCGCGTCACTCGAGCCGCGGCTAGACGCGTTGATACACAGGCCGAGCCTGTCAAGCTGTTAGATGGGAAAAAGTCGTCTTTGGGCAATGACGAGCGATAAAACGCAAAAACACCAGATGTGGGCCTAAAAACGCCTGGCGAGCACCATATGTAGCGGTTACCAGCCTGGTCATGACGGTTTTGGCGAGCGTTTCAGATCCCCTGTGATTTTTCAGTTATTTCGCTATAATTCGCGCCGCATGACGGGGCCCGAGTTCCGTCTCCGAACAGCGCCGCCAAGAGAATGCGGTGCGATAAGCCGGCCAAGCCAAGCTTGGGGGGAAAATAACAACACACATCCTCCTCATCCCGCGAGCCTTAGGGCGTGCGCGGCGTGGGGTTCATGTTTGTCGACGCTATGAAACGGCGTCATCTGGAGAGGCGGAAATGTCAGTTAGACAACTAGCTCAATCGATTTTGGCGGCCACGGCGTGGTTGGTGATGCCGGCAGCGATGGCTGAGACCAACCGGGTCAATATGGCCAAAGGCGTTACCGAGGTGGGCGCGCAAATCTACGACCTGCATATGCTGATTTTTTGGATCTGCGTGGTTATCGGCGTTGCTGTTTTCGCAGTGATGCTCTACTCGATTTTTTATCACCGAAAGTCGCGAGGCGTGATACCGGCGACGTTCCATGAGAGCACCAAGGTTGAAGTGCTGTGGACTATTATCCCGTTCTTCATCCTGATTGGTATGGCGGTGCCGGCGACCTCGACGTTGTTAGAGGTGTACAACAACGATGATGCCGAGCTCGATATCCTTGTTACCGGATACCAGTGGAAGTGGAAGTATGAATACCTCGACGAGAATGGCGACAATGTCTCCTTCTTCTCTAACTTGGCTACCAGCCAAGAGGCTATCTACAACTCTGAACCGAAAGATGCGAATTATCTTCTTGAGGTAGACGAACCCTTGGTTATCCCTACCAACACAAAAGTGCGTTTTTTGGTTACCGCCAATGATGTCATCCACTCATGGTGGGTACCCGAAATCGCTGTTAAGCGCGATGCCATTCCTGGCTTCATTAACGAAACCTGGACCAACGTTCCCCAAGAGGGAATCTATCGTGGTCAGTGCACCGAGCTATGTGGTGCTTATCATGGCTTCATGCCCGTGGTTGTTCATGCTGTCAGCCCTGACGAGTTCTCGGCTTGGCTGGGTGCCAAGCGTTCCGCTGGTGCGGCCGAAGCGGCCTTGGCCGAGCAGGAAATGAGCCTGGCCGACCTGCTGACTCGTGGCGAGCAAGTCTACGGCGGCCAGTGTCTAGCCTGCCATGGCGCCAACGGTGAAGGCGGCGTGGGCAAAGCGATTGCGGGCAGCGCGGTTGCGCTGGGCGACATTTCCAAGCACCTGGAAGTGGGCATTAAGGGTGTATCCGGCACGGCCATGCAGGCATTTGGTGGCCAGCTAAGCGATGTCGATATGGCGGCGGTGATTACGTATCAGCGCAATGCCTTTGGCAACAATACCGGCGACGTTGTGCAGCCTGCCGACGTGGCTAACTTCAAGAAAGGTTAATTGGGAGAATTATCGATGGGCGATCATCACCACGGACCAGCCAAGGGCCTTTCTCGCTGGTTCTTTACCACTAACCACAAAGATATCGGCACCATGTATCTGTGGTTTTCATTTGCCATGTTCTTGCTGGGTGGCTTTTTTGCCATGGTTATTCGTGCCGAGCTATTCCAGCCCGGCATGCAACTTGTAGAGCCTGCCTTCTTTAACCAGATGACCACATTGCATGGGCTGGTCATGGTATTTGGGGCGATCATGCCATCGTTCGTGGGATTGGCTAACTGGCTGATCCCCATGATGATCGGTGCTCCAGATATGGCACTGCCGCGCATGAACAACTGGAGTTTCTGGATCCTGCCCCCGGGCTTTTTGATGTTGGCCTCCACGCTGTTCATGGAGGGCGGTGCGCCGGCCTTCGGTTGGACGTTCTATGCGCCGCTGTCCACAACCTATGCAGCGCCGTCGGTCACGTTCTTTATTTTTTCTATCCATATTTTGGGTATGTCATCGATCATGGGCTCTATCAACATCATCGCTACAGTGATGAACATGCGCGCGCCCGGCATGACTTACATGAAGATGCCTCTTTTCGTATGGACCTGGTTGATTACGGCCTTTTTGTTGGTAGCCGTTATGCCTGTTTTGGCGGGCTGTGTAACCATGATGCTGATGGACATCCACTTCGGCACGAGTTTCTTCTCGGCGGCAGGTGGCGGTGACCCGGTATTGTTCCAGCACGTGTTTTGGTTCTTCGGTCACCCCGAGGTCTACATCATCATTTTGCCCGCCTTTGGTGTGATCTCTCAGATCATTCCTGCCTTTTCTCGCAAACCGCTGTTTGGCTACGCCTCAATGGTTTACGCCACGGCGTCGATTGCGTTTTTGTCATTCATCGTTTGGGCGCACCACATGTACACCGTGGGTATGCCGGTCGCGGGTGAGCTGTTCTTTATGTACGCCACCATGCTGATTGCCGTCCCAACGGGTGTGAAAGTGTTCAACTGGGTAGCCACCATGTGGCGCGGTGCCATTACCCTGGAGACGCCCATGTTGTTCTGCTTGGGTTTCCTGGTGCTGTTTACTTTGGGTGGTTTCACGGGCTTGATGTTGTCTATCGCCCCGGCTGACTTCCAGTACCATGACACCTATTTCGTCGTGGCTCACTTCCATTACGTCATGGTAGCGGGTGCGGTATTCTCCATGACTGCAGCGGTGTACTACTGGCTGCCGAAGTGGTGCGGGCGTATGTACAACGAGAGCATGGGCAAGCTGCACTTCTGGGTATCCTTTGTCGGCTTTAACATCACGTTTTTCCCGCAGCACTTTGTTGGTCTGTCCGGTATGCCGCGCCGTATTCCGGATTACGCCCTGCAGTTCGCTGACTTCAACATGATGTCCTCGATTGGGGCCTTCATTTACGGTGCTTCGCAGCTGCTGTTCTTGTATAATGTGATTGCCACGATTGTTGCCGGTCAGCGCGTCAGCGATGAGAAGGTTTGGGACGGAGCAGAGGGCCTCGAGTGGACAATTCCTACGCCTGCGCCCTATCACACCTTTGAAGTACCGCCCCAGATTGAGGCGTCTCACGCCTAATTGCCGCCGATGAGACTGAGCGCAAATCCCAGCATCGACACTGCCGTCAAATTGGTGGCAGTGACGGTCGCTATGTTTGCGTTTGTCTTTGTGGTGATGGTGCCTTTGTATAACGTCCTGTGTGATGCGCTGGGAATCAACGGCAAAACCTCGGGACAGGCTTATACCTCGGCGGTCAGCAGTATTGATGATTCCCGTGAGGTCTTGGTGCAATTTGTTGCTACCAATAACGAGCGAATGCCCTGGGAGTTTCGTCCGTCAGTCACCATGATGCGCGTGCACCCGGGTGCGGCCAATGACACCGTATTTTTGGCTGCGAACCCCACGGATAGCGCGATGGTGGCCCAAGCCATTCCCAGCATTTCACCAGCTCGGGCAGCGGCGTACTTTCACAAAACCGAATGTTTTTGTTTTAACCAGCAGCCTCTAGACGGGAAAGATCGAGCTGAACTGCCATTGCAATTTATTGTCGACCGGGATCTGCCGGCAGATATCAAGCGCATCACGTTGTCGTACACCATCTTTGATGTGACCGACAGCGTTGGCCCCCAGGTCGCCGCGCGTTAATACTGGATAGACCGCACAGAGCGGATCATTTATTGGAGAAAAGACATGTCTTCCACGGAAACAGCGCCTGAAGGCTACGAAAAATACTACGTTCCGGAGAGCTCGACCCTTGCCATTCGCGCAACCATTGGCCTTGTCTGCACGGTTTTTGGGGGCGGTCTTGTTCTCAATGACATGACCTTTGGCGATCCTGCTGTGGCGTCTAATTCTAAGTGGGTGCTGCTGTTTGGTTTGGCATTTTTTGCGCTGACGTTGACTAGCTGGTTTGGCACGACCATCCGAGAAAACCTGCAGGGCATGAACAGCGGCCAGCTAAGCAAAAGCTATGTCTTGGGCATGTTCTGGTTCATTTTTTCAGAGGTTATGTTCTTCTTTGCGTTTTTTGGTGCGCTGTTTTACGTACGCAACCTTGCGGGACCCTGGTTGGCTGGCGAGGGAGAAGCGGGACGCATGAACGAATTGTTGTGGCCCGGCTTCGATTTTAGCTGGCCTCCGGTTGTAACCCCGCAAGAAGCGGTGGGTGGGGCCGACAGTCAAGCCATTGCCAACAACGGTATCTTTGCTAGCCAACAGCGCAGCATGAGTTTTGCTGATGCCCATTCTTGGTACGAGTGGCTGCCTATGTGGAACACCATCATCCTGTTGTCTTCAAGCTTCACAGTACACGTGGCGCACACGGCGATCCTCAATGACCAACGCGGTAAGTTCAACCTGTGGCTGGGCATCACTGTACTGCTGGGTATTGTGTTCCTGTTTTTACAGGCAGCTGAATACCACGAAGCTTATGAGCTCTTTGGTTTGACTTTGGCTTCGGGTATCTACGGTTCGACATTCTTCATGCTGACTGGCTTTCACGGTTTCCACGTGGCCATGGGTATGACCATGCTGTTGATCCAATTGATTCGATCGCTTAAAGGCAAGCATTTCACAGCAACTGATCACTTTGGCTTTGAGGCATCCAGCTGGTACTGGCACTTCGTTGACGTGGTCTGGGTGTTCTTGTTTTTGTTTGTTTACATCCTGTAATTCAGAACTGAATGAAAAAAAGGGGCGCCTAGCGCCCCTTTTTTTCGGCTTCATTACGACTGGTCTGTAGCCGGTGTTGCAACCTGCGGGCCGGGATCCCAAGGGTTACGATTACCAAGCTGCCCGGTAGCCACACCAAACACGATAAGTGACACCAACCCGGTGGCTAAGGCCAGACGGACACCGAGCGAGGTGAACAATCGGCGCTTATCTCGCCGGCCCTGGTCGAGCATGAGAAAATACAGGCCACTGCCGAGGCTGGCTACTAGGGCGATCATGAAGGCAATAATGAGAGATTTGAGCAAGGTGTGCTCCACAAGGTATGAATTAGCATGACTGAATCACGACAGTGTAACGCGAACGCTCCCTCAATGCTGCGGCGCCTTGACGTTGCGTTTTTGCTGTTCGGTTTGTTGTTGCTGGCGCTGCTGTGTTCTCTGGGTTTCTGGCAACTCGAACGGGCAGAGGAAAAGCGCGAGCTGGCAGAGCGCCATGCGGCGCGTCAGCAGCAGGCCCCGATTGACCTTACAGCAGCTATTGCTTCATTCCTGACCGGGGACTTTGACCGGGATGCACTAGCTGACCGGCGTGTATCGCTTGTCGGCAGTACCTTAGAGAATGGATATCTATTGCTCGACAACCGTACCCGCTCAGGTCGCGTCGGCTACGAAGTCATAGTATTGGTAAAGACTGACCTGGGCGTCATACCCGTGAATTTAGGGTGGGTCGCCGGTGACCCCGCACGGCGGCAATTACCCGTGGTCAATCTGTCTTCTGGGCAAACGACACTCGCTGGGCGCTTTTACGTGGCACCGGGAGAGGCTTATACACTTGCTGAGCCAGTCGCCCCCGAGACATTGCCTGCCGTGATACAAACCTATGATTTTGACTCCCTGCAGCCGGCCATTGAGCGTTTTTTCGGTGCGCCGCTGTTGCCGGTGTTTGTGCGTATTGCCCCCGAACACCCACTGGCTTATCGGGCTGATTGGCAGGTGGTTAATCAAAGCCCTGATAAACACGTCGGTTACGCGGTGCAATGGTTTACCATGGCTGGTGTGTTGTTGATCGCGTTGATAATCCGTCTCGCGCGAGTCGCATCGGCTCGAGTCGAGGGCGAGACCCATGTCTGAGAGTTTTATATGTCAGTGAGTTCATCTGAGGCCCATCAGGCCAAAATGGTTATCCTCATGGTAGCGGGTCTGCCCATTACCTTGTTGCTAGCCGCTACTTGGCTTTGGTACTTCGTTGTGAACGGTGATCTCGATCTCATTGGCGCATTGGGCACGGCCAACAACGGTGACTTGGTTCAACCGCCAAGGCAATTGGAGAATACGGCGTTTATTAGCGATACCGGCGCCGAGGTCCATTGGAGCGATTTGGAGGCCCAATGGACGCTGTTGGTTCCCGTGGTAGGTAGCCGCTGCGACGTTGCTTGCTCGGAGCGTCTTTATTTCACGCGTCAAATTCATATCGCTTTGGGGCGGGAATTCAATCGCGTTCGCCGGGTGATGGTATTGGAACAGCCGTTAGCGGCAGTGCGTGTCGATTCGCAACCGGAAGCTACCGAGGCAGGAAACACAGCGGGTTCCGTCATCTTGAACGAACCCTTGGTCGAGTACGCACAACGCGAGCAACGTGGGCTACGTATTCTGGAAACCGCCCCTGACAACATCACTGCGTTGTTTAGCGAGATTAGCCAGGATCCTAATCACTGGTACCTGGTAGACAGTGCCGGTTGGGTGATGATGCGTTACAACGACAGCATCGATTACAAGTCGGTGTTGAAGGACCTCAAATTTCTTCTCAAAAATTCTGGAGGTGATCAATGACCTCTGCGCGTGCGGTGTGGGAGGACTATCTGGAGTTAACCAAGCCTCGAGTAGTTGCCTTAATGATCATCACCGCCTTGATCGGCAACTGTATGGCAGTGCCAGGTTGGGTTCCATGGGAGCCTCTGGTCTTAGGCAATTTGGGCATTGCTTTATGTGCCGGAGCCGCTGCTGCGATTAATCACGTCGTCGATGAGCGTATTGATCAGCAGATGGATCGCACTCAGGGTCGTCCGGTGGCGCAGGGGCGCATTACCCAGACCAAGGCCATTGCGTTTGCCGCGATTTTGTCGCTACTGGGTATAGGTATTCTGGTGATCTGGGTGAACACAATTACCGCCGTGCTTTCAGTGGCCAGCCTTATTGGTTATGCCTTCATCTACACCATGTTCTTGAAGCGTGCGACGCCGCAAAATATCGTCATTGGCGGCCTCGCCGGTGCCGCGCCGCCGCTTTTGGGTTGGACGGCGGTGACGGGTGAAATACATGGGCATGCGCTATTGTTAGTGCTAATTATTTTTGCCTGGACGCCGCCGCACTTTTGGGCGTTGGCAATTCATCGGCGAGAAGAGTACGCCAGAGTAGGAATTCCCATGCTGCCGGTGACCCACGGCGTCGGATTTACCGCATTGCACATTCTGCTCTACACCATACTCATGGTGTTGATCACGGTGCTCCCGTTTGTGACGGGTATGAGTGATTGGCTATATTTGGCCAGCGCGTTGATATTGGGCGCCATCTTTTTGTACTGGTCCATCGAAATTATTCGTGACAAGAACAGACAGGCGCCGATGGAGACCTTTAAGTATTCCATCACCTATTTGTGCGTGTTGTTCATCGCCATGCTGGCGGACCATTGGATTTTAGGAGCGCCGTTGTGACCACAACTTCACGACGTGGTATTGGCCTCACCGTTGCGGCCATTCTGACTTTCATCGTTGTTATTGTGGCGAGTTTTGTTTACCGCATTCAGCAGCCGCGGGTCATGACAGAGGCTGAAACGCGAGCGAACGGCTTATTTGTGTTTGAAACACCCCGTGACCTCGGTGCGTTTTCACTGATCGATCACCACGGGCAGGCCTTTACGCGTGAGAACTTGAAGGGAACTTGGACCTTGGTGTTTTGGGGCTTTACTCACTGCCCCGACGTCTGCCCAACCACGATGACATTTTTAGCTGAAGTTGTCTCTCAGCTAGAACAAACCGAGGCCGCCAACACCCAGGTGGTGATGGTGTCAGTAGACCCGGCGAGGGATACGCAGGACGTCTTGGCGCAATACGTGCCGTACTTTCATCCTGACTTCGTCGGTGTCACTGGCGAGTTCACCGAAATATTGCAACTGGCCCACCGCTTTAGTGCGCCCTTTCGTAAAGTCACCGAAGCGGATGGTAGCTATCAGGTGGACCACAGTTCGAACGTTGCGCTGGTCAACCCAAGAGGCGACTTTCACGGATTCTTTCGAGCGCCCTTGGATTTGGCTAAGTTCAAAGTCACCTATCGGTCCGCCCGATATCTTTGGGAGCATTGATCTTGTCTGAGCAGCTAATTTTAGTTGACGGCTCGTCTTATCTGTTTCGCGCCTATCACGCTTTACCTGCATTGACGAATTCCAAGGGCCTTAACACCGGGGCGGCTAAAGGCGTTATTGGCATGATCCGTCGGCTGGTAGCGGATCACCCTGATGGTCAGGTGGTGGTGGTTTTTGATGCTAAGGGACCCACTTTTCGAAATGAAATGTACGCCGAGTACAAGGCTAATCGGCCGCCCATGCCCGAGGAGCTGCGTGAACAGATTGAACCTATTCACGCCATGATCCGAGCCATGGGCTTGCCTTTGGTCTGTGTGGCGGGTGTGGAGGCCGACGATGTCATTGGGACGTTGGCTGTGCGCGCATCTGAGCAGGGTCGTAAAGTCCTGATTTCCACCGGCGACAAGGATATGGCGCAGTTGGTCAATGATCAGGTTACCCTGATTAACACCATGACCAATACAGTGATGGATCCTCAAGGTGTGGTCGACAAGTTTGGTATACCCCCGTCACTTATTATTGATTTCTTGGCGCTCCAAGGTGACAAGGTGGATAACATTCCTGGCGTTGCAGGCGTCGGCGAAAAGACCGCATTGGCACTGCTACAAGGAATCGGTGGCATTGCAGACATTTATGCAAATTTGGATAGCGTGGCTACGCTCGACGTGCGAGGCGCCAAGACCCTTGGGGCAAAGCTTGAGGCAAACCGCGACGCAGCACAGCTATCTTACGAGTTGGCGACCATCAAATTGGATTGTGAACTCGACCTAACTGAGGCGGACTTAGAAGCCAAGGCTCCGGACACGGAGGCGCTCACCCAGTGGTTCCGTGAGCTGGAGTTCAAGGGCTGGTTATCTGATGCGCTTAGCGAGCCCCCTGACGCGGAGACAGATGCGCCAATACAGCCCATGTCAACGCCGCTCAGTGTTGATGTAGTGACAGAAGCGAGTCAGCTACAAGATTGGTTGCAGCGGCTGCAGGAAGCCCCTTTGTTTGCCTTCGATACCGAGACCACTAGCCTCAATTACATGCAGGCGTCTGTGGTGGGTGTTTCCTTTTCGGTAACTCCCGGCAGCGCCGCTTACGTTCCATTAGCGCACGATTATCCCGGCGCACCGCAGCAGCTCGACCGCGACGAAGTGCTGTCGTTACTGAAACCTTTGCTAGAAGATGCCAACAAACCAAAGCTCGGCCAAAACTTAAAGTACGACGCCAACGTGCTTGCGAATCACGGTATTGTTTTGCGTGGCATCGAGCACGATTCGATGCTGGAGTCTTACGTCTTGGACTCCGTTGGCACCCGTCATGATATGGATTCGCTGGCGTTGAAATATTTAGGCCAGAAAACGATTGGCTTTGAGGATATTGCGGGCAAGGGTGCGAAACAATTGACCTTTAACCAGATTGCTCTGGAGCAGGCGGCGCCTTACGCGGCTGAAGATGCGGATGTGACTTTACGGCTGCATGACACCTTGTGGCAGCGTCTGGAACGAGAGCCGCGGTTGGCACAACTATATCGCGAGGTAGAGATGCCCCTTGTGCCGGTGCTGGCACGTATTGAGCGCAACGGCGCGCGTATTGATCGTCAGTTGTTGGCGGATCAGAGCCATGAGCTCACGGGGCGGTTGCAGGAGTTGGAGCAAAAAGCTCATGAGCTGGCGGGCCAAGCATTCAATTTGGGCTCGCCCAAACAGCTAGGGGAAATTCTGTTCGAAAAGCTTGAGTTGCCAGTCATTAAGAAGACCCCCAAGGGAGCACCTTCAACGGCTGAGGACGTCTTGGTAGAGTTGGCGCTTGACTATCCGCTGCCTGAGGTGTTGTTGGAATATCGCAGCCTATCTAAGTTGAAATCTACCTATACCGATAAACTGCCGGAGATGATCGACCCCGATACCGGGCGGGTGCACACGTCATATCATCAAGCCGTCACGGCGACAGGCAGATTGTCGTCGTCTGATCCCAACCTCCAGAATATCCCCATACGCACCGCCGAGGGCCGCCGCATTCGACAGGCGTTTTGTGCACCCGAGGGCCGATTAATCGTCGCTGCCGATTACTCTCAAATAGAGTTGCGTATCATGGCGCACCTATCTCGAGACGATGGACTGCTGCAAGCCTTTGGCGCAGGGCTCGATGTTCACAGCGCGACAGCAGCAGAGGTGTTTGATGTTGCTATTGACCAGGTATCGGGCGATCAACGTCGCAAGGCCAAGGCGATCAACTTCGGTCTTATTTATGGCATGTCGGCATTTGGCCTGGCTAAACAGCTACGCCTAGCTCGCCACGAGGCGCAGGATTACATCAATCGCTACTTCGAGCGGTATCCGGGGGTGGCCCATTACATGGACGAGACCCGGGCCGTCGCCCATGAGAAGGGTTACGTGGAAACTTTATTCGGGCGGCGACTGTATCTGCCTGAAATCAATGCACGCAACAAACAGCGGCAGCAGGCGGCCGAGCGAACCGCCATCAATGCGCCTATGCAGGGTACGGCTGCCGACGTTATCAAGCTCGCCATGATTGCAGTGGATAAATGGCTATCTGAATCCGCTGTTGATGCGCTCCTAATTATGCAGGTGCATGACGAGCTCGTTTTTGAGGTGGCAGAGCGAGACGCTGAAGCCCTCTGTAGCGCGTTGCCCGACTTGATGGCGGGGGTTGCCGATCTGGCGGTGCCGTTGTTGGTGGAGACCGGGGTGGGCAGCAATTGGGATCAGGCCCACTGAATATTGATACGCCTTTTGAGTGTAAGGAGCCGTTATGGCTGGTTTGGTAACTGTTTTTGAGCACGAGTACTTCACCCAGCTGTCGATGGATGACGGTAAGGCCAATGCGTTGGGTTTTGACATGTTAGATGCCCTGGCGGCAGGTTTAGATCTGGCCGAGTCGCGCGCGAAGCCGGTAATCATTGCGGGCCGGCCGGGTAAGTTTTCGGCAGGATTTGATCTGTCAGTCATGGCTCGACTTGACGCTGATACGGTTCGGTTGCTCAACAAGGGTGCTCAGACCGCGCTCCGATTAATGCGTTTTCCGACGCCGGTGGTCTTAGCGGTCAGTGGTCACGCACTCGCCATGGGCGCGTTGTTGTGTTTGTCTGCCGATTACCGCATCGGTGCTAAAGGTGAGTTCAAGCTCGGTTTAAATGAAGTAGCTATTGGCATGACCTTGCCGTGGTTTGGTGTCGAGCTGGCTCGGGCGCGCTTAAGTGAGACCCACCTTCAGTCAGCGGTGAACCTGGCCTGTATTTATGGTCCCGATGCGGCGGTCAGTGCCGGTTATCTTGACGAAGCGGTACCGGCTGAGGATTTGATGACGCGCGCTCAGGCCGCGGCCGAACAATTTGCCAGCCTCAACATGCCTGCTTATTACGCGACCAAGCTACGTACCCGAGCACCCTTTTTCGAGCGTATTGAGGCGGCGCTAGAGCAGGACTTTAACGCGGCCTGATTCAGTCCTCGGCGGGGTCTTCCTCGGGGCTGTCTTGCTCAAACACCGAGCTGTCGGTGAGCCAGCCTTGCAGCCGCTTTTCTAACTCCTTCAGGCCGTCCCTTTTTAGCGACGAAAATAACTGCACCGAGACGAGGTCGCCGTGTTCGCTCAGCCGACCTTGAACGGATAGTAAGGTGCTCTTAGCGGGACCGCGCTTCAATTTGTCAGCTTTAGTGAGCAAAACGTGCACCGGCATGCCTGCGTTGGCGGCCCAGGTGATCATTTGCTCGTCTTGATCCCTTAGGGGGTGGCGAATATCCATGAGTAGTACCAGTCCACGCAGACTTTCCCGGCGTTGCAGGTAGCTCTCCAAGTGTCGGTTCCATTCTTGTTTCATTTTTAGCGGCACTTTGGCATAGCCGTAGCCGGGTAGGTCCACCAGGCGCTGATTGTCACTGAGGGAAAAAAAGTTAATGAGCTGGGTTCGCCCTGGTGTACGCGACGTCCTAGCCAGCTTTCCGTTGTCCGTTAAGGTATTGATTGCGCTGGACTTTCCGGAGTTTGACCGGCCTGCGAAAGCGACCTCTGAGCCCGTGTCCGGCGGCGCGTTATTGATTGCGCTAGCGCTTTGCAAAAACGTGGCGCGCCGAAAATTAACAGGCGCCAGTGTCGGCTCATTGGATGTGGATAAGTCGGTCATTGTGGCGTTTTGTGATGTGGGTAGGATTGACTATAATGCCACGCGTTGTGGCCCCTGACAGACTGTTTCGCCGGCCACAGTACACAACTTTTGCTCAATTCGGTTGCAGACCGGTCAAAGAGGACATCATGATTTCACCAGTCAAACTAATCCGGGCCTTTGCCCCGGCTCTCATCGCTGTCGCTACTGTCTCGGCGCCGGTATCCGCGGAACCCAATATGGATAAGTTCAACCGATCCTGTGCGGTGTGTCACAACAGCGGTGCAGCAGGCGCCCCCAAGACAGGTGATGCGGCAGCGTGGGCGCCTCGTCTTGCCAAGGGCACGGACGCGTTGGTGGCATCGGTTAAAAATGGCTTGAACGCCATGCCCCCCACGGGTTTGTGCGCAGATTGCTCCGATGAGGAATACGCTGAGCTGATCACCTATATGTCGACAGCGAAGTAAGTTTTCCAACGCGTAAGGAAATAATCATGTTTGGACGAACCTTGGCCGCCGTTGTCGGCGTGGTCATTTTTTCATTGTCGCCAATTGCTGCTTCGGCAGCAGGCGACGCCGAAGCTGGTGCAGCCAAAGCCGTAACCTGTGGCGCCTGTCACGGAGCCGACGGCAACAGTATGGTGCCCAATTTTCCGAAGCTGGCAGGCCTGGGCGAAAAATACCTGCTCAAGCAGATGAAGGACATCCGCGATGGCCGTCGACCTGTCGCTACCATGGTGGGTCAGGTTGACAACATGACGGATCAGGACTTGGCTGACATTGCTGCGTACTTTAATGCGCAATCGCGCAGCACCGAGACCGCGAACGCGGATCTGGTGGATTTGGGTCGAAAGATTTATCTGTCAGGTATCATGGAGCGCAAGGTTGCTGCTTGCTCTGGCTGTCACAGCCCCTCGGGTCAAGGCAATGGACCTGCAGGGTTTCCCGGGCTTGCCGGCCAGCATGCGGACTATATCGCGGCTCAACTAACCATGTTCCGAAAGGGTTACGAAGACCCTGCTGGACGCACTAATGACGGGGACAGCAAGATCATGCGCACCACGGCCTTTGGCCTATCTGATCTAGAGATTAAAGCTGTGGCTAGCTTTGCGGCGGGTTTACAGTAAAGCTTAAGATCAAACCGGATAACAGGGAGACAAGATTGCGATGAAGAGTGTGTATCGGCGCTGCCTTACGGTATCAAGCTTCCTGTTCACCCTGTTTTTGACCTCGTTCACTGTCCAAGCTGAAACCGTTTATGAAGAGGGCGTCCATTACGACTTGATTGAACCCGCTATTCGAGTCGGAGCGTCAGATGAGGTCATTGTGACCGAGTTTTTTTGGTACGGCTGCGGGCACTGTTACTCCTTTGAGCCCATGCTCCGCACGTGGTCTGATAACCTACCCGAGGGCGCTGCACTGAAAGAGTCACCGGCCATCTGGAACGACCTCATGGGCCTGCATGCCCGAGCGTTTTACACGGCGGAGATATTGGGAGTGCATGATCTCATGCACCCATTGATCTTTAAGGCGATGCATGTCGACCGCAAAAGGCTGGGGAGCGAGGGTCAGGTGCGTGATTTATTTATCGAGAACGGCGTCGATGGGGCCGATTTTGATAAAGCTTTCAACTCCTTTGGTGTTAGCAGTCAGGTGCGGCAGGCCGATGCTCGTGCGCGAGCCGCTAAAATCTCAGGAACACCATCGGTCATGGTTAACGGCAAATACCTAGTTTCCACGAAAAAAGCCGGCACACAAGCCGGCATGTTGGATATAGCGCGCTATCTTGTCGATAAAGAGCTTGCTGCGCTTCAGTAAGTCATTTGGGATGGCGTACTACCCATCCCAGCATTTCCCCTAGCTACCGTATACGAGCGGCTTGGCCTATCGGAAGCGCTGTTCTCGAGACTACCTTTCGCAATTCAAAGCTGGAGTGCACGCCAGTCACCCCCGGCAGCCTTGTGAGTTTGCCTAGCAGAAACTGTTCATAGGCAGCCATGTCAGTCACCACGGCCTTGATTAAGTAGTCCGCGCTTTGGCCGGTTACAACGCAGCACTCGATTACCTCTGGATAGCTGGCAATGGCATCCTCAAACGCCTCGAAGCGATCGGGCGTATGGCGGTCCAAACTGATACCAATATGGGCTGTGAGTGACAGCCCGAGTTTTTTTTGATCGAGCAGCGTTACCCGCCGCCGAATAACGCCCTCGCTCTCCAAGCGTTTAACGCGGCGCGCGCAGGGTGTAGGGGATAAACCTACCCGATCGGCCAACTCCAAATTGCTCAAGCCTGCATCGGCTTGCAATAGGTCGAGCAATTTCCGATCTAAATTATCTAGCTCAATTTCTGCCATAAATTAGCAATTAAACCTATAGTTTTTACAATATGAGAATTAAATCACTCAAAAATAATAAATTCTAGCGTTTTTTGGTGATTAATGTCTTG
Organism: uncultured Alteromonadaceae bacterium; assembly: GCA_964412695.1. Taxonomy (GTDB): domain Bacteria; phylum Pseudomonadota; class Gammaproteobacteria; order Pseudomonadales; family Halieaceae; genus Luminiphilus. The sequence goes on along the minus strand of CAYPPU010000011.1, from coordinate 7,092 downwards.
GGCGATGACGTAAACTTCGTCCCCTAAAATGTTTTGTCTAAGGATCTGTGACCATGTCTATCGATGCCAGTAGCCATTTTGACCACGCCAAGTACCGGCCTTTTCAGCCAATTGCCAAACGCGATCGCCGTTGGCCTGATAAGGTGATTGAGCGGGCGCCGCAGTGGTGTTCTGTCGACTTGCGAGACGGTAATCAGGCGCTGGTTGAGCCGATGAATTCGGCTCAAAAGTTGCAGTTGTGGGAGCAGCTGGTAGCGATCGGTTTCAAAACCATCGAGGTGGGCTTCCCATCAGCCTCGAGTCACGACTTTGATTTCCTGCGCAAACTGATTGATGAAAAACGCATACCTGAGGATGTCACTGTGCAAGTTCTCACTCAGGCTAGGCCTGAGTTGATCAAACGCACGTTTGAAGCCTTGAAGGGCGTCCGCCGTGCGGTGCTGCATTTTTATAACTCGACCTCGACGGTACAGCGTCGTGACGTTTTTAATTTGGAGCGCCAAGGCATCATCGACATCGCTGTCGCGGGAGCCCGAATGGTCCAGGCAGAGGCTGCCAAACACCCCGAAACCGAGTGGGTGTTCGAATACAGTCCTGAGAGTTTTACAGGTACAGAGCTCGACTTCGCTGTCGAGGTTTGTAATGCGGTCAATGGGGTATTTAACCCCACGCCAGAAAACCCGGTCATTATCAACTTACCCGCTACCGTTGAAATGAGTACGCCCAATATCTACGCGGATCAGATTGAGTGGTTCTGTGATCATGTCGAAAACCGCGAGTGTATTTTAATTTCACTCCATACACACAATGACAGGGGGTGTGCGGTAGCTGCCGCTGAACTGGGTGTTCTCGCTGGCGCCGATAGGGTGGAAGGCACCCTGATGGGTAACGGTGAGCGCACCGGCAACATGGATATTGTGACCATGGCAATGAATTTATATAGCCAAGGTATCGACCCTGAACTTAATTTTGAAAACATGGATCAAATTGTGACTGCTGTGCGCGATTGCACACAGTTGCCCGTGCACCCCCGTCACCCCTATGCCGGGGAGCTGGTGTTCACGGCGTTTTCCGGCAGTCACCAGGACGCCATTAATAAGTGTCTGGCCAAACGTCAGAGTACTGACCCCTGGGACGTCGCTTATTTACCTATCGATCCCGCTGATATTGGCCGTACCTATCAAGAGGTGATTCGTATAAACAGTCAGTCGGGCAAAGGTGGCGTGGCCTATGTTTTGCAGCGTGATTTTGGTCTGGAGTTACCGCGGTGGTTGCAAATTGATTTCAGTTCCGCGGTGCAGAAGCTGGCAGAGAAAAGCGAAGCTGAAGTGTCATCGGATGCGATATTCGATCTATTTAACCAGACTTATCTGCAAACCTCTGGCGGCTGGGAGTTGGGCCATTACCAATTGACGCGAAACGACGCTGGTGACCAGCTCACGGTTACCCTTAAAACCGACCAAGGTGAGACCACGTTAACGGGTAGCGGCAGTGGCGTTGTGGAGGCCTTTGTCGGTGCCATGGAGGGTTTCACTGGGCACAAGATTGTGTTGGTGGAGTACAGCGAGCACACCTTAGGTAAGAGCGCCGACGCGGAAGCCGTTTGTTATATTCAGCTCAATATCGACGGCGCCCGTCCCTGTGGGGTTGGTAAAAGCGGTGACATTGTGCATGCGTCCTTGTCGGCAATTCTGTCAGCGCTGCAATTGTATATTGGCGAGGCCTCAGCCGCTGCCTAGCGCGAAGGGGCGACTGCAATTTTGGCCTGTGCTCACTATGGTCGCATGATCAATGCACGACGATAACGTTTCATTACGCGGCGCCGACGCAACCGGTCGCTATGATCGCTTGTTGACGCTGGAGTCTGAAGAAAACTCCGATTCCGTTGCAGGCGGTCGTCTGTGGCGCCGCCAAGTTTGGCTGCAGCGTTTGTCTTTGACGGCGATGTCCTTGGCAGCGGGATTTGTGCTGCTGAGTAGTGCCATCGACCCAACCCGCTGGCAATGGTGGTTTGGTGCCACAACGTTGCTCACAAGCGTGATCACGCTGTCACAACATGTAGTTCAGCACCGTATCACGGTACCCGCTAGCGGATTGTTAGCGCTAAACATTGCCGGTATTTTGATAGCGGTGGCCGGAGGTGGCACCGCGCAGGCATGGTGGCTACTACCCCTGCTAATCGCTTCGGCGGCATTGTTGCCGCTCGTTGTGGCCGTTGGCGGTACGGTAACGGTGCTGCTTGTGTTGGTTTTACTTCACCCCCAGTTGGTGGTGATGGCCAGTGGCTCCGGCATTGCTGCCCTGGTCATTACGGGCCTGCTGGCGGTGCTGATGATGCGGGTCATCTCTCAGCAATCTGATGAGCTAGCGGATTTGGCTCTGTATGATCCACTCACCGGGGCGCATAACCGGCGATTTTTTCTACCCCAAGCGCGGCGAGCCCTTGCCGAGTATGAACGATACCAACGTGTCTCCACATTGCTATTGTTTGACGTCGATTACTTCAAACAAGTGAATGACCGTTATGGGCACGCCGTAGGCGATCGGGCGCTCATCGCCATTGTGAAATTGATCGCCGAGCGCATTCGTCGCGTAGATACCGTATTCCGCCTTGGTGGCGAGGAGTTTGCTGTATTGGTGTCTGAAGCTAATGCTGATACTGCAGTACAAATCGCTGAGCAGATCAGGCAGGCGACTGAAAAACTCACCGTCGTCCCCGATGGGCAATTGACGGTAAGTGTTGGAGTTCGAGATGTGGTGGGTGTGGAAAGCGCGGAGCAATGGTTACAGCAAGCCGACCAGGCGATGTACCAAGCAAAAAGTAGCGGCCGAAACCGCACTCATTTGGCTAACAGTCACGCAGACGCTTAGTTCTCTATTCAGTCGTTTTTTTCAGGCCATCCATTTGGCTAGATCAGCTTTGCGGTTGCGCTGCCTAGTCTTGTTTTTCCCTTTGTGCCTCAGTGCTTGTTCGAGCACAACGTTTCTCTATAACCGCTTGGATCTCCTGATCGGTTGGTACGTCGATGATTACGTTGCGCTCACGCCGGAACAAGCAGAGTTATTTGATCAGCGCTTGGATGCGCTACTGCTGTGGCACCGCCAGCATGAGTTGCCCGAGTATGCTGACTTTATCGATGGGGCACTGGTTATTCTTGATCAGCCGATAAAGCCTTCGGATATGCAGGTCTTGTCTGACCGCGCTAATGAGGCAGCCGATCGCCTGCAACTACGTATTACGAAGCTTTTGATTGAGTTTGGCGGAGAAATTTCGGTCGAGCAGCGCTTAGAATTCTTAGCGTCCATGCAGGAGAACAGCGAGCGCTTAAAGAAAAAATATCTATCTCGTGACGAGGCCGCTTATCGCTCCGATTTGCGAGAGGATTTTGCCTCCGCGATCAAGCGCTTTCTGGGTAAGCTCACTCGGGAGCAAAAACAGTTCATTGCCGAGGGTGTCGATGAATTTGTGCGTTTAGATAGCCTTTGGCTGGAAGATCGAGATCGTTGGACCACTGCCCTAGAGGAGGTTGTCCGTAGCAATTCGGACAATTGGCAAGAACAGGCACGGGTACTCATTGACCGGCGACGTGCCGACCGCGAAGTCAGTTATCAGCGAGCGTTTGAACACAACGCTGCTGTTTCCCTCGATGTGGCAAGGCAGGTTTTGAACGCACGCAGCGATGCGCAGGATAACCGCCTTCGCCGGCGGCTGAACGCTTATCGGGACGATTTCGTCCAGCTCGCCCAAACAACGGCGTCGCCCAATTCAATCCAGTAGCGATAAATCTCGAACGGCGCCTTTATCCGCACTGGTGACCATTTTGGCGTAGACCTTGAGCGCAGGACTTACCTGACGAGGCCGGTCTTCAGCGGGCTGCCAAGCGTTTTCTTGGCCTTCCATCGCGGCGCGCCGCTCGTTGAGAGTGGCGTCATCGAGTTCGACATTGATGCGGCGGTTGGGGATATCGATGGTAATGATGTCGCCGTTTTCAACTAAGCCGATAGCGCCACCAGCGGCGGCTTCCGGTGATACGTGGCCAATAGACAGGCCCGATGTGCCACCGGAAAAACGGCCGTCGGTGATTAACGCGCAAGCCGCGCCCAGCCCTTTAGATTTTAGGTAGCTAGTGGGGTAGAGCATTTCTTGCATTCCGGGTCCGCCGCGGGGGCCCTCGTAACGCACAATGACCACGTCGCCGGCTTTCACCCGGTCTTCAAGGATGTCGGCAACGGCGGCGTCCTGGCTCTCACAGATATGGGCAGGCCCACTGAAGCACAGCACGCTGTCGTCTACACCTGCGGTTTTAACCACGCAGCCATCCTCGGCGATATTGCCAAACAGAACGGCCAGGCCGCCGTCTTGTGAGTAGGCATGCTCTACCGAGCGGATGCAGCCTTGGGCTCGGTCAACGTCCAAACTTGGCCAGCGTGTCGATTGACTGAAGGCCTGCTGGGTTGGAATTCCGGCCGGACCCGCGGCATAGAGGCTGTGTACCGCGGGGTTTTCCGTTGCGGTGACGTCCCATTGCTCAAGCGCCTCTCCCAAACTGGCGGCATGGACAGTTGGCAATTGGGTATGAAGCAATCCACCGCGGTTGAGCTCGGCTAAGATCCCCATAACACCACCGGCTCTGTGGACGTCTTCCATGTGGTACTTGGGTGTACTCGGCGCGACCTTACACAATTGGGGCACTTTTCGGCTCAGAGCATCGATGTCACTCATGGTGAAGGTCACCTCTGCTTCTTGAGCAGCTGCCAGCAAATGCAAAATGGTGTTGGTGGAGCCACCCATGGCGATATCCAGACACATGGCATTTTCGAAGGCTTGACGACTGGCGATGGTTCGCGGCAAGGCATTGGCGTCGTCGTTCTCATACCAGCGTCGCGCCAGGTCCACGACGCGTTGTCCGGCTTCTTTGAAGAGTTGTTCGCGATCACTGTGAGTTGCTAGTAACGAGCCATTACCGGGCAGACTGAGACCAAGAGCCTCGGTCAAACAGTTCATAGAATTGGCAGTGAACATACCGGAGCAGGAGCCGCAGGTCGGACAGGCGGAACGCTCGTATTCTTCAACAAGCTTATCGTCAGCATTACTGTCGGCGGCAATTACCATGGCGTCGACCAGATCGAGCTTGTTTTCTGAGAGCGCCGTTTTACCGGCTTCCATCGGGCCACCTGAGACAAAAATACAGGGAATATTCAGTCGCAGCGCGGCGTTAAGCATTCCCGGGGTGATTTTGTCGCAATTGGAAATGCAGACCATGGCGTCTGCACAGTGTGCGTTGACCATGTATTCGACCGAGTCGGCAATGATGTCCCTCGATGGCAGGCTATAGAGCATGCCGTCATGGCCCATCGCAATACCGTCATCGACGGCGATGGTGTTGAATTCCTTGGCAACACCGCCGACAGCCTCAATCTCGCGGGCCACCAACTGGCCCAAGTCCTTGAGGTGCACGTGCCCCGGCACAAATTGGGTAAACGAATTCACTACCGCGATGATGGGTTTGCTGAAGTCAGCATCGGTCATACCCGTCGCGCGCCAGAGCGCACGGGCACCCGCCATGTTGCGGCCGGCAGTGGAGGTTTTGGATCGATATTGCGGCATGGTCTGTCACTCGTGCAAGCAGAGGCGCAGAGTCTACCAGAGGTGCTTTGAGCTGGCTGACTTTTGCTCTTCAGCCGATGCTGCGGGTTAATACCTTGGAATTGCGCTGCAGGTTGTAAAGATCCTGCCGCTCAGCCGGTAACACGGAAAGCGGTTGCTCGCTGAAGCCCTGCTCCTGGAACCAGTGGCTGGACTGGGTAGTCAGCACGAACAAGGTGCTAATAGCCATCGACCGCGCCTCTTGCTCAAGCAAGCTGAGTAAGTGCTCGCCGCGGTTTTCACCTCGGTAGTCGTTGTGGGTCACAATGCAGGCCACTTCAGCCATGCCAGCATCGTTAAACGGATACAAGGCGGCGCAGGCGATGATGCGTCCGTCCCGATCCAACACCCGAAAATTTTCAATTTCTTGCTCGAGCAATTCACGTGAGCGTTTTACCAGCACACCAGATTCCTCTAGCGGTTTGATCAGCTCGAGAATGCCGGCAATATCGTCAATACCTGCTCGACGCGCGAGCTCGAACTCCTGATCGCTTATTAAAGTACCCGCGCCGTCATGGGTAAAAAGTTCGGCAATGAGGGCGCCATCGGTTTCAAAACTCACCAAATGGGCGCGACTGACGCCTTGCTCGCACACGGTGCAAGCGGCACTGATGTGCGCTGCTTGCAACTCGTTGGCCGGCGCGACGTCTCGTGCGTTGGCAACCGTGCACTGTCGAATCAGTTGGCCGTCAGGCTGTTTCAGGCCTTCCTCCCGATCCATGATAATGAGTTTGTCGGCACCGGTTGCGATAGCGGCGGCTGTGGCCAGCTCATCAGCACTGAGGTTGAAGACCTCGCCAGTGGGTGAAAAACCCAGTGGCGATAGCAAGACGATTGCCTGATTGTCTAAAGCACTTACGATGCCTGCCGCATCGAGTCTGCGGATGGCGCCGGTGTATTGGAAATCAACACCATCGACAATGCCCAGTGGCCGCGCTGTCACGAAATTTCCACTCACGACCCGCAGCCGCGCACCGCGCATGGGGGAATCGGGCAGACCCATGGACAGCCTACTTTCGAGCGAAAGCCGTTGCGCCGCGGTAATGTCCCGCGCCACGTCTAAGACAGCGGCGTCGGTGATCCTTACGCCTCTGTGTAATGGGCCCGGTATGCCGCGCTCATCAAGGGCGCGATCAATGGCATGGCGGGTCGCATGCACGAGCACCAAGCGAATGCCTAATAGGTGCATCAATGCTAAGTCATAGATGAGGTTATTAAACCCCGCACTTTCAACGGCGCCATTGCCTAAATAAATGACAAAGGTGCGCCCCTGGTGTCCGCGTATGTACGGACCCGTGTTGCGAAACCAGTCAATATTGTTGGGGCTAGTCGACACTGTCGTGGCCATCACACTAAAAAACAGCGCCAAGCGTACCGGAAACGCCACAGTGGATTCTCGGCAATTGTTGGCTTTGCTCAGTGACTTGTGCAGTAGTTGGCGATTG
>CAYPPU010000010.1:54495-61542 GCA_964412695.1 uncultured Alteromonadaceae bacterium | reverse complement strand
CGACCTCTACCATGTCAAGGTAGCGCTCTAACCAACTGAGCTATGGTCCTAAAGGGCGCGCAAGTATAAGTGGGCGCAATCCTAACCTCAACCCCTGCAAAGAGCAGTGGAGAGGCGGTAGGTAAGGGGCCTGACGTCTCCTGTACTAGCCTTCTTCGCCCGGCAGCAGATCCATTTTCACCAGATTTTTGCCAATAGTGGCGCCTTTCATCATTTCGCTGTAAGCCCATCCCGCGTTGGGCAGACCCTCAGTGATGTTTTCCAGTACCTTGATGTCGCCGGACTCTACCCAGGCATGTAGTTGGTCCAACGCCGCGGGTAATTGGTCCACGTGGCTGTGCAATAAAAAGCCTCTAAGCGTTAATTCTTTTTCCACCAATTTCCACATATTAAAAATAGGGGTGGGATTATCCTGGTCGTTATAGTCACTGATCATGCCGCAGCCGATGATTCGACCGTAACTGTTCATACACGCCAGCGCGGCATTCAAGGTATTGCCGCCTACATTATCGTAGTAGACGTCAACGCCCTCGGGACAGGCGGCCATGATGGCAGCTTGCAGGTCGTCGGTAGATTTGTAGTTCACCGCGGCGTCCACCCCCAGCTGTTCGGTGATCAGCTTGGCTTTATCTTCAGAGCCGACAATGCCCACTACTTTGCAGCCACGCAGTTTTGCTATCTGACAGGCCATGGAGCCCGTGGCGCCAGCGGCGGCACTGATCAGAACGGTATCGCCGGCTTTTATATTGCCAATGGTGTGTAGGCCAACGTAAGCGGTCTGTCCCGAACCGCCCAGCGCGCCGGAATAGTAGGACAGCGGCATGCCTTCTCTGGGCTGCAGCTTGGCTAACAAAATAGTGTTGGCGTCACTTAAGGAGTAGTCCTCCCAGAGGTGAAGACCAAAAATGATATCGCCGGGCGCATATCCCTCTAGGTTTGACTCCATCACGCGCGCAACTGACGGGCCTCGAATAGCGCCGCCCAACGGAATAGGTTCAAAGTAGTTAGCTTTACCATCGAGCCAGCCGCGAATCGCTGCTTCCAGCGAAAAATACAAATTACGCACCAGCATTTGGCCGGGACCCGGCGTCGGCGCCGTGCGCTCTACTAATTCAAAGTCGGTAGGCAACGGAATACCGTTGGGGTGTGATTTCAGTGTCATTTGCCGATTGAGCACGCGGTTTCTCCCTGGCGAAATTTTGGGTCACGTTACCACTGGTTTTCTAAGATTGTTAGCGCGTTCGGGTCAGTGAGTGCTTCGTTAATAATGAGCTGGAACAACGCACTGGAGCTTACTGGCAGTTTGTAGCACCCTGTCACCCATATCAGCTAACAAGAGTGGGATATACGTGGCATTGGCGTTGGAGGTGCGCGTTGGCAAGGCAGCCGCCAAACAATTGGAAGCCCAGGGCTGGCACGCCGATCTATTCGACGGTTTGATCGGGGCCTCAGGCGGACCAAAGTGGCTTATTTTGGGTCATCTTGATCGCGTCATTGCCGCCGAATTACTGGCCAACCGTAGCCGCGATCTTTTGGCTGTGGGATCCTCCATCGGATCGTGGCGCCACGCCATGATGGCTCAATCCAATCCCGTGGCCGCCATTGATCGATTCGAGGCCGCCTACCTTGAGCAGCGCTACGCCCAAAAGCCATCAGTTGAGGAGGTAACACAAGCCACCCGCGATTTGTTGCGTGTGGCTCTGGGTGCGTCCGGCATTCAAGACATCGCCGATCACGCCATTTGGCGTTCGCATATTGTGACGGCCCGGGGCCGTGGTTTAACCAACGACGTGGCAGGTAAAGGCTTGGCTGCCGGTATGGGGCTGGCCGCCATTGGCAATATGGTAGATCGGCGTATCCTGCCTGCCTTATTCCAGCGGGTTGTTTTTCGCCAGCGACATACCCAGTCGCCGCTGTCAGCGCTGACGGATTTTGATACGCAATACGTCGATCTCTCCGAACACAATGTCGAGCAAGCACTGTTAGCCAGTGGTGCCATTCCGTATTTATTTTCCGGTGTCCTAGATGTGCCCGGTGGACCCTCGGGTGCCTATTGGGACGGCGGCATTATTGATTACCACTTTGATCTAGAGCGCCTGAGTGGAGAGGGGTTGTGGTTGTATCCCCACTTTAATCGCCGAACCACGGTGGGGTGGTTTGATAAGTTTTTACCTTGGCGGGCTGATCGCGATCACTCGGCTGACAATATAGTCATGCTCTGCCCCAGTGACGCGTTTCTGGCGGCATTGCCGTTTGGCAAAATCCCCGATCGCAGAGACTTCGCCAAGCTAGCTACTGAGGAGCGTATTCAGTATTGGCATACCTGTGTGGAACAGTCGAAGCGACTCGCCGATGACTTGCATAAGTTGATAAACGGCGCTGACCCGCTGTCGGGGGTCATTCGTCTCTAGCGCAGCTTATTGGTAGAAGTTGCGATACCAACTGACAAAGTTGGCTAGGCCCTGCTCAATGTCGGTCTGGGGCGCGTAGCCCACCAGGGCTTGAGCGGCGTCGATATTGGCGCAGGTTTTGTACACATCCCCCGGTTGCATATCGACGTAATCTTTAATGGCTTCCACACCCAATAAACCTTCGAGTGTGGCAATGAAATGGCCGAGTTTTACGGGCCTATTGTTGCCCAGGTTCAGAATACGGTGGGGGATATCAAGCTCGCTGGGTGGGTGGTCGCAAACAGCGAGAACCCCGGCGACGATGTCATCCACATAGGTGAAATCGCGCTCAAGATTGCCGTGGTTAAATACCCGAATGGTCTCGCCAGCTAAAATCGCCCGCGTGAAATCGAAATAGGCCATGTCGGGTCTGCCGGCTGGGCCGTAAACCGTAAAGAAGCGCAGCCCAGTCATGGGAATACCGTAGAGCTTGGCGTAGCTATGGCCCACCAGTTCATTCGATTTTTTGGTGGCGGCGTACAGACTCACGGGGTCGTCGGTGCGATCGGTTTCACTGAACGCTTCTGCCTGGCTGTTGCCATAAACCGAACTTGAAGACGCAAAAACAAAATGTTCGGGAGTGTGCTTGCGACAGTTCTCTAAAATATTTTGAAAGCCTATTAAATTGCTCTGCACATAGGCGTCGGGGTTGATCAAGGAGTAACGTACCCCGGCTTGCGCCGCTAAGTGAATAACACAGGGAAACCCGTTGGCAGTATCAAACAGCGTATTCACGGCTTGCGTATCTGCTAGATCCAGGCGATGAAATGCAAATCCCGTGCGGTTCTCTAAGGATTGCAATCGATGCACCTTCAATGCCGTATCGTAGTAGTCGTTGATGTTATCAACGCCAACCACCTCTAAGCCGCGATCAAGCAGCACACGGCACACATTGGCACCAATGAAGCCGGCGGCCCCGGTCACCAAGATAGGCTTTTGTGTTTGATCAAGCACGGCCATAGGTAGGAAAACTCAGTTAGGTGTTAGTGCGCGCTGTGGTGTGGCGAACAATGGAGTATCACCCACCGAGTGTATCCCGAGTGCTAAGTAGACTCCACGTGAGGCGAGGGTAATTCCGGCTGCGGCGGTCAAATTGCCGCGAAATTCTGCCGAATTGATTGGGTCATGTGGCCCGCGGTCTTGAGCCTGACTACGCTTTTGCTTAAGATCGCGCCCCCTGTGCCGGTGTAGCTCAGTTGGTAGAGCAGCGCATTCGTAATGCGAAGGTCGTAGGTTCGACTCCTATCTCCGGCACCACTTTTAGGACTGTCCTGTCTTCTGCACACCATTAGACTGCTCGATAGTCTTACGCCTCGCAGAGCTATTCATTACGGTTTTCAATTTATGCGAAATCCCGCTATTTTTGGCCACAAGCGCAGATAAGCGTAATCCTTCAGGGGCGTGGCGCAATGAGCGAGGGCTTTGCAATCAAACGCAATGTAAATGGTTTTACGTTACTTGAGCTCATTATTACCGTGGCTATCATCGGTATATTGGCGGCTGTCGCTTTACCAGCCTATCAAAGCTATGTTGTACAAACCAAAGTAGCACGCGCCATTCCCCAGGCCGCTGCCCTAAAGACACCTATTTTGATGAAGTATTCAGTCGATGGCCGATTTCCGGCTGCGCTGCAAGAGATGGGTCGAGACCCGGACGAGTTTACTGATATCCCTGACATCTCCAGTGTCATGGTCTATTGCGGGGCTATCGAGTTGACCTATGACATCCCGCAACTCGGTAACAGAAATAAGCTGGAATTGGTTCCGTGTGTGCGCGGTGGCGGCGTGCAATGGTACTGCCGAAGCGCGCCCAGCCAGGGTATTGATAGCCAATATTTACCTCCCAGTTGCGATGGTGTTGGTGCGTGTACCCCCTACTTTCAGGGTGTTGCTATCAATGGCGCTACGCAGGACAAGGTCTGTGTCTTCATCCCTTGACCCTTAATTGCCATTTTTTTGGCCTTCTTTTAGGGTATCGGTATATGTGTCAGTGGCCTCTAGGCCGTCGATAACAAAAAAGTGCATTCGAAATAAGGAGAATCGCATGAGCCGTGTATTATTTTCGGTGGTTTTAGCCTTGGGTGTGATTGGATTAAGTGGTAACGCCGTCGCAGCAAAGAAGGACCCTATCGAGCCGCCCTATACTGCCTTTGAGTGGCCAGACTATGACGGTCCTAAGGTGGGTCTAGCTGTCCTAACGTTCGAAGACGGGTTATCCGACATGCCTGAGGCAAACTGGATAAATGCTGATACTGGGGTGCAGGTGCATTTTGGATTGGGCGACGGTTTATCTAATATGTTGGTGAGCACGCTGCTTTCGACCAATCGTTTTACCTTGGTAGATAAAAAAATTGCCCGAAAAATTTTCGAGCTCTACAGCACCGACACAGCAAAGAAAATCTATATCAGTGGTAGCGGCCTGCCCAAGGTGCCTGGCATACGCTACTTCGTCTTAGGCTCTTTAACCGCATTCAATGATGGCGAGAGCGGTGCCAGCGGTGGCATTGGCATTGGTGGTATTAAGCTATCGGGCGGTAAGCAAGTCGCCTCACTCATGATTCATATGCGAATCATCGACGCTACCAATGGTCAAGTGGTTTACTCCAAAGCCGTGGAGGGCCTTGCCAGTGCATCAAAGGGCGGTATAGAAATTGCTGGATTCGGCAACCTTTCTGCGTTTTTGACTCACCCGCTGGGTCAGGCTATTCAAAAAATGTTGGATAAGGCCACGGATGACATCATCACGACGAGCTTCCCAGGCACCGCCTCTTTATTGCCGCCGCCTCCGGTCGTGACCACTGAGGAGAAATAGTAGGCACTCGAAAGTAACAATTCGAGTTATCCTGCCCAGCTAACGTCATTTTGAGACGACTTGCTTGTGCAATGCATCCTTCATATAGGTACCGAGAAAACCGGCACCACATTGCTTCAGGGTTGGCTGTATCAGAACCAAGCCGCCTTGAGCCAACAGGGCTTCTATTTATCGGAGTGTCTCGAGAAGCCCAATAATCGATTGCTGGCAGCGTGCTTCAGCCAGCAGATCGATGGCTGGGCAAAGCGCAATGGTATTAGCTCGCAGGAAGATCGTGAACGCTTTTTCGGCGGCTTTCGTGAGGCGTTGATTGATGAGTTGAATGCGGCTTCAGAGCAGCACCACAGCGTTATCATTAGTAGCGAGCATTTTCATTCCACATTGAAAACCGTCGACGAGATTGCGGCTTTGGCTGAGTTTCTGTCGAATGCATTCGGCTCGGTGCGGGTAGTGTGTTACTTCCGCAATCAATTCGACGTGGCGGTATCGCGCTACAGCACGGCACTGAAAGTTGCCTCAACAAAATCCTTAGACGATTTTATTGATCAACTTCATCCGGCGGCCCATTTATACAATTATCTTGCCGCTGCTGATGCATGGTCAGCGGCATTTGGTCGTGAACATTGCGATTTTCGTTTGTATGACAGAGAGCGGTTTGTAAGTAACGATATCCGCTACGACTTTCTCGAGGCGCTGGGGGCACCTAATATTGCTGACGCGTTAAATTTTGATCTCGAGCGTGCTAATGAGTCGCTAAGCCAACTTAAAGCACAAATGTTTCAGTTTATTAACACTGCAGCACCCTATTGGCGCGGGGATTCGGGTGAGGTTAACCGCACTAATGTGGAGTTGAAGCAGCAAATCTTATCCTGGCAGCTACCGGACGACGCGCCTATCACGTCACCGCGCCGCGCCGAAGTGGAGGATCTCTTCGCAGAGTCTAATCAGGCATTCTTTCTGCGATATTTCGGCACCAATAATGCGTTTTCATCGGGTGCTTCGCGCGAGCATGCGAGTGTCAGTCGTGACAATTCCGATGCAATTGTTACATCACTGTTACGTTATCTGCTGCCTTTGGTTGTCGATAAGAAACTTGAAAATGCTGATGCCGAGTACTTGCGGGACATTGCGCTCAAGATTGAATCACAGACACCGCTGGGATTGCAGGACGCGTTATCGTTAATGACGCTGGCGCAGAGAGCACGCCCCGATGGTCCTCAAATTAACGCCAAAGTTGCGCAGTGGCAGCAGGCGTTAATGACCGATGATGAGTGACCAGCGCTATACAAAAAAATTTTGACGCGTGTTTGGTAAATAAATAGGTTCCAAGCTTTGTGCTGCTCCGGTTCAAGGCTATGATGGCGAAAGAGCGCATGGCGAGTGCGACAACAATAAAAGACAACGAGGTAGCGTCTATGCGCACTGAAGCGAGCTCCGCGGGAGAGGGCCACCTGACCGGGTATGGGTCAACTAGCTATCGCAATTACGTTCTATTGCTGCTCATGGCAGTGTACACCCTCAATTTTATTGATCGCACGCTCATAGCCGTTGTTGCCCAACCTATTATTGAATCCTTTGGATTAACTGACTCCCAGTGGGGGTTGTTGTACGGTCCGCCCTTCGCCATTTTCTACGCCATTATGGGTCTCCCCATTGCCATGTGGGCCGATCGTAGTAATCGGGTCAAGATCATTGCGCTGTGCATTGTGTTGTGGTCAATCATGACCGCGCTTTGTGGTGTGGCGGCGGGCTTTGTCAGTCTGCTGTTTTTCCGCATTGGGGTTGC
>CAYPPU010000010.1:47825-54395 GCA_964412695.1 uncultured Alteromonadaceae bacterium | reverse complement strand
GTAGTCTAGATTGGTCCCAGGTCGAAGGTTGGCGCATTGCGTTTGTGGCGGTGGGGCTCCCCGGTGTCTTGGTAGCATTGCTGGTGCTGTTCACTATTAAAGAACCCCCTCGGGGTTACTCCGACCCACCCGGAACTGTGGCGCCCGAAAAACCCCCCTTGGGAGAGGCGTTTCGTGAGCTTAGAACCAAGCCTTCATTTTGGTGGATGACCTTGGGCGCAGCTCTCGTTGCGTTTGTGGGTTATGGCTTGGTCAGTTTTCAGGCGCCTTTTTTGCAACGCGAACACGGTTTAAGTGTGCGTGATGCAGCGGTTAACTTTGGGGCACCGTTGTCCCTGTTTGCCGCGGGTGGTACCTATTTGGGTGGCATCATCACCGAGCGCCTTACTGCGCGCTTTCCAACGGCGATGGCATGGGTACCTGCCACGGGTTTGTTGCTGGCTACTCCGCTGTATATGTCGGCCTTCTTTTTCGAAGATTTACGGGTGGTGTTCGCGTTGTGGGGGCTAGGGGCGATGATGCATTACTCGTATCTAGGTGCGCAGTACAACATAGGGCAGGGGGTTGTAAGCAATCGATCTCGTGCTACGGCGATCGCAGTGATGCTCATTGTCATTTCGTTACTGGGTAACGGTGTGGGTCCGTATTTCGTGGGCTTTATGAGTGATTTCTTTATGGCGCAGGAGCTTGCCGGTAGCGATATTGGCGCGTTGTTATCTCCCGAAATTTGTAAGGCAAGGGATGCTAATTTGCTCCCAGCGCAGGTCGATATTTGTACCACGGCTAATACGGAGGGCCTTAAATTCGCCATGGCCGTTACCGTTTGTTGGTTCATTGTGGCTGCAGGTTGTTTCTTAATGTCTGCACGCACGCTCAAGCGAGATTTTGTCGCCGAGCTATGAGCTGTTGGTTGACAGTATGTTAGCGTTTTTTCGGCTGCCCTCGAGCTACGGTTGAAACATAGGTTAAGTCGGTAGCGTTGAACATGAGCGTCACCGCCGGCCCTTCCTTGCCAAGGGTAATGACATCTTCTCTTAACAACAGCTCGTTAGTGAGTCGCTCCACGCCGCGCCAGGTGCCGTTGGAGCTTTGTAAGTCGGTCACGTACCAGCGACTGTTGTGAGCCCAAACAACCGCATGGCTGCGGCTCACCAATTTATCTTTGATAACCACGTCACAGCCGTCGTCTCGGCCAATAAAAATAGGCCCCATGGATTCGAGTGCAAGTGGACTGCCATCCTCACCCTGCCAGTTAAGGGTGACGGCCGCGACGCCTAATTTGTCATGACGTTGGCGCACCTCTTTGATAATGGCGGTGCCATCCATATTCTCCAAACGATCACGTGGATCGAGAATCAGACCTTTACCGGTGAGCTGATAGCGCCAAGCAATGAACGCCACAACGGGAGATAGCGCTATGGCGCTATAGATAAAGGCAGGTACTGTCCATTCGGGAATGCCCATGGCCGGGAAAAGATCGGCAAAACCCTGTCCCAGACCCCACACAATGACCGCATAGCCGCCTAGGGTGCGCAAGACCCGGCGGGCAACCAGTTCTTTGAAAAAAGCTTTTATGGCGCTCATAGAATGCCTACGGGCTAGCGGTTCAGTGAACTATACGAAAAAAGCCAGTGAGAGCGCTACGAAAATACGCGTGGCACCAAGGCAAGCATGTACAAGTAGTTTAGTCAGCGTCATCGCATTTGCCATACTGGCCGTGGCTGCAAAGGCTGAGTTCTAGCTAGTCGCGAATTATTTGCGGTGATGCAGTGACTAACCTGTGGCCAGTCTGAGGACTGAAAGCTATGCAACGGTGGCGTTGGTGTTGAATTGTCATTTCAAGGAGCGGCCACTGTGGATCAATACGGCTATTGTGAGCCATTGATCAATATTAGGGGGCGCCGGCTACCAACCCCATTGGTATTCAATAAATGGGATAGCCGCGCCCTTTGTAGTCAAAGTCGCCCAAGCCATGCTCTGATACACCCGCATGGGTTGGGCACGCGTAGTAGGCGCGGATTTCGGTAATGAGTCCGGCCTCATTAAATCGGTACCACTCATCACCGCGCAGCACTTGCTTTACTTTGGGTTTGTTGTGCGTCCACTCAATTACGGCTTCACGTTTTGTGGCATCACCTAAGTAATGATCCACCGTCCAATGTGAGCCCAGTGTCGCCACGCAATGTGCCCAGCACTCGCCAATCTTTTGCGCGCCACGCAACGCGCCGAAGGGAGACCCTGCAGGAAAGTAGTGCACGCCATCATCCGTGAAGTGGGCGGCGATTTTTGCGGCATCGCCGGTGTTACAGGCTGCA
Organism: uncultured Alteromonadaceae bacterium; assembly: GCA_964412695.1. Lineage (GTDB taxonomy): Bacteria > Pseudomonadota > Gammaproteobacteria > Pseudomonadales > Halieaceae > Luminiphilus. The sequence goes on along the minus strand of CAYPPU010000010.1, from coordinate 52,080 downwards.
AAGTAGTCGCGAATGCGTTGTTCCATGTCGTTAGTGGTCATAGTGGCTCCTAGATCTGTTTTACCCACTTGCTGCTGTGCCTAGCTTAATTAAGACAGGTTCAGGAAAAGATTTTGGGCAGTAAATTGCCGCGGGCATAGAGAGGATGCCGTGGCTGGTGCTCTTTGGTAACCCCCAAGCAATGCAGTTCGATGCCGAGTTTGCGCAGATAGTGATCGCGATCTCCGAGTCCACCGTCATTACCCCACGCGGCAATCGCAATGTCGCAGTCCTTTAGGAGGCGTCTCAACCAGTAGTTGTTACGTGGCCCAACGGGGTCGGCCGCGGCCTTTAGGTCGGCGGGGTAGGTCGCACGGAAGGCAAATAAATTGACCACCAATAACTTACCGTGCCCCCAGTTTTTCGCAAAGCCAATGCAGCGCCGAATGGTGGGGTCGTCTCGGTAGGCGTCTGCTGTCGAGGGGTTGAGACCGATAAAGGCACAGGTGGATCCCGCTGGATCCCATTCGCGGGTGAGTGCGTAACGGTACTGCCCGCAACGGGAAAACCTAGCACCGCGTTTCATGGGTTGTTCTCGCTATGAGTGCGGCTAGACCATCGATATGGGCAACTGCCGATAGCCGCAGTCTGCGGCCCACCATTGAGGGCGGCGCGCTCGAGATCTAATACCAGCGATACTTCCTTTACTAAATTGTTCACAGCACTCAAGGGTTGAAGGGTGCCGCCATGGTTTGGTTTGCAGTAAGCTCTCAGCATTCAACAAACATAACAGGGCTAACCCCATGCAAAAAGTACTTCTGGTTTTGGTTTTCTTGGCTGCAGCACTCATGATGTATACCGGTGTTTTGTGGGTGATCGATCCAGATGCTGCCGCGGAGGCACTTAAGGCACGCTTACTCTCGGGTACTGGGCTGGCCACGCAGATAGGCGATTCGGCGGGATTTTTCTTGGGTACCGGGGGCTTGCTACTTTGGGGTCTGTTGAGTCGCAACCCCACGTTGATAACGGCGGGCGGGCTGATTGTGGGCATAGTGGCGCCCGCGCGTGTGGCGGCTGCCATGTTGCACGGTGCTAGCTGGACTTACGATGCCATCGCGGTCGAGGTTGTGGTGTGTGTTGTCGCCATCGCTGCTGCGCGGGGAATGCGGCGGTAGCACTTACCGTGCCATGCGGATCGTGGGCGCGTCATAGGGTAAAGGGACGGATTTGTTATGGACTTTTTCGATTGGCATGCACGGCAAACCATCCAGTGGCAGCAACGCCTGGGGTTCAGTGACTATCAGCTACTGTGGGTCGCCTGGGTAAAAGGCGTGGTTTTCGGTGCCATTATTGTGTGGTGGTGGCTGACTTAGAGGTATCACGCGGGGTTTGGTTGTGGTGAGCACAATCGGCGCCGCCCACCAAACAGCTTGCGGCGACGCGGTTCATGTTGGGAGAGTGTGCACAATGCTTCAACGGGTTTTCTCAATCCAATGCGCCAGCGGCTGGCCGGTGCGATGGCCGATCTTTTCGTGGTTGCGATTGAGTTTGCGAACTGGCGTGTGCGTCCTGGGGCTCTTCTGTGCGGGTATCAGCCAGGCGCAAACACTCATCATGGTATCGATCGACGGCTTTCGTGGTGATTATCTCGATATTCACCAAGCTCCCAATATTCAGGCTATTGTGGATGAGGGTGTGCGCGTTAAGCGCCTACAGCCCATTTACCCGCCGAATACGTTCCCTAGTCACTTGAGCCTTATTACGGGATTGCCGCCAACAGAGCACGGTATCGTCGATAACCACTTCTGTGACCGGCAGCGGGGCGATTGCTATCACATGGGAAATGGCAGCAAAGATTCCAGTTGGCTCAAGGGTATGCCTTTATGGAATCTAGCCGAGGCCCACGGTTTAGTGGCGGCCAGTTATTTTTGGCCCGAGTCGGACGCCAATTGGGGAGGTAAGCACCCTACCTACACGATGCATTACGCCAAATCGGCGCCCTACGCCGAGCGAGTAGCCCAAGTCCTGAATTGGCTGCGCCTGCCCGAGCCGGTTAGACCTCGGTTCGTCACGTTGTATTTCTCATTGGTGGATACCATGGGGCATCGGTTTGGGCCGTTGTCGATGGAGGCGGCTAATGCAATCGCTGAGGTTGACGGACATATAGGCACGCTTTGGCAGGGGGTGAAATCACTGGGGCTCAAGAATGCCAACATTTTGCTGGTATCCGATCACGGCATGGCCCAAATTGAAGGGCAATATGGCATACCAGAGTCGGCATTTCCCGAGACTGAAGGTTTTAAGCGCTTTGTAACTAATGAGCGTGTCACCTACTACGCGCAGTCAGCGGAGGCCGACGTTGAAGGTTTGCGTGCCGAGCTTGAGTCCTATGTTGATGAGCGCTGGTCGGTCTATGACACCGTGCAATTACAAGCACTGGGGGGCGGCAGTATCGATTTGTTACCCGATTTGGCGCTCATTACCCGACCGCCAGCGTTTTTCAACAAATACGGTATTGGGCCAGACACTATCGAGGGCAGTCACGGATTTCCCTTGGATGTACCTGAGATGGCCGCTTTTGCCGCAGCGGCTGGAACCGCTTTTAAGCAGGGTCTAGTCATTGAACAAGCCCACCAGCTCGATGTGTACCCATTAGCAGCGAGGGTGCTGGGAATTGCGCCGCTATCTGAGTTGCCCAGCGACGGCGGTGCCTTGTTACAGGCTTTGGCATTGCGATCAGAGACAACCGTTAACTAGCGCCAAGTCGCCCGTATGGTTTGTCAGCGGTGTGGATAAAACACTCAGGCAGGCCACGGTATCGGACGTCAAGCGCTTGGCGGCAGCGCCTCTCTATTCAGCGCTAATAAAGGGACCGTCAATACAGATGCGCCGACCATCGGGTGAACTGCAGGCGCCACAAATGCCCACGCCACACTTGGTGACATAATCGATAGCACTGTGAATCTGATGATCGGCACAGTACCGGCGCTGAACCGCCTCGGCGGCATGAATCATCGGCGCTGGGCCACAGTTATAAAACTGCACGCTGGCCAAGGTGTCACTGTCCAGCGTTTGTAAATGCGCATCTAACGCATCGGTTACGCGGCCATGAAAACCGGCGCTGCCATCATCGGTGGCTATAGTTACCTCGGCAACCGCCCGACATTCGTCTAAGAAATACAGCCTATCGGCGCTACGCGCGCCCGCGAACACATGAGCGGGTGCGGGGTCGCCGCCAAAGTCGCGTGCTATTTGATAAACCGCAGCTAGGCCTGTGCCACCGGCCACACAGATAACAGGACTGTCCTCGGGTGGAGCCACCGGGGTGCCGTAGGGGCCACGGTAGTAAAGACTGTCGCCGGGTTGCAATTGATAAGAGGCGTGGGTGAACTCGCCCACATCGATGACTGCCAGTCGCAGCGGACTGTCCGTTAAGCAGGAGAAGGGTTTTTCACCCACCCCGGGAATCCAAGCAAAAATGTACTCACCGGCTTGAATATTGATGCTCTCAGCACAAGTTAGTACGGTGATGTCATCGCAAACCGCTTCGTTGGATACGACCGTCAGTGGCTTAAAACTCATGTCGATGTCATAGCGCACCTGTTGTTCGGCGCGGTTGGTATTGCTTTCAAGATCGGCGGAGAGTGCTGCGAAGTAATCGCGAATATCGGCACTATCCATACCGGTTAGGGCTGAACCTACCCCAATCAGATCCGCCCCGGCACTCTCTGCGGCGAGACAGTCAGCGGCGCTCGATAAACCACCACAGCCAATGATGGGTTTATCGGTAACGGCACGTAACTCTCTGATGCATTTTAGGGCTATCGGCAGAACGCCTTTGCCCGACATGCCACCCACACCATTACTCAACACCGGCTTACCGTGACTTTCCGTGTACCCCGGGCCCACGGTGTTGATGGCGCACAGGGCATCGGCACCAGCGTCTAGGGCAGCGCGGCCAATAGCGGCAATATCGCTGGCATTGGGTGTGAGTTTTGGAATCACCGGTACGGCTACTGCAGACTTAACCGCCGCCACGATCTCGGCAACCATGTCGGGATCTTGACCCATTGCCATGCCATAGCCCGAGGCGTGGGGACAAGACAAGTTGAGTTCAAAACCATCAGCCACGGGTTCCAGTAGCTTGGCGACCTCTACAAACTCGTCGACACTGCCGCCAAAAATGGATACCAGTAAAAACTTGTCATCGGGCACTTTTATTTGGCTTAGCGCGGCGAGTGACGCCTCTGCCCCGGGGTTGGTAAGACCGACTGCA
>CAYPPU010000010.1:0-47725 GCA_964412695.1 uncultured Alteromonadaceae bacterium | reverse complement strand
ATGCTCTTGGTGGTGATAACGCCGACTTCAGGAATCTCTCGCATGACCCGTTCAATAATGGCTGGTGCCGTGGTCACAATACCCGAGGGAATTGTGAAGCGGCCGGAAACGGTCTTACCCAAAAATGAAAAGCTCACAGGTGCTCTCTTTACGGCGTGATTGCGGGATGATCTGGGGATTATACGTGGTCTGTCAGGTGCCACAAAAAGTTCGTGTCACTTCTTGTTCTGGCGTGGGTGAAGCGGCCCATTGTTCATCGCCTGCTTGCCAGATCCACGGGTTTTGCCAGCGCTTCGATAACTGTTCAAACAAGCCGTATTCACCTGCTTCAGCGGCCGTGATGGCACTGGCCACCCAGTGGTTACGTGGAATGACTACGGGGTTATGGGTTTGCATTATGGTCAACTGTGCCTCGGGCTCGTCTTGTTGCTGCCACCGGCTCTGCCACTCAACAAACCAGTCTCGCAGGGACGCACTGGGCTCAAACAGGGCCTCTAGCGGGGTCGCATTCAGGTTGTCCGCGGCAGCTTCTGTGATCCAACGAAAGGCCAAGGTGTAATCCAAGGCGTCGGCCTGGAGCACACTGAATAATTGCTCAACAAGCTCCTTATCGGTGGGCTTTACGCTATGTAAGCCAAGCTTTTTAGCCATCAAGAGCGCGTAATGCTGGCTGTAGAGTTCCGGAAAGCGATCAATCTCGGCTTGGGCAAAAGCCAAAGCACCTTCCTGATCATCATCGATGATAGGCAACAAGCACTGGGCCAGCACACTCAAATTCCAATGGACGATCCCAGGCTGATTTTGGAAAGCATAGCGTCCCTGTTGATCGATCGAACTGAACACTTTTTTGGCGTCATAGCGGTCCATAAAAGCACAGGGGCCATAGTCCACAGTGTGCCCGCAGAGCAGCATGTTATCGGTATTGAGCACACCGTGAATAAAACCCAGGCTTTGCCACTGTGCCACCAACTGCGCCAAGGCAGCGATGGTTTGCTGGAGTAATACACCTGCGGCAGTTAGCGGCGTTGCTGATCCCTGTTGCGCTGCTAGCGCTTCTGCATAGTGGCGCTGGCAGGCGTAATCCACCAATGCCTCCAGACCGTCACCGGCTTGGGTCATGGCAAAAAATTGCACGGTGCCAATACGCAAGTGACTGGGTGCCACGCGAGTCAGGATGGCGCCAGGTTCGGGAGCCTGTCGATACACCCTCTCGCCAGTGGTCACCGCAGCCAGTGCCCGGGTGGTGGCTACCCCCAGCGCATGCATGGCCTCACTGACCAGATATTCGCGAACCACAGGCCCAAGGGGTGAGCGCCCATCGCCTCCGCGGGAATAGGGTGTCGGGCCGGCCCCTTTAAGTTGGATATCCCAGCGCCGGCCGTCGGCATCTAGCCATTCCCCCAATAACAAGGCACGGCCATCGCCCAATTGCGGGTTATACCCGCCAAATTGATGACCGGCATACACCGTCGCCACGGGCTGAGTATCGGGAAGTGTCGAATTGCCCCCCAAGGCGTTCAGGAGCAGGTCGCGGTCTGTGTTAGCCGCGGGCCAATCAAGCGCGCCGGCGAGTGCGTCATTAAAAGCCAGCCATCGGGGATCGGCCACCGGTGAGGGTGAGCAGGGGGTGGCGTATTGGCTGCCTAGGGCGGCGTAGCTATGGGTAAACATGATGGCGCAAGGTTAACAGAATGTGGGGCTGGCGCCGGGTCGGGAAATCGAACGTGAGGAAAAGTAATTAACCCCGCGTCCAGGCATTACACCAACCGTTGGCAGCCACGGTCTGCCCACCGAAGATACTGCAGCCACCTGAATCTTTGCTGAACAGTGCGCAGGTAGCGCAGCGCTGCTGACCACTGCTATCGCTGGCTTTTTTGCGCCAGCGTTGGGTGTCCACGCTGGCATGATTGTCGCTATAGCCTAAAGCCACTGCATTGGGGCTGCGGGGATTCAAGCGGCCTTGCGCTTGGGTGTTGACCGCAAGGGCCTGGCTAAGCAGCAGACCCGTGCTGGCGATGATGAACTGTCGACGTTGCATAATCAGTTCCCGAACAGTTTTTTCAGCAGTTTACCGCCTTGCTCTTTAATTTTGTCAGTGGTGTCGGCCTTGATGGTCTGCTTGATAATGGCTTCAGCATCCACGTTGCATTGTGGCTCTGCGCCACTGCCCAAAGAGCCTTTACAGTTTACAGGCCAATCGATACTGGTGTAGCTGTCTTTTACAGCGCATGCCGGATCCAGATCACCCAAGCTTTTGAATAGACGCGCCACCAGGCGTGCCTTGAAATCGAGTGTGTCCAGTTCGGCCGCGCCGGTGCCGGACAGTTTAACGCCGGGGGTACTTACAGCGACTTTTTCCAGCGTGGCTTTGCCGTCGCCAAAGACAATGCCGGCACTGAGCTCATCAACCTGTGTGGTGGCGGGGAGTGCGTTTTGCGTGCTTTGTCGATTGGCCAGCGCTACGGCCTTACACATCGTGGCTCCCATCGAGATTGAGGTCACTTCTATGTTGTTTCCAAAGACTTTAGCGTCGCCATCCAGATTCAGTACCAAGTCATCGCTGGTCTCGCCCTGAGTATCAATGTCCCAGTTGGCATTGATTTCACCTAACACCGTGCCCCCTGAGCCGACACTAGTCAGCAGTGAATCGACATCAAAACCATTTAGACCGCCCTCAACGCTGGCTTTTACTGGGGCCTTGCGCATATCAACCCGTGCGCGGGTGTCCAAGGTGCCTTTATGCAGCGTACCTTGGAGTGCTTTGATGTTGGCGACTTCGTCTTTCACCACTAACAGCAATTTGGCTTCGGTAATTTCTTGACCAGCACTGATAAGTGCATCGGCGGATAAATCCACTCGAACGTCTAGGCCCGCAAGCGCGCCAATGGGCAGCGCGGCGGAGGGTAGATCACTGCCCGTAGCGGAGGCCTCTTGGGTCCCGGTGTTCTTCCCGGCCGATCCATTACCCATTCCCGAGCTGCTGTTGTCGGCAGCGCGCGTGGTGGCAGGTTCACTTGGCGTTACCGGCACTGCCGCTGGAATCAGATTGTCGAGCTCTAAGCGCTTGCTCGATAGCACCAGATCGATTTGCGGAGAGAGTTCGTCGCCATAGGTCAATGTGCCATTGATATCACCCGCCGCCGTGCCAGCGCCCAGATCAAGCTTCGCCAGCACGGGTGACAGCTCAACCGTACCGGAGAGTTGCGCGGTGACCGGCGTAGTGAGGGCGCCATCAACCTGCGTGGCGAGGAAGTCAATGGTGATTTGTGCCAGATCGGCGGGAACACGAATTTGACCCTCGAGGCTGATATCCATATCGGGGCTGCCATTTTGGCCCGGCACGGTAATACCCCCGTCGAGCTTTATAGGGCTGTTGGCAATGTTTAATCCACTTACGGTTACCGAGTGAATCACGACTTGGGTGGTGCTGGTGCCAGCACTGTCAACGGCGTTTAATTCACCGTTATTGAGCGTGATGTCGCCCACCTCATTGGCGCCTGAGAGCAGTGATGAGAATGACAGGCCAATATCGATAGTCTCAATTTTACCCACCGTGCTGGGATCGCCCTGTGTTTGGGGCGGCAATGTCAGCGTTGTGTCGCCCAGGGCGAGTTTGAGCTCGGGAAACAGCGAAAATTCAGTATCACCCGCGACCACAAGCTCTCCGCCCGTGGCGGTGCGAACCTGCTCCTGGGCCAGGGCAATAATGGCGTCGTTATCAACGAAGCTCGGCAAAAACACCAGAGCCAGCAAGACGAGGACAATCAATGCGCCTAACACGATCAATAATGTCAGCATTTTATTTTTCCCTACAGTTCAGGTGGCTTTACGGATAACCACAGAAGAGCTGTGATCTTCACGCACCAATATAACAGACAAGTGTTAACCCAAATCAACTTCGCATAACCCGACCGCGCTCGACGTGTGTTGAGAGGATACGCTGTCGCTCGGCGCGAATCGCCGGATCATTCTTGAGAGCCCACAGTATTTCCCGGGCACGCTTATGGGTGTCCTCGAGCCGCACAATGGGGTCGGGGTAGTCGATTGGATCGAGCATGCGCTCTAAGGGCGAGAGCAGCCAGGGTTGGTGAACTAGCGGTGTCGGCAGGGCCGCTAGCTCAGGCAGCCACTCGCGTAGAAATACGGCGTCTGGATCATGCTCCAAAGAGAGTTTGACCGGGTTGTAAATGCGGATGGTATTGATGCCGGTGACGCCTGCCTGCATTTGCATCTGCGAGTAGTGAATGCCTGGCTCGAAGTCCAGAAACAAGGCACCCAAGCTCGCCACACCCGCCTGCCAATCTTGCCACAGGTGATGAGTAAGAAAGCTCACCAACATCGCGCGCAATCGAAAGTTGATGTATCCGGTAGCTTGAAGGCAGCGCATAGCGGCATCGACCATGGGGTAGCCGGTGCGTCCCTCTTGCCACGCGGTTAATAAAGCGGAATCGTTGTGTCGAGGATGCGCCATGAATCCCCGATTGACCGGCTCAAACTCCATGCGGCATTCGCTCTCAAATTTTTGAATAAAGTGACAATGCCAGTGCAGACGCGACTCAAAGGCCGACAGCGCGCGGGCCCATCCCCCGCGACGACGGCGCTCTTCCAGTGCCGCATAGACCTGCCGCACACTTAAGTTTCCCCAAGCGAGATAGGGCGATAGCCTTGAGCAGGTTTCGCGGCTCCAAGCTGGCTTGGAGATACCACGCTGATAATTTTTGGCGCGACACTCGAGAAAATCGGTGAGTACCGCTGACCCCGTGTTGGCGCCGCCCGGCTGAAAACCTGCTTTTTGATGCTGCCATAACGTCAGGCGTTGGCACTGAGCGCCCAGCAGCCCCTCCGGCAGGTTCTGGCTCAGTTCGGCGAGCTGTTTTACGTCTATCACGAGGGGGGATGTTTGCGCGTTGAGGCGATGCCATTGGCGATTCCAGCCACGGCGATCTCGGCGTCCTCGCTGAACGCCGTTACTGGGAAATTCATGCCATTCAATGCCCGATTTCTGGGTAAAGTCGGCCACCGCTCGGTCCCGAGCATAGGTCACTTCTAGACCCGTCTCCTCGTAGCTCAGTAGCGCTTTGATAGGTTGTAGGCGGTGAAGTTGGGTAAGTAAGGCCAGTGCGTCACCTTCCAGAATCCAGAGTTTGCCGCCGTGTTGACCGAGTTCTGTTTGCATGGCGGCTAGCGACTGGCCAATGAAATGCCAATGCCGACCACGGTAGTGGGAATCGCGCAGAAGTTGGGGCTCTACGATATAGATTGCCAACACAGGCTCTTGTCGGGCTATGACCTCTGCCAGAGGGGCATGATCTTGTAAGCGCAGGTCGCGCTTAAACCAAATCACGTTCACGGTGTAGATGCCCGCTGTCGATTGAGGGGGTTGCTCAGTGGTTTGCCCGATTGCGCATCGTGCAGTGCAAAACTGCCGCCATGCAGGGCCTTGAGCACAAGGCGATACGCATCGCGATCGAACAGGCGTCGGCGCTGATCGTCAACATATTGTCGCGCGTCGTCTTGGCTAAGGTAGCTCCCTTGATAACACCAGTGATTAATGAGATGAAATTGTTGAGCCGGTTGATCAGTCAGTGGGCACACATTGTGCTCTTGTAGCAGGATGGGACCGGGGTAGGGCCACGCCGCGATGCGTTCACTATCGAGAATCCCCAATAAGCGCGCGTTGTGGGCTTCGACGGATTCCTCCCCAGCACAGGCGCCATCGCAGCGTCGCAGTTGGTATTGGAAGCAGGGCCCACGGCCTTTTTCGAGACCCAAAATTTGCAGGCACAGTCCGTTGTCTCTGGCGTGGCGCCGCAATGTTGTCTCGATATGACGTTTGTTGTGATAAAGCCCATAGCAATCATGGCTGCGCTCTGCCTCCGGTAAGAAATCGGTGGCATGGGGTTGTAAAAAGCCGGTTGCGGCCGCCCTGAGTTGCAGAGTCCATAGCCGACGCACTTGCCGTTGGCGCCGGTTGTAAAGGGGGCTCTCTGACTTGATAGCGGCGTTTTCTATGAGCAGTGCACCCAGTTCGCCCGCGGTGGCGGTGCAATCAATGCGCCTAACTTGTTGCATGATTCGCTGGTGTCTGCCGGGATGACGCGCCTCTTGGTAGTGGGCACTGATGCGGCTGCGGATATCGATACTTTTGCCGATATAGAGCAATTCATCGCCCTCACCGAAAAAACGGTAGACGCCGCTAAACCGGGGCAGGGCATCAGCAGTGATCGAGTGAATAGTAATCGCAACATCACGGAGTTCGGCAATCATGGTGCGTATCTTGCGGGCTCTCAGACAGCAGCGCTTAGTCCGTCCAACTTTTGTTGAGTTGCAGCGGCACTGGGCGGTAGTTCGGATTTAGAGAAGCCTCGCTCGCTGCTGGGTTGGCAGCAGTTCAGGGAGCTCAACAGAAATATCCCGTGTTAGGCCCTTGCATATCTGGTGTAGCAGAGGGGAGAAGCACGGGGTATTAGGCAGCTGGATCGCCCCGCGCGCGATGCGTTGCCACAGCGATTAATGATGCGTGCTCATGGGTCGGGCATCGCGCCTACCACGAAGGCTTTCTGCCAGTGACGTCAGCACTTGGGGATACCGCGATGTTTGTAATGCTTCTGTCGCACCTTACATGCGGGCTGTAAAAACCAAGCTTGGACGAAGGGCGTAACATTCCTAGGGAGATTGTTTATGAAAATCACAACGTCAGAGGTCAAGCGGGCGGCCGACAGCATCGAGCGCATCGTCATCGAGTCGGTGGATTTGAGTCTTTACATTGCGCGGGCGGTTATCAACGGCGAAGAGCGGGTGATTGCCGACAAGCACGGCAAACTACTCAAGACCCACAATTTGTTGGAAATGCAGCGTCAGGTGAAGTCGCTAGCCAGTTGTGAAGTGATATTGCGACAGCGTAGCGCGTACGATGAAATGGTGGGGCACAATCACGACAGCACCGATAACGCGATGGAGCTCTCTTTAGGCGATCAACCGCTACCGGAGTGGTTGCACTAAAGTCGCCAGCGCTCGAAGGGCGAGGGGTTTAAGGCCTAGCGATCGAGGTCGTCTTTATCGATGGCATGACCCCACTGGCGTTTTGCTTCTAAGTAACGCAGGTTGCAGTCATCGACGCCGGTCACGTGTTTCACTTGCTCGATATTTTCAAGGCCGAAGTCGGTGAGGTCTGAAATCTTCTTGGGGTTGTTGGTTAACAACCGGATCTTTCGACCGCTGGAAAAGTATTTAAGTAGCGTGGCGGCATCGCTGAAATCGCGGGAATCGTCCGGTAAACCCAGTGATCGGTTCGCCTGATAAGTATCTTCACCGGCGTCTTGCAGCAGGTAGGTTGCCGCTTTTGCCCACAGACCAATACCGCGGCCCTCATGGCCGGCCATGTAAACCAGATAACCGCCACCAGGCTCCTGGGCAATTCGATCAATAGCTGCTTCTAATTGCGGTCCGCACTCGCAGCGCCGAGAGCCGAAGACATCACCGGTAAGGCAATTTGAATGTACGCGCACCAGAGGTGAGGCGCTGTTGGCGGCATCGCCAATAACCAACACGCTGTTCACTGCCATGCTCGACACCATATGAGCAAACAAATGTTGTCCACCTTCATCGCGCAATTGAGTCGCGAGCCCTTCGACCTCACTCAGCTCCGTACTTCGGACACTGGCATACCACTGCACAGTGGGTTGCTCGTGACCTCGAGCTAGAGGCAGAGGTACAGGCCCCAACAGATTGACCGCGCGCTGACCCGCCTGGATATCGGCGTTCACATCCATCAGCTGGCCGTCGTCGTCGATGCGCACGAGTTTGCCCTCGGTAACGAGCTGGCGGCGGATGTCGGGATTTAGGTAGGTGAACATATTGGTTCTCAGGATTAAATCTTGGGCTGCTGCTGGGTGATGCAATGTACCCCACCACCCATGGCAAAGATAACCCGTGCGTCGATTGGGCGTATGGTCCGACCGGGGTAACACTCAGCGAGGCATTCCTGTGCTGGTGCATCGTTGCGATCGTTGAACACTGGCAGGATCACGGCACCGTTAGCCACATAATGGTTGATATAACTGTAGTCCACCCAGTCGCGGTTGTCGCGGAGGGTTTCTGGTGCACTGACCTCAATAATCGGTAAATCCCAGTTATCGAATCGCTCGCAAAGCGTGTCGAAAAGTGCGGCATCGGGGTGACTTTCATTTATTTGTCGGTGCAGGAGTACGCTGCCATCGGGGCTGAAGCAGGCCACAATGTCCACATGCCCTCGGGTGCCGTGCTCTTTGTAGTCGCGAAATAAACCCCGAGGCAGCCACAGTGCGCGTTGAGTCCCCAGTTGCCGGTGAATTTCGGTCTCTACTTGCGCGCGATCCCATTGGGGATTGCGGTCGGGGTCGAGCTGAACCGTCTCGGTGAGTAATACATCGCCTAAGCCGTTGACGTGGATACCACCACCCTCGTTCACCATTGTCGAGGGCACAATCTCCGCGTCAGTCAGTTGAGCTATATGCGAGGCAACGGCGTTATCGGCCTCCCAATCAAATGCCGTGTGATCGCCCCAGCCATTGAAGCGCCAGTTGACGGCACATAAGCGTTGTTCGCGCGCGACAAAAGTCGGTCCTGAGTCTCGCAGCCAAGCATCGTTATGGCTGCTGTCATGGAGGGTCACCGCGCCACTCAACAAACGCTGAGCAACCCGCTTTTGCTCGGGGCGACAAAGCATGTGCACCGCTTCGTGGTCGGCTATCAGGTTGGCTACGTTTGACCAGGCTTGATAAACCTCGTCGTCCGACACCCCTGCGCCGGGATAGGCGGACACGGGAAATGCCATCCAAGTGGCGGCGTGTTCGGCCCACTCCGGAGGCATTCGAGTGGTCACGGCTTGATACCAGGAATACCACCCAATTCAGCCGCGCCCGACGGCAGGCGCGGGTTAACCACCGAGTCGGTGATGGCGCTGTAGGTGTCCGGGCGGCGGGTCGCAAAAAATGGGAACAGTGTCAGCCAGTCTTCTCGCTGGCCCAGGTCGAGGTCGCAGATCAACACGGTCTCACTATCACGCGAGGCCTCCGCCAAAATCCGGCCGAAGGGGTCTACAATAAAACTGCCGCCATAGAAGCTCAGCCGCCCCTCGCCGCCAAATCGATTGGGTACTGCGATGAAAAGCCCATTGGCAATCGCGTGCCCAGTCACCACCTGGCGTAACGCGCCCTGGGTATCGAAGTTAGGGTGATCGGGTTCCGAACCTATGGCGGTGGGGTAACACAATACATCGGCTCCTCCCAAGGCATAACAGCGCGCCACCTCGGGGAACCATTCGTCCCAACAGGTGGGTAGGCCTAAGGCTATCTCAGCACTGTCTAGCGGTAGTCGATGCACGGGATAGGCATCCTGACTGGGGCCTTGCTCAAAATACCTGTCCTCAAAATAGCCCTCGGTCACCGGGATATGTAATTTTCGGGTTTTCGCTGCAATGTTGCCCTTGGGATCGACAACGATAGCCGTGTTGAAACCCCGGCCATCTTCAGCACCGGTGTGCTCGTACAGCGAGGCATGTACCCAGATATCAAATTGAGAGGCCAGGGCAGCCGCGAGTTGATGCGTGGGGCCATTTTCCAAAGGTTCTGCCAGCGCATCGGCACGCCCCTTGGGTAGGGCATCCGCGGGATAGCGTGACAGGGTGAGTTCCGGTAAAAAAACGATGCTGGCACCGCCGTTAGCCGCTGCAGCCACGCCCTCGGTGAGTTGCGCTCGGTGTTGTTTTGGATCGCGTAGCCACCGGGTTTGTACCAGCGCTATGGTAACGGGCCGGTTTGAGCGGTTGTGGGTTGGGCAGAGGCTTGGCAGTGCCTCTCGGCGCTGAATATCCATGGTGAGGTCCTTGTTGCGGACTCTGAGGTTAAGGTGCCTAAGGCATTGGGACAAGTCACCGTTTGGGGTATTCGCTACGTTAATGCAGGCCTTTCACGTTTGGGCTGACGGTCGTGTTGCCTCCCAAAGGGCCCCTGGGCAGCCGGCGAAATACTGTTTTAGCTGGGCGACGTGCTGGCGCGACGCGCTCGATAACACCCGTAACAAGGCATCACGCCGCGATTGCCACTGTCGGTATTCAGTGGGTATCACCTCATCCAACGCCTGCTCCAATTGCTCAAGCGCAACCAGTAGATCTTGGTTTCGGCGATTGACCTGGGTAATCCAAGGTTGAACCTCAGCAATAAAAAACTGGCTGATTACCCTCTCGCTCACACGAACCCGTTCTGGGGCTCGATTGTTACCGCACAAAGGTTGTTCAGCATCCCGCGTAAGTAGGCCATTGGTTTGGGTCAGCCTGCTCCCGATAGTGCTAGCAGCGAGCAATAACGCGCCGCCGTCGCCTCCTCGAACTGTGGCTAGATGTCCCTCAAAAACCAGGTTATCCGCCTCATAGTCGCCGCTTAACCAGCGCTGACTGGCGTCTGCAAGGGCAAAGATGGCGTCTATGGGATCTCCGTTGATATTATCGGGATAGGCACCTAGTGCCTGCGGTATTGCCCAAAATTGGCGCCACTCAGTGCCGGCAAGTATGGCGTTGTAGAGCTGATTGGCGAGTGTTTGCTGTCGTTGTTGTCGCGCCTGTTCCAAAACGGTCGCCAAGTTGTGCTCGTCCTGTTTTCTTAAGTGTTGAATGCAGGCGGGCGCCAATTCTAAAAACTCTAAATCAAGAAGCAGTTGTTGCGATGCAGATGCCACCCGCCCCAGCGCACTGTTTCGGCGTCCAATATTGACTTGTAACTGGCAACCCGAGAGCGCCAGAAAATCGATCAGATCAATTTTGAGTGGCGCCACCGGGAGGCGTTTGAGTTGGACTTGAGATACCCGCGGGAGGTTAATCGGCAACAGCGGAGGCAAGTCACGGTCGTTGGCCCTCGCCAGTCGTTGTGCGTAATTTTCAAGCCGCGCCGGGCCGTCGTTATTGGCGCCACAGCCAACCAAGAACAGCATGGCCATAAGCCCAATCCCCGATAACGTGAGTGGGGGACGGGTGCACCTGACACTTACAACGTTTGCCCACATAGCCGGTTATTTACTTGAAGTGAGCACCCGTAAGAGGCGGCACAGCGGAGTGCCTTCGCTTTAGCTGGCAAGCTCGGCTTTGGCGCGTTGTAACCACGCCTGCAGCGCCTGACGGTGGTCACCGATCTCGGTGCGCGCCCCCCATTTGGCGAAACTGACGGCTACCATGAGATCGATATCGGCGAAGGAAAACCGATTACCCGCCACCCAATCGCGCTCTGCGAGCACAGCATTCATGGCGTCTAGGGAATCGTCTAACCGCGCTTTGCCGCGCGCGGCCAGCTCGGTGATTTGCGCGTAATTCTTGGGCCCCGGCAGCGCCCGATCTTTGTATGCGGGGTGACCGTTGCGGAAGGCCTCGGCGATAGCCATGAAGATGGTATTGAATAAACGGTGGTTCCAGTTCAGTACCATGGCCTTTTCGGTCGGTGTTTCACCCAAAAGGGGGCGCTCGGGATAAAGCTGCTCGAGGTAATGAACAATGGCGATGACTTCGGTCAGTCGCGACCCGTCGTCCAAGACCAGCACCGGGACAGTGCCCTCTGGAACAACAGCTAGGTAGTCATCACCACGTTGCTGTTGCGAGGCCAAATCCACCTGTTCGGTATCAAGGGTGATCCCTTTGTATTGCATAAACATCTTGAGGCGATCGGGATTCGGGGCGGGCTCACAGGTGTACAGTTTCATGGGGGCTCCAATCGGTTACAGGTTTTGTGTCTCGGTCGCTAATCTAGCAGAGCGAGAACAAAATCGGGCCTGATTCGTGCACATTGTGTTGAGAATTACGCCAGCCTGCGAGTTTCCCCAGCGCCACTGAGTCGTTATACTCCGCGCCTCATTCAAGGAGGCTCTCCCATGCGTGTTATTGCACTACTTTGCGCACTGATTCCCGCGTTCGTCATGGCCGCGGATTTGACCAAAGCCCAACGTGCCGCGATTGAAGATCGCATCAAACCCTATTCACAGGTCTGTGTTGCAGGCGACGATAGCTGCGCTGCTGCAGGGTCTGCTGCTGTGGCTGCCAGCCGCTCCGGCGAAGAGGTTTACAACAGCGCTTGCATGGCCTGTCACGCTACTGGCGCTGCCGGTGCACCCAAAGTGGGTGACGCCGTGGCTTGGGCCGATCGCATCGCCAAAGGCACTGATGCACTTTACAACAGCGGCATCAACGGTGTCGCGGGTACCGGTATGATCGCCAAGGGCGGTTGCTCGACTTGTTCGGATGATGAAATCCAAGCGGCGGTTGATTACATGGTGAGCAATAGCCAGTAAGTCTTCAACCTGGGCTACCGATCTTGGGTCGGTAGCTCAAGGCTTCAAGCAAACAGGCGCTACTGAGCGACGATTCTCCCGATAAATCCGCCAGTGTCCGCGCTACGCGCAAGCATCGATGGATAGCGCGCCCCGACAAGCCGAGGCGGTCGCAAGCACTTTCAAAGTCTTTGAGCACTGTGGCCTCCACAGAGCACACGTCCAATATGCTATTGCCGGGCAGTTCTGCATTGGTGCAACCCTGACGGTTTAGTTGGCGCGTCCTGGCGGCGCTGACACGCTCTCGGACTTCTGCACTGGTTTCCTGGCTCCCGTTTTCAGGCAGGTTGTTCTCCAATAGCGCCACAGCGGGCTGCCGTTGCGCCTGCGCATGCAAATCTATTCGGTCCAGCAGTGGGCCAGAGATGCCGGCCTGATAGCGTGCAACGTCGCGACCTGTGCAGCGGCAGTGTCTGCCCTCCACGCCGGCATAGCCACAGGGGCAGGGATTCATCGCGGCAATTAATTGGAACCGGGCGGGGTAGCGGTAGCTGTGGCGTGCTCGGGCCACGTCGATATAGCCGGCCTCTAATGGCTGCCGCAGTTGGTCGAGAACCCGCCGCGGAAACTCCGGCAGTTCATCGAGAAATAAGATGCCGAGGTGCGCCAGCGAGATTTCTCCCGGCACGGCGCGGGTACCGCCTCCCACTAGGGCTATCGGGCTTGCCGTGTGATGGGGACTTTGAAACGGCCGATGATGAACTGGAGGTCGTCCCATGAGGTCAGCAATGAGGTTGCACTCGAGCTGCTCCTGCTCGCTCAGCGCGGGCAAAATGCCTGGCATGGCAGATGCCAGCAGTGTTTTCCCGGCTCCCGGCGGGCCCACCAATAAGCAGTGGTGGCCTCCCGCCGCTGCAACTTCCAAGCAGCGCTTGGCCACTTGTTGTTGGCGGATGTCGCGCCAATCCATGGCTGGTTTCGCCGGCTCGTCGGGAGTTTCTTTGGCCGGTGTGGCTTGGGCGTGGGTAGCCCTAAGCTTGCCGCAGGTACTAAGCAGGTCGGAGGCGCCGATGATTTCGCTGCCAGGAACTCGTGCAAGGTGGGCAGCTTGGGCTTCAGGCACAAAGCAGGCGTGGCTATTCTGGGTGGCAGCCGACACGGCGGTGAGTAACCCGCTGCAGGCTCTCACACTACCATCGAGACCGAGCTCGCCGAAAAATTCGCGTCGTTCTAAGCAACCCTTGGGTAGCTGCCCCGAAGCGACCAGTAAGCCTAGGGCAATAGGTAGATCAAACCGACCCCCACCTTTAGGTAAGTCGGCGGGCGCTAGACTCACCGTGATGCGGTGATCAGGCCAGTTGAAGTGCGAGGTTATGAGCGCACTTCGCACCCGCTCCCGAGCCTCGCGCACGGTATTTTCGGGGAGCCCAACAATGGTGAATGCGGGGAGCCCTGGGCTTAGATGCACTTCCACGCAAATGGCGGGGGCGTCTAGCCCTGCACTGGCTCGCGAGGCCACGGTAGCCGTTAACATATCTCATCCTTGAGTAGGCGACCGCAATCCGTTGCGGTCAGGGTGGGTTAATTCTCCGATTGGTGCTTTTGTAACTCGGCCGTAAGCTGTTCTAGCTGTTGCTCCAATTGCTGTACACGCTGCCGAGTGCGCTCCAAGACGGCCTTTTGACTGTCAAATTCCTCTCGACTGACAACCTCCAGCTTGGCAAGCGCTGTCTGCGCCAGAGCGCGGGCATTCTTGTCAATTTGCTCACCCACTTTGGCGCCGTCACCCAACAGGCGATTGAACAGCTGCCCTACAGCAGGACCGCTACTCCGACGGGAAGCCTGATCACCGCTATCGTTGTCTCCACTCATATCGCCACAGTCCTTACCGATTTCCATTGATGATTTCAAAGTGGCAAGGGTAACCCAGCCCCGTGCATAACCCCACGTCGCCCGCGCCCAAAATTGGTTCGATTTGCTCTTCAGTGCACCAAGGTAGTGCGAGCGATTTCGAACCTTCATGCCGTTGGCGCCGTCTATTTTGACTCTAAATTATTGAAAGTATTAAAGAATAAAAAAGCTGGCACAGAAGGCGCAATGGTCCTAGCGGACATCCAGCGGCTTTGCGTTCACTGCATGTGCACTTTGGTCGCACTCAACCACCGACAGGAGCTTTACCATGAAATCAATGACTTCCCCCTTGCTAGCCCTTGCTATTGCTGCGCCTCTGACGTTAGCGACGCAGGCCGCTAACGCCGAGATCGAGGTCAGTGCCAATGTCGCGCTGACTTCGGATTATAGATTCCGAGGCATTTCTCAGTCTGACAGCAAGCCTGCCATTCAGGGCGGTTTCGACGTCGACTTTGGCAACGGCTTCTATTTGGGAACCTGGGGCTCAGCAGTCGACTTCGACTGTGCAGTTGACACTTGTGGCGGCGCCAATGGGGGATTGGAGCTCGACTACTACGGTGGCTTCAGCCATGAGTTCGACGGTGGTGTAGGTATCGATGTCGGTTACATCTATTACGACTACCCCCAGGACGAAGGCATCGTGGGTGATTACGAGGAAGTGTACGGCTCAGTCAGCTATGCCGGCTTTACTGTGGGCGCGGCCTTCTCCGATGAGTATTGGTTTGAAACCGGTGAGATCACTTACGTGTACGCCTCTTATGAGTTGGCCCTACCCATGGAATTTAGCCTGGGGCTGACGCTCGGTCAGGTTGATTACGACGTCGCCAGTTATGTGCTGGCTGACAAGCACACTCACTGGGCCGTGTCGTTGGGCAAATCCTTTGGTGGTCTTGATTGGGCTCTCACCTACGAGGACACCGACCTGAGCACCGAGGAAGCCTACGGCTATGACTGGGCTGACTCTACCGTCATTTTGAGCGTTGCCAAGAGCATGTAATTGTCCCGCCGCCCTTTGGGCGGCTCGTATAGGAGCACATTATGAAACTGGTTACGGCAGTTATTAAGCCCTTCAAATTAGACGACGTGCGCGAGGCACTGTCTCAAATTGGCGTCCAGGGCATTACGGTCACCGAAGTGAAAGGCTTCGGTCGACAAAAAGGACACACTGAACTTTATCGCGGCGCTGAGTATGTGGTGGATTTTCTACCCAAGATCAAGCTTGAGATAGCGGTGAGCGTTGAGATGGTGGATCAGACCATTGAGGCCATATCCGGAGCAGCACAGACCGGCAAAATTGGTGACGGCAAGATTTTTGTGACGTCACTGGAACAGACCATCCGCATTCGTACCGGCGAGACCGGCACGGATGCCCTTTAATTCGCATCAAGGGAGAGAGATCGCGTCATGGAAAACGATATTTTTCAGTTGCAGTACGCACTGGACACCTTTTACTTCCTGGTGTGCGGTGCTTTAGTTATGTGGATGGCGGCAGGTTTCGCCATGCTCGAGGCGGGTTTGGTCCGCTCAAAAAACACGGTGGAAATTCTCACCAAAAACGTCGCCTTGTTCGCTGTGGCGTGCACCATGTACATGATCTGCGGCTACGCCATCATGTACGGCGGCGACTATTTACTCAGTACGATCACCGGTAACGGTGTCACCGGAGCGGAGGAGCCTGCGACTTACGCGCCGTCGGCTGACTTCTTTTTCCAGGTGGTCTTCGTGGCAACCGCTATGTCGATTGTGTCAGGTGCTGTGGCCGAGCGGATGAAGTTGTTCGCCTTTTTGGCCTTCGCGGTGATCATGACTGGTGTCATTTATCCGTTAGAGGGCAGTTGGACGTGGGGAGGCAACGCCGTGTTTGGTGTTTACACCCTGGGCGATTTGGGCTTCCTCGATTTTGCGGGCTCAGGCATCGTGCACATGGCTGGTGCAGCTGCTGCGCTAGCGGGAGTACTACTGGTCGGTGCGCGCAAAGGTAAGTACGGCGCCAATGGTCAGATCAATGCGTTTCCGGGCGCTAACCTGCCTTTGGCAACCCTAGGTACCTTTATATTGTGGCTGGGTTGGTTTGGCTTCAACGGCGGCTCGGTATTGGCAACCGCCTCCGTTGACGCGGCAAACTCGGTCGCCGTGGTGTTTATGAACACCAATGCGGCGGCTGCTGGTGGCTGCATTGCCGCACTGCTAACGGCCAAAATGCTGTTTGGTAAAGCTGACCTCACCATGGCCTTAAACGGCTGTCTTGCTGGCCTAGTGGCCATCACAGCGGGTCCTGATACGCCCACTGCATTGCAAGCCACACTGTTTGGTGCTTTGGGCGGAGTCCTAGTGGTGTTCTCTATCATCACCCTCGACAAGCTCAAGATCGATGATCCGGTAGGCGCCATCTCCGTTCACGGTGTCGTGGGCCTGCTCGGTCTGTTACTGGTCCCTGTGACTAACGGTGATGCCAGTTTCTCGGGCCAGATTATCGGCGCGTTGACTATCTTCGGATGGGTTTTCGGGGCTTCGCTCGTGAGTTTCGGTGTCATCAAAGCGGTCATGGGGATCCGTGTCTCCGAGGAAGAGGAGTACGATGGATCCGATATCGCCGAATGCGGCATGGAGGCCTATCCGGAATTCACTACGGCCCGTTAACGAACACTTGGGAGTGTGCTTGGGGCCTCAGGGCCCCTTTTTTTCGCGTGTTCATTCGATAAGCCATTGCCAAATTCTACGAGCACTCCATAATGTGCTTCTGATACATATCGAGGCTCAGCCCCATCATGAAGTTAGTGACCGCCATTATTAAACCCTTCAAAATGGATGACGTTCGTTCCGCCCTGGCCGAAATTGGTGTTCAAGGTGTGACTGTTACAGAGGTCAAAGGCTTTGGGCGTCAGAGAGGCCATACTGAGCTGTATCGGGGTGCTGAATACGTGGTGGATTTTCTTCCCAAACTAAAATTAGAGGTGGCTGCCGCCTCGGATCAGGTCGACGCGATCGTTGATGCCATTATTGGCGCGGCCGGCACGGGTAAGATTGGCGACGGCAAGATTTTTGTGTCAGATCTCGAGCAGGTGGTGCGTATTCGCACTGGCGAAACGGGCCCCGAAGCGCTCTAAGCTCCCTCGGTTAATCTTGTGGGTGCCGGTTTTAGCAGGCCAATCCCGCAATAGCCTCTGGTAGATCCCCAATATCTTGAATCACCGCCGAAGCCACACCGGGGTCGGCGTTTTCTTGGGTTAACCAAACTGTGCGAATACCCGCGTTGTCTGCACCGACAATATCATGCGGGTAGCTATCGCCGACGTGCACTGTTTGCTCGGCAGTGACGCCCGCCTGCCGCATCACTTCGACAAAAAGCGCCGGATCGGGCTTGGCGGCACCGACCTGTTCAGCCCGTAGTTGGAATTCAAAGTAGCCACCCAGCGCCGTTCGGCTAACGTCGGCGTTGCCGTTGGTTAGGCTGGCTAACCGGTAATGCGATTTTAGGGCGTCCAGCGTGGCGATCGTTGCGGGGAAAAGTTCAACGTCCAAACGATGGGCCATAAAGCGCTGAAAGGCTTGCTCGGCCGATTGTTCAGCCTCCGGCTTGTCAACACCTGCATCCTCCAACAGTCTGGCGATAAAGGTTTTTCGAAATTCGCTGATGTGGTGGTTTAACGCGGGTTCCGCTTCAAGCAAGGCGCGTTTGCGCGCCAGCAAAGTGTGTTCGTTCATTCCCGCCATTGCGCTAGGGTAGTGCTCTTCAAGCCACGCGTTTTGCGCCTGTTCACCACGGATTAGCGCGGGTCTCACGTCCCAGAGGGTATCGTCTAAGTCAAAGGTAATTAGCCGAATCATCAACTCGATCGTTTTTTCGCGCGTGGGTGGGCTGCATCATAGACTTTGGCCAGATGCTGAAAATCGAGATGGGTGTAGATTTGGGTCGTGGCGATGTCGGCATGCCCCAAGAGTTCCTGTACCGCACGTAGATCGCCGCTGGACTCTAGGAGGTGACTGGCAAAAGAGTGCCTAAGCATGTGCGGATGCAGATTGCCCGGTAGCTGCCGCTGCTGTGCCAATCGTTTGAGTCGTTGCTGGACTGAGCGCGCACTGATGCGCTGACCGCGGGAAGAGATAAAGAGCGGAGATTCAGGTGTGAACTGTTCTCGCGCCAACGGTCGAAAGCTTAACCAATGCTCTATCGCTCGCAGCGCGGGCTCTCCCACGGGTAGCACGCGGGTTTTATTACCTTTACCGGTAACTGTGATGATGCGCTCTTGGCGGTCGATATCGGCCACGTTGGCGCCGGTTAGCTCAGACAGACGTAAACCTGAAGAATACAGTAGCTCGGCAATAGCCAAATCTCTTACCTCGAGAGGATCTTTGGCCGAGGTGTTAAGTAGTGCACCGACGGCATCGGCGTCCAGACTTTTGGGGAGTGGGCGACCGCCTTTGGGCGCCCGCACGCCCTTGGCCGGGTTACCTAGGGTCGGATCGCGCTCGCCTAGAAAGCGAAACAGTGCCCTGACCGCCGACAGCCCACGCTGTATCGAGGAGGGCGACAGCTGTTGCCGGTGAAGTTCGGCCACCCAGCGGCGAATATCGGTCTCGCGGATTTGCTTGGGGTGGCTGAGATCATGGTCTCTCGCATAGCCACAAAACTGTGCGAGATCGCGACCGTAGGCGGCGAGGGTGTGTGGCGAAACCTGTCGGATATCGCGTTGGTAGTCGAGAAACGCTTGGCAGGCCGCGTTAAGTGTCACGGTGTCCCGCCGCTGACAATCGGCAGTCGGATGATGATGTCAGCGAGATATTCCAGGAACAAGGTGCCAACATCACTGTCGTAGCGTGCCGGATCGGAAGCGCCGACCGCGATCAATGCGAGTGGCTCACCTCGATGCTCGAGCAGCGCGATCGCTGCCGAGCCATCACTGTTGCAGTCGGTAAACAGCGTTTGCATGTCATCACGTCGCCAAGCCGCGCATCTCGCTGTGTTGTCTCCTAGCAAGGCGACGGCAGCGTCGGCCTGTTCAATATCGATGGCGTCGCCCACTGGTAACAGTGGCGCGGCGTCGGCCAGCCAAATCAAGCGGGCAAATTCTGCGCCGTAATGGTCTTCCAGACAGCGACTGAATACCTCGGGCAAGTTGGCTATGGCCTCGCAGCCCATGAGTGCCAGTACCGTATCGCGTGTTGCAGCGAACAGACCGTCGTTGTGCAAGGCGTTGTCAGTCAGGACGGCTAGCCGGTTGCGCATTTCGATGTTGCGTTCCCGCAACAGGCCGACTTGTCGTTCCACCAAGGAGACAGCGCCGGCGCTGCCATGGGGCAGCTCAAGCTCCATCAAGACATCGGGGTGGCTGTAGAAAAAGCGCGGATTGTCCTTCAAGAATTGGGCCACCTGCTGCGCAGTCATCGCATTGGGGTCGGTATTCGGCGTTTGTTGGCTCATGCACGGCGGTCCTAATTAAAACGCGGCATTCTTCGCAATTACTTCAGGCGAATACTGCCTTCGAAAACAGTGGCGGTCGGTCCGCCCAGCCAAACGGGATGATCGTCACCCGCCCAGCGCACCGTCAGCTTACCCCCCGGTAGATGGACTGTCACGGTACTCTCTAATGCACCCATGCGGATGCCGTGGACCACTGCAGCGCAGGCGCCGGTGCCGCAGGCCTGGGTTTCACCGACACCACGTTCAAAGACCCGCAGCTTGATATCGGTTTTTGACACGACTTGCATGAAACCGACATTAACGCGTTGGGGGAAGCGTGGGTGGCATTCGATCGCCGTGCCCAAGCCCAACACATCGGTTTTCTTAAGATCGTCGACGCAAATAACCGCGTGGGGATTGCCCATAGACAGGGCACCCATTGCTAATGAACTGCCATTGACCTCAACGCTGTACTCGAGCTCGGTCTTGTCAGCGACAAACGGGACATCGCTGGGCGTAAACACCGGCGGCCCCATGTTGGCATCGATGCGACCTTCCTTTGAGACCACGAGAAACATTTGCCCCTTGGCAGTTTGCACGCACAGCTCCCGGCGATGGGTGAGAGCCTTTTCTCTTACAAAGCGCGCGAAACAGCGCGCGCCGTTGCCGCATTGCTCCACTTCAGAGCCGTCGGCATTGAAGATGCGGTAGCGAAAGTCCGCTTCGGGGTCGGTCGGCGGTTCAACCAGCAATACCTGATCACAGCCCACGCCCCGGGTTCGATCAGCAATATATTGAATCTGGTTGGTGGTCAGTTCCACCTCTTGGGTAACCGCATCAATGACCACAAAGTCATTGCCAGCCCCGTGCATTTTGGTAAAGGCGAGCTTCACGTGGCCGCCGGTGGTAGGCACGACTCGCCCGCCCAGAGTTGCTCGGTGGTTTCACGGGCTCGAATCAGATGTACGGCTTTGCCATCCACCATAATCTCTGCTGCCCGGGGTCGAGAGTTGTAGTTGGAGGCCATGGTAAAACCATAGGCACCCGCTCCCGTCACGGCAAGCAATTGCCCTGGGCTGAGGGCCAGCTCGCGCTCTTTCCCCAGAAAATCACCGGTTTCACATACCGGTCCAACCACATCCCAAACTAACGTCTCGGCGGTAGCGGGAGATACCGGCACAATCTCCTGCCAAGCACCGTAAAGTGAGGGGCGGAGTAGGTCATTCATAGCGCCATCGACCAGCGCAAAGTTTCGATGTGGCGTGGGCTTAAGGTAGTGCACTTGAGTCAGCATAACGCCGGCCATGGCGACAATTGAGCGGCCGGGTTCCAGCACGAGCTCAATTTGGCGGTCACCCAATCCCGTGCGCAACGCCGCAATGTAATCGGCGACCGGGGGTACAGCATCACCGCCGTAGTTAACCCCAAGGCCACCGCCGACATCGATGTGGTGGAGTACGACACCCATGGCTTCGATCTGTTCAACCAAGGTCAGCAGTCGCGTCAGTGAATCGCAAAAAGGTTGAATGGTGGTGAGCTGACTGCCGATGTGGCAATCAATGCCCACGGGATTCACGCCCTCCAAGTTGAGTGCTCGCTGATAAAGCGATAACGCCACATCGCCCTCAACCCCAAATTTATTTTCTTTCAAACCTGTAGATATGTAGGGATGGGTCTGGGGATCAACATCCGGATTGACGCGGATTGAAATCGGGGCAATTTTGCCCTCGGCCTGGGCGACTTCTGCTAGGGCCTCTAGTTCGGCTTCGGATTCGACGTTGAAACAGCGGATACCGTGCTGTAACGCGAGTCGCATTTCATCGGGTGTCTTGCAGACCCCTGAAAATACCACTTTACTGGCATTACCCCCGGCCGCGAGCACGCGTTGTAATTCGCCCCCGGAGACAATATCAAAGCCAGCGCCAAGTCGGGCCAGACAATCGAGCACCGCTAGATTGGAGTTGGCTTTTACCGCGTAACAAATGAGATGCGGCTGCTCGCCAAGGGCTGTTTGGTAAGCTGTAAAGGTGGATTCAATGGCCGCGCGCGAGTACACATATAGCGGTGTGCCATAGTCGCGTGCGAGGTCACTCAAAGGCACATCCTCGCAAAAGAGTTCACCTTGCTGGCGATGAAATGCTGCTGCAGTCATGACGCCAAAGCGACCTCGGGTTCAGCGGGGCGAAGCGGGCCTTGTTGACCGCAGCCGGCGCAGAACGCGATGATGATGGTTAAGAGAAGGACGCGCACGTTTGAAAGTCTCCACAAAGGGTTCAGTATACCAGCCTGGGCTCAGTCTCACCGTGTGGACTTGTGCAGCTTTGAGGCCTGTCTCTAACTAAGCCCAAACCCAAGGAGAGTGGATTCGTGAGCCAAGCCGATTATTTCGACCGCATTGACCAAACGTTCGAGGCCGTCGAGTCGCGTCTTGAGGAACTAGCCGAGGACCCCGATATTGCGACTGCCGAAGGGGTTATCAATGTCACCTTTGCCAACGGCGTGGTGTTTGTTTTTAGTCGCCAGCCACCGGTTGAGCAGCTCTGGCTGGCCACACCTGGCGGTGGCTTTCACTTTATTTGGGATGCGGCGCTCGATGATTGGCAGGACACCAAAACCGGCGAGTCTTTTGGTCATATTTTGGTAACAGAGCTTCGGCAGCATACAGGCGTGAATATCGATTGGGAGTAGTCCCGTGCTAACCACGCTGCGCTTTGGTGTAATACTTGCCGCTGGCTGTCTCTCTCTTTGTGTCAATGCAGCTCCCATATGGGTAGAAAATAACGCGCCCATTTCGCGGTTGTTTGCGGCGCCGGCGATGGAGTCGGCTGTCATTGACCCCGGTTTTCGGTTTCGCCTCAACGGTGCGATCGCCAGTCATTTTGTGGTGGAAGACAGGGCGCAAGAGCGACTGTTCATTGACGGAGAGAGCCTTCGAATCGACGCCCAATTGAGCTATGCACTCAATGACCAATGGCGTGCGGTCTTGACCTTACCCTGGCTGCAGCACTCTGAGGGTCAGCTCGACAGCCTCATTAACAGCTGGCACGACGCCTGGGGTCTGTCAGATGGCGGGCGCAGTGCTTATCCCGGTGATCAGCTGAGATATCAGTATCAGGGTGAGGATCTCTCGTTGGACATGGCAAGATCTCAGCGCGGTATGGGCGATATTCGGTTCGAAATACAGCGGGTGATAGTGGCCAATGACGATTACGCGTTGACACTGGGCGCGGGGCGAAAGTTTTCTCGAGGTGATGAAAACACCCTCCTGGGCAGTGGTTCAGCGGATCATTATCTGCGCATGCTTTACACGGGTCGCGCTTCGCAATACCCAGCCATCACCTGGAACGCCCAGCTTGGGTATGACCGCTTGGGCGGGTCGTCGTTGCTTGCGCCGATTCAGCGGCGTGATAGTTATTTCGCCGGCGTTGGGGTGGAATGGCAAGTCCATCCCGCTTGGTCATTGGCGGTGCAATATGACACCCAATCGGCGGTTACCCGCAGCGCACTCGATGCCTTGGCCGGCTCTCAGTCGGGATTACTGACCGGCGCAGTGCGCTGGCAGCCCGCGCCACATTGGTCCTTCGATATATCGGTGATTGAGGATATTGCCGTTAATACAGCGCCGGATGTCACCTTTCAGCTGACCCTTAACTGGCGACCGGGGCCCTAGACGCCTGCTATCGATCCGCCAATAAGTTTTTGGCGTCAGCTACGGCCTGCTGCACACAGCTGGGGGCCGTGCCGCCAATATGGCAGCGTGCAGCCACCGAACCCTCGAGCGTCAGCACGTCAAACACGTCGTCATCAATACTGTTGTGAAATTGCTGTAGTGTTGCCAGCGTTAAATCTTCCAGATGGCAGTCGTTATCGACGCAGTGTGCCACGGCTTTTCCTACAACCTCATGAGCGTCCCGAAATGGGAGGCCGCGGCGAACCAGGTAATCCGCCAAGTCGGTAGCGGTGGCGAACCCCACTAGCGCTGCCGAGCGCATGTTCTCCGTTTTGGGCTTTATCGCTGGCACCATATCGGCAAAAGCTCTTAGGCAGTCCATGACCGTATCAATGCAATCAAATAGCGGTTCTTTGTCTTCCTGGTTGTCCTTGTTGTAAGCCAGCGGCTGCGACTTCATCAATGTGAGTAAAGCGGTCAGGTGACCGTTGACCCGTCCGGTTTTGCCTCTAACCAACTCGGGCACGTCGGGATTTTTCTTCTGCGGCATGATGGACGAGCCGGTGCAGAAACGGTCGGGGATATCCACGAAGTTGAATTGCGCCGACGCCCATAGCACCAGCTCTTCAGACATCCTTGAGAGATGAGTCATCAGCAGCGCTGACGCGGCGGTGAATTCAATGGCAAAGTCACGATCCGCCACAGAATCCAAAGAGTTGCGGGTCGGTGCATCAAATCCCAGCGTTTGCGCCGTGAGCTCTCGGTTAATGGGGAAAGTGGTGCCGGCCAGCGCGGCTGACCCAAGAGGACATTGGTTGAGACGCGCACGGCAGTCTCGCAGCCGAGCGCCGTCGCGCTCGAGCATTTCGTACCAGGCCATAAGATGATGGCCAAAGGTGACCGGCTGAGCCACTTGAAGGTGAGTGAACCCGGGCATGACCGTGGCGGTATTGTTTTCAGCCAAGTCCACGATGCCGCGTTGTAAACGGGTTAACTCGCCACCAATGGCATCGATGGCCGCACGCAAATGCAGTCGGATATCGGTAGCCACCTGATCGTTCCGGGATCGTCCGGTGTGCAATTTTTTGCCGGCGTCGCCAATGAGCTCGGTGAGCCGCGCTTCGATATTCATATGGACGTCTTCGCGCTCGACTTGCCAGTGAAATGCGCCAGAGGCGATTTCCGTTTCAATTTGGCTCAGACCGTCGTTGATCGCGGCCAGTTCGTCTTTGGAGAGCACGCCAACTTCAGCCAGCATGTGGGCATGAGCCCGAGAGCCTGCGATGTCTTCGCTGGCGAGACGCCGGTCAAACTGCTCTGAAGCCGTGAAGCGTTGCACAAAAGCATCGGTGGCTTCGGAAAATCTTCCGCCCCAGAGTTTGCTGGTGTTATCAGCGCTGTTATCGTCTTGCATGATCCCGTCCATCGCGAGTCCCTTGCATCATTGCCGGTGACCCCTTAATCAGCGCGGAGTATACCATTGGCCGCGTTGATTCCGGGGATTGGCACGCGAGAACAGGGCTGGTCATGGTAAGCTCAGCGTCTGACTGGGAGATCAATTTGTGACAAAGCTGGTAATTGCAACACGTGAAAGTCCCCTGGCGCTTTGGCAGGCGAACTTCGTGGCAGCGGAATTGCGACGTTTTCACCCCGGCCTTGAGGTTGAGCTGCTGGGGATGACGTCTAGGGGCGATCAACTGCTGGATAAACCGCTGTACAAAGTCGGTGGCAAGGGGCTGTTTGTCAAAGAGCTAGAAACCGCATTAATGGACGGGCGTGCCGATTTGGCGGTGCATTCGATGAAAGATGTACCCATGGCGCTGCCAGAGGGGCTGACGTTGGGCGTGATCTGTGAGCGTGAAGACCCTCGCGACGCCCTGGTTGGGGTCGACGGTTTCGAGGCGCTACCCCAAGGAGCGCGTCTTGGCACCTCCAGTTTGCGCCGCAGTTGCCAGATCCGAAGAGCTCGTCCCGATTTGGACATCGGGTTCTTACGCGGCAATGTGAATACCCGCTTGGCCAAGCTCGAAGCGGGGGAATTTGATGCCATTGTTTTAGCATCCGCGGGTCTGAAACGACTGGGTTTCGCCGATCGCATCGGTAACTTTATTGACGTCGATTTGTCCCTCCCGGCTGGCGGTCAGGGTGCCGTGGGAATTGAGTACCGGTCTGATGATGCAACAACAGCCGAGCTGCTAGCCCCGCTGAACCACTCGGAGACCTCAGCCTGTGTGAGGGCGGAGCGCGCATGCGTGCGGGTTTTGGATGGGGGTTGCGATGTTCCCATAGCCAGTTTCGCCCTAAATCAGGGCGATGAACTGTGGTTGCGCGCTCGGGTGGGTTCACCCGATGGCGAGACCCTACTGTTTGCCGAGGCGCGCGGTTCCGACCCCGATGCCCTTGGCGAACAGGTGGCCGAGGAGCTACTGGCGGCGGGCGCAGCTGAGATTATTGCGGCGGTGCGTGGGTGAAACCCACGGTCGTCCTGACCCGACCCGGTAGCGATAATCGAGAGTTAGCGAACCGGCTTGAAGCTGAGGGCTGGATTGTGCTGGTGCAGCCGGTTATGCGCATTACCCCCATTGACCCCGGTCTGCCCCCGGCCATCACTGCCGAGACAAAAGTCATATTTATTAGCGCTAATGCCGTTGAGCATGGTTTGCGGACTTTGAGAACGGTCCTCACAGAAGCGTCGGCGACCTGTTTTGCTGTAGGGCGCCGCACCGCTAGTGCGCTTGCGACGGCGGGTATTACCGCGGTCTGCCCTGAGCGCGCCGATTCTGAAGGTCTGCTGGCGCTACCCAGTTTATCTGATGTGACGGGCGATACCGTGCTTTTAGTCAAAGGGGAGGGCGGGCGCCAATTACTCGCCGAGACACTGTCGGCGCGCGGTGCCCAGGTGGTGGAATACTGCTGTTATCGTCGAGATCAGGAGTCGGTTGATGCTCGGGCCTTTTGCGAGCGCTTGTCCGCGGCAGAATCATTATTATTTCAAGCGAACAGCGTTGATACGCTGGATTACTTGGAGGCCATACTCAGTACCGGGGGGTATTTGCCACGCGATGAGGCAGTACTCGCTGTTCCATCAGCGCGTGTTGCCGGTGTGGCGCGTGCACGAGGGTGGCAGCAGGTGCTTGAACTCGTGGACGCAGGTGATAATACTTTCTCAGATGCTCTCAATGCCTATCGGTAACCACAGGCTCCTAATATGACTCAATCTGATAGCACCAAGACAGCGACCGCTCTTGATGATGCCTCAGCGGCGCCAAAGAGGCGCCGATCCTGGGGTGCAATACTGGCGCTGCTGACCCTATTGGTAATCATCGGTGTGTTATCGGGGGGGTATTTTTGGGCCTGGCCACAATGGCAGCAGCGGGACCATGCGCTCCAGCAAATGCAGCAGGGGCTTGTAGAGCTACGAAGCCAACAAAAGACACATGAGCAAGCCTTAACGGCGGCGATAGAGCAGCGCTTAAGTGTTTGGGCTGCCAGTAATGACAATACACATCGTGATGCCTTGGCTGCGGCAGATGCCGATCGCGAGCGGTTACAGGGCAGCCTTACGCAGTTGGCCGCTCAGGTGGCAGGTTTAGAGCAACAGTTGGGCCGATTGACGGCCACTGACAGACGACTGTGGTTAGCGCAGGAAGCGGCCTTTGTGGTGCGCTTGGCTTCCCAGCGGTTGTTGGCATTTAAAGATGTCGATGCCGCGCTGGCCTTGCTGATAAATGCAGATGCCTTGTTA
Organism: uncultured Alteromonadaceae bacterium; assembly: GCA_964412695.1. Lineage (GTDB taxonomy): Bacteria > Pseudomonadota > Gammaproteobacteria > Pseudomonadales > Halieaceae > Luminiphilus. Next base: position 20,710 of record CAYPPU010000010.1, on the reverse strand, counting down.
CAGGAGGCTGCAGATCCTCGGTTAGATGCCGCTCGCCAGGCACTAGCGGCCGATAGACTGGCGCTGCAATTGGCACCACGCGCAGATACCGTGGGACTGAATGCCACTTTGGCTGCGCTGATTAATCAGGTCTCAGCGCTCCGGTTGTCGCATCAGATCCAGCCTGTGGCTCAAAGCAACGCGCCGGAATCAGGTCAGGCGACTAACGAATCCTTGTTGGGCTGGCGTGCGGCATGGGCGAAATTGTCTGACTATTTGGTGATCACCCGACGAGAGCAAGCTACGCGATTGTTATCACCGGATCTGTTTGCGTTGCAAAGGGGTCATTTGACACTGTTATTACAGCAGGCACAGGTGGCGGCGTTATTGGCCAATCAAGCACTGTTTGACCAAGCCACTCAGCGCTTGAACACGCTATTAGTGCAGCTTCAGACCGCCAATATTGTAGGTCTCAGAGAGTTGGCCCTGGTGGTGGAGGGTCTCGGTCCGACCGTTGTCGAGCAAAAAATACCCGACCTACTCGCAACGCGAGCCGCGCTCACTGACGCCTTGCGACGAATTCGCGCGGAGTCTGAAATCGACGTCACCAAAACCTCGGCCAGCCCCTGATGCGTACCTTGTTGCTGTTCATTATGGCGGGCTTGGTGCTTGGGGCCGGTATTACGGCTCTCCTGCAATACGATCCTGGTTATCTCTATGTCTCAGTGGGCCGCTATACCGTTGAAACCAGTTTGTGGTTGGCGCTGGTGGTGTGGTTGGCGCTATGGGGGTTCTTGGCCTTGCTTTCCCGAGGCACGGGCCGTTTATTTCATGCTCGGCGTCAGTTTTCAGTGTGGCTGGGTGGACGTAAGGTTCGCAATGCAGCGGCATTGACCAACCGCGGTTTAGTGAGTTTTATTGAGGGCAACTGGGATCGCTCGCGCAAGCAATTGCTGCGTGCCGCGCGTTACAGCGAGGTCCCTCTGGTTAATCATTTAATTGCTGCTCAGGCGAGCTTTCGCTTGGGTGATCTCGACGAGATGCGTCGCCAATTAGGTTTGGCAGACGATGTGGGTACAGATGTCGGGGTGGCTTTGGAGCTAACCCAGGCTGAAATGCAATTGGCCGGTGGAAACTACGAGCAGGCATTAGCGACCTTGGTGCGAGCCCGCGCCAATGCAAGTAAGCATCCCCACGTGCTCGAGTTGTTGGCCCGCTCGCACTGGGCTTTATCTGATTGGCAGGCACTGCGTGATTTGCTGCCAGAGCTTCGCAAGCACGAGTTGCTAAGAGCGCCCGAGTTGGCAGGTATGGAACGGGCGCTTTGGGATGCGCTTTTGGCAGATGCTCAGAGTCACGAGGAGGCTACAAAGGTGTGGCGCGATTCGCCTACAGCATGTCGCGACACCCTGAGTTTCCAACGGCGCTACCTCTCGGTATTGGTCGAGTTAGGTGCGTTGGAGAAGGCGCTCCAAGAGGTGTTGGGCTTGTTAGAAAAGCAGTGGCACACCGAATTATTGCTGTTCTTAAGCGCGTTAAAGCCTAAGGACCCCAGCGCGGTATTGAAACCGTTGCGCAAGTGGCTTGAGCAGCGCGGTAACGAGCCCGCGCTGCTGCTAGCGGCAGGCTCTATGGCACTTCATGCGGGGCAACTTGAGCACGCGGCAGCGTGGTTGCAGGCATCTTACGACCGAGAGCCCTCTAGTGCCGCCGGTCTGGCATTGGCGCAATACCATGAGGCGAACGGTGATACAGATCAGGCTAATGCTCTTTGGCGTGAAGTTGCCACAGCAGTCGAACGGAAACCGGTCAGCTCTGTACCGATCTAATTGGCTCTGCGGTTCAGCGCCCTGGAAGCTCGATGCCTAGGCTGTCCCAGAGCGCATCAACGTGGTCGCGGACTTCGGCTGACATACTGATCGCCGTGCCCCACTCGCGATCGGTTTCGCCCGCCCATTTGTTTGTTGCATCCAGACCCAGCTTGGAGCCCAAGCCTGGTACGGGTGAGGCGAAGTCGAGATAGTCGATCGGTGTATTGTCTATAAAGACACTATCGCGGGTCGGGTCTACCCGTGTGGTGATGGCCCAGATAACGTCTTGCCAATCACGGGTATTGATATCGTCATCGGTCACGATAATAAATTTGGTGTACATGAACTGACGCAAAAACGACCACACCCCCATCATCACGCGTTTGGCATGGCCCGGGTATTCCTTGCGGATAGACACCACGGCCATCCGATAAGAGCAGCCTTCGGGGGGAAGATAAAAATCGACAATTTCTGGGAATTGTTTGCGCAGCAATGGCACTACCACCTCGTTTAATGCGACGCCTAGTATGGCGGGCTCATCGGGCGGCCTACCGGTGTAGGTGCTGTGGTAGATGGGGTCTTGGCGTGTGGTGATGGCCTCGACAGTGAAGACAGGGAAGCGTTCCACCTCGTTGTAGTAGCCCGTATGATCACCGAACGGTCCTTCGTCGGCTTCCTCATTGGGGTCGATATAACCTTCTAAAATGATTTCGGCATGAGCGGGCACTTGTAGCCCATTCTCCTGACAGGTCGACGTGACGCAGTCGGCCACTTCGGTTTTATCGCCGCGCAAAAGGCCGGCAAAGGCATATTCCGATAGGCTGTCAGGTACTGGTGTCACCGCACCCAAGGTTGTCGCTGGATCAGCACCCAGTGCGATGGCAACCGGGTAGGGCTTACCGGGGTATTTGAGTTTCCAGTCGCGAAAATCCAACGCACCTCCGCGATGGGAAAGCCAGCGCATGATCAGTTTGTTTTTACCGATGAGCTGCATTCGGTAAATACCTAAATTCATTCGTGACTTTTCGGGGCCGCGGGTAATAACTAGGGGCCAGGTAACCAGTGGTCCAGCGTCTTCAGGCCAACAGGTTTGAATGGGTAGTGTGTGAAGGTCGACCTCATCGCCACGCAGTATGCGCTGTTGGCACGGAGGCTTCTTCAGTGTCTTGGGACCCATGCTGAGGACTTTTTTCAGCAGTGGTGCCTTATCCATTAAGTCCCGCATGCCCTTGGGCGGATCGGGCTGCCGCAAATAAGCTAGAAGCTCACCGATTTCACGCAGCGCATCGGTGGTTTCGGCTCCCATGGCGAAAGCCACGCGTTGCTCGGTACCGAATAGATTCGTTAGGACCGGCATATCAAAGCCGATAGGGTTCTCGAATAGAAGCGCTGGACCACCACCGCGTAGGGTGCGATCTGAAATTTCGGTCATTTCTAGGCGCGGATCAATAGCTTGTGTGATCCTGACGAGTTCGCCGCGCGCTTCCAGTTGGTTGAGAAAGTCGCGCAGGTCTGTGAACTTGGCGGCCATGAGCTTGGTCGACAGATTGGGTAATCGTAAATTACTTGCGCTTCATGGATTTAAAGAACTCCTCGTTGGACTTGGTATCCTTGAGTTTGTCGAGCAAAAACTCGATCGCTGGGAGATCTTCCATGCCGTGTAGCAATTTGCGCAAAATCCACATGCGTTGCAGTTCTTCTTCCCCGGTCAGTAGCTCCTCGCGGCGGGTGCCTGAGCGGCGAATATTAATGGCGGGGTAAACGCGTTTTTCTGCGATCTTACGATCGAGGTGTAACTCCATGTTACCGGTGCCCTTGAATTCCTCGTAGATCACCTCGTCCATTTTTGATCCGGTATCAATCAGTGCCGTGGCAATGATGGAGAGACTGCCGCCTTCTTCGATATTTCGAGCTGCACCGAAGAAACGCTTGGGACGTTCCAGCGCGTGAGCATCGACACCCCCGGTCAGTACTTTGCCTGAGCTGGGTACGACTGTGTTGTAGGCGCGCGCTAGGCGGGTGATGGAGTCGAGTAGTATTACGACGTCGCGCTTGTGTTCTACCAGCCGTTTGGCTTTTTCGATAACCATATCGGCCACTTGAACGTGGCGAGCGGGAGGCTCATCAAAGGTCGATGCTACGACCTCTGCGCCGCGAGCGCCGACGCTGCGCTGCATCTCGGTCACCTCCTCTGGGCGCTCATCGATCAGCAACACAATGACGTAGCATTCAGGATTATTAGAGATAATCGCCTGGGCGATATTCTGCATCATGATGGTTTTGCCCGCTTTCGGCGGAGCCACCAATAAGCCACGTTGGCCTTTGCCAATGGGCGCACACAGATCGATGATACGACCGGTAAGATCCTCGGTAGAGCCGTTGCCTTTTTCTAGCGTTAAGCGCTCATTGGGAAAGAGAGGCGTTAGGTTTTCAAACAGAATTTTACTTTTTGCCGTCTCCGGGGACTCAAAGTTGACGTCCTTGACCTTGAGGAGGGCAAAGTAGCGTTCGGAATCCTTTGGCGGACGAATCATGCCCGTTATGGTGTCGCCTGTCCGGAGGTTGAAGCGGCGAATCTGACTAGGACTTACGTAAATATCGTCGGGTCCGGCAAGGAAAGATGAGTCCGCTGAGCGCAGGAAGCCAAAGCCGTCCTGCAAAATTTCTAGCACCCCGTCACCCCAGATGTCTTCACCGGATTTGGCATGGCGCTTTAGCAACGCAAAAATAATGTCTTGCTTACGCGAGCGGGCCATATTCTCGAGGCCCATCTCCCTTGCCATATCGATGAGCTCTTGAGTCGACTTATTTTTTAAGTCGGTTAGGCTCATGGGATTCTCACTGGGAACGTGGGGCTCGCGCTTACGCTGTCGTCGGCCACGTCCACGCCGGCCGCCACCACCGTTAGCGTTGTCCTTATCGCCGTCTTCGCCATCGCCCTCGTTTTCTGCTTCGGCGGCGGCGCTGGTATCGGCATCGCTTGGTTTTAGTTTCAGGGTTCGCTCTTTAGCGGGCGCTGCCTCGGCAGCCGATGCCTCATCGCTGACTGCTGCAGCGGTGGTTTCGGGAATATCCTGATCAATGGTGCTCTCTGAGCTATTGTGTTCTTCCACTGGTAACGTCCGGAATAGTAATGGGAAAGGTCGAATAATCACTCTGCCGCGAGAGGCGTTATTGCAGAGTCGGAATTGCGAAATCCCCCCGTTTAGCTACCAGCTGCCGAAGCGCTGAAGCTTAAGGTTGTGGTTATGTGGGGGAAAATCAAACAGAGCTCGGGTCGTTGAGCCCTTCAATAATCGTAAGCTAGCACCGGATTACGAGTCAGTCCAGCTTTTTCCAAGGGAGAATGTGGGCCATTTGCGGCATACAGCAACGCCCGGCAAATGGCCTACAGAGTTACATGCAGCTGTCGACGAACTCGGCAAGCTGAGTTTTAGAGAGCGCCCCGACTTTGGTGTCGACCGCATTCCCGTCTTTGAATACGATTAGGGTGGGGATGCCGCGAATGCCAAATTTCTCAGGGATACCAGGGTTGGCATCAACATCAACCTTGCATACCTTGACCTTGCCGGCGTACTCGGTGGCAATTTCATCAAGGATTGGCGCAATCATTTTACAAGGGCCACACCAGGCTGCCCAGAAATCAACAAGTACAGGTAATTCAGATGACAGCACGTCTTGGTCAAAAGAAGCTTCACTGACGTGAGTAATATTATCGCTCATGGATGCCCTCCGCGGCATACAAATGGGGTGATGGGTGTATGACCGTGGACTATAGCACTGGTTTAGACACGAAAGAATCGCCTGTTGAGTCGGAAGCATGGTTTGTCTACCTCTTGCAGTGTGCCGACGGCAGTTTTTATGCCGGTGTGGCCCGTGATATTAAGCGTCGTGTTCGACAGCATAATGGCGAAATAGCAGGGGGAGCGCGCTACACCCAGGCTAGGCGCCCGGTGATTTTGGTGGCGCAATGGCAAAGTGGCAGCCGCTCAGAAGCGCAGCAGCGGGAATACCAACTCAAAAGGCTGTCACGGGAGGCAAAGCTTGCGCTTATTGCGGGCGCTGAGCCCCCTTGGTGGCAGCCGACAACGCAGTGAGGTCCGGTATGGACAGTCAGATTTTTTGGTCATGGGCGCTGCGCATTTGGGGCAATCCCGAATTGGAGGCCATATTACTTAAATGGCAGGAGCGTTACGGCATCGCCATTCTGGTGATATTGTTCGTGGCTTGGTTATCGCGTGAAGATAAGGCCCTGTCCGTTGAGCAAATAGCTGACTTGCAGGCGACCATCGACCCTTGGGTTCGCGATGTGGTCTTGCCCCTGCGCACCTCAAGGCAGCGCTGGCGCCAGCAGTCGGCACTCGCCTCATTGAAACCCCGCTTAGCGCAACTTGAACTGCGAGCCGAGCAAGAACTGGCTGAACTGTGTTGGGCGTGGCTGGAAGAACAGCCGCTGCTGCCGCCATCGTCTGGTCTGCGTTCGCAGCTGGAAAAATTTGCAATCGCGCTACACTTAACGCCAACGCAGGCGGAACTCGATGCCTTGCTTGAGTGTCTCAGCATTGACGCCTGACTAGCCCTAGAGGTTTGTTGCTGAGGCACTGGCATTAAAGCGGTTCGCCACGTACCATGGCCAACTTCAATTTTTACCGCAAACATTGGACTTATCATCATGGTTTCTACACACGTTAAAACCTTAACCACTTTGCTAGCCGCGCCGATCTTGGTTGGTGCATTAAGTGCCTGTCAGGAGCAGGCTAAGGAGCCCAAGGTGTCTACCTTAGAGACTGCTACTGAACGATTGAGCTACGGCGTTGCACTGCGCATGGGGCAGCGAATGAAAGATGACGGCATGGTGTTAGACGTTGACGCCTACGCGCTCGGCATGCGCGACGCCTTTGAAGGCGCGGAAGCGCGACTGACTGACGAGGAGATCAACGCCGAGATGATCGCCTTCCAAGAAAAGATGGAGGCTGAAGCGGCCGCTGAGCGCGATGCTGTGGCTACCGCCAATTCGGAAGCCGGTGCTGCATTTTTGGCTGAGAATGCGGCGCGCGAGGGCGTGATCGTGACTGAGTCAGGCTTGCAGTATGAGGTCATCGAGGCAGGGGAGGGCGCCACGCCCACCACCGAGGACACTGTAGAAGTGCACTATCGCGGAACACTCATTGATGGCACCGAGTTCGATAGTTCCTACAGTCGCGGACAAACGGTTAGCTTTGGCGTCACTCAGGTGATTCCGGGCTGGACTGAAGCTCTGCAGTTGATGCAGCCAGGCGCCAAACTCAAGCTGTTTATTCCGCCAGAGCTCGCTTATGGCCCAGGCGGTGCAGGCCAATTAATCGGTCCCAATGCCACCTTGGTGTTTGATGTTGAGCTTGTTGCCATTGAAGGCGCCGCTGACGAGTCCTAAGTCTGGATTGTTTCGGCGCTGAAAGACCTGCCAGCGCCACAAAAGCCCCGCTGTCTGGGGCTTTTTTATGCGCGTCATTTATGGGTTGGTCAGGCGGTATCGGTCTACTTTACCCGACGACTTGTCGATACTGGGCGTAGAACTTCTGCAGGTACTGGTCAAAGGGTATTTCGGTCGCACTGTCGAGGGCTGCCTGCTGCTCAAGCGACGTTGCCGCGGTTTGCTCGAACGCGGACTGGGTTTCTGTTGGCAAAGGATCGTTGATAAACGTATCGTGCCAACGCTTAGAATATTGACTGGCCAGTTGCCAAAAGGCGAGGCGACCGTCTTCCATTTCTTGCAGAACACGTCCCGATGGTGTGGTTTCGGGCTGCTGTAGCCGCGACCGCGCCTGGGCCACGGCCTCGCCATAGCGCGTGCTTTGGTGTACGTCATCCAGCAGAGCCGCTGCTCGATCAAAGGCTTCAAAGATAGGAATTGCTAGGTCTCTGGCCGGTCGTTCTCCGTCGCGGGTTGCGAGCATAAGGTCTTTAGCGCGCCCCCGATTAACTACCCGGGCGAGGTTTTCCTTATTGCGCGCAATGACGGCATCGTCACAGAGCGGACTGTCGTTTAGCAAACTCGCCAGCAAGAAGGTGTCGAGTAAACAAATGGTGTCGGAGTCGATACCCAATGGCGTAAAGGGGTTGATATCAATGCAGCGTACTTCGACATACTCGATACCACGCTGTTTGAGTGCGACCACCGGCGCTTCACCTGAGCGCGTGACTCGCTTGGGCCGAATGGGGCTATAAAACTCGTTCTCGATTTGCAGTAAGCAGTCGTTCAGCTGCGCTTGCTCACCGTTGTCAGTAATTGAAAAAGCGGAGTAAGGCGCATAGGGCGTCACAATGGCGCTGTGTAGTGTTGTGACGTACTGATCAATGGCGTTGTAGCAAACAGTGAGGGAGGCTTGAGCGTTGCTGGTATACCCCAGGTCGCTCATACGCAGCGATGTCGCGCTGGGGAGATACAAGCTCGCGCCTTCTTCATCAAAGCGTTCTAGGCGGTGGCCTTGATTGCCGGCCAAAAAGCTGGCGCAAACTGCCGGAGAGGCGCCGAGTAAGTACACTAGAAGCCATGAGTGTTGAAAGAAATTACGGATGAGGCCCAGATACCCCTCAGTGACGAAGTCTTGCAAGGGGCCGTTTGAACCGGCTTCTTGCCAAGCTGACTCCCAAAACGCCTGAGGCATGGAGAAATTGTAGTGGATGCCCGCAATGGTTTGCATGCGTCTGCCGTAGCGGACGCCTAGGCCATTGCGATAGACGCGTTTCATTTGACCAACATTGGAGGACCCATAGTGCGCAATTGGGATGCTACTTTCTCCCGCAACTATGCAGGGCATGCTGGCATTCCAAACCATCTCGTCAGACAGCTGGGAAGCGGTAAACCGCTGGATGCTGTCTAAAAACGTCAAGCTGGCATCGATGTCGTTACTGACGGGCGTGATAAATTCCAGTAGTGACTCTGAATAGTCAGTGGTGATGTAGGGATGAGTTAATGCTGATCCTAGTGCTGACGGGTGCGGTGTTTGTGCTAATAGCGCGGAATCACGCTGTACACGCAATCCCTCTTTCTCGATCCCACGGCTGATACCGGTGAGCACTTGGGCGCCGCTTCCGTTGAGGGCGCGACGATTGGCTTCAGCATTAAAGGACAAACGACCTCCCGTGGGTCTTTGTTACATCTGGGGCTGGGCATTAGGTGCCAGCCGCGGTTTAATGGCAGGCGAAGTGTATGTCGAGGTGCCGTTCGGGTACAGAGCGGAATAAGGGGGTTTCACATGCGAATCAATGAGTGGTTGACCACATTGGCACAGCAAGGGGGCTCAGATCTGTACTTGAGTACAGGCGCTCCGCCCTGTGCCAAGTTTGACGGTGAGCTGAAACCCATTGCCAGTGACGTCTTGGGACCGGGAGAAATCTCGCAGATCGCCGATGAAATTTTGGATGACACCCAACGAGAGGCGTTTCGTCGGGATCTGGAATCCAACCTGGCAATTTCTCTACCCGGAGTCGGCCGCTTCCGCGTCAACATTTTTTATCAACGTAACGAAGTCAGTCTCGTTGCACGTCATTTGGTTACTGAAATCCCGGCCTGGCAGGACCTGGGGCTTCCAGAGGTTCTTACCCAGCTCATTATGCGCAAACGTGGACTCATTCTCTTTGTGGGAGCAACGGGATCAGGTAAGTCCACCTCCATGGCTGCGATGATCGACTACCGCAACACCCACAGTGCGGGCCACATTGTTACCATTGAGGACCCGGTTGAATATGTGCATCGCCATAAGCATTCCATCGTCAATCAGCGCGAAGTGGGGGTCGATACTCGAAGCTGGCACAACGCGTTAAAAAACACCCTACGTCAGGCGCCGGATGTCATATTGATTGGTGAAATTCGGGATCGTGAAACAATGGAGCATGCCATTTCTTTCGCTGAAACCGGGCATTTATGCATCTCCACGTTGCACGCCAACAACGCCAATCAGGCTCTTGACCGTATTATTAACTTCTTCCCCGAGGAGCACTGGCAGCAAATTCTGTTGGATCTGTCATTAAACTTGCAGGCCATGGTATCTCAGCGTCTGGTGCCGAGTATTGGCGGGGGACGGTCCTGCGCGGTGGAGGTCATGTTGGGCAGTCCCGCAGTGAAAGACTTGATTTTGCGCGGCGATATCACTGGCATCAAAGAGATCATGGAAAAATCTGAAGAAGCCGGCATGCGCACTTTCGATCAGGCGCTATTTGATCTCTACCAGGGCGGCAAGATCACGGAGGAGGAGGCGTTAAGAAATGCCGACTCGGCCAATAACCTGCGGCTTCGCATTAAACTTGCTAGAGACGATCTGGCCACCCAGGATACCGGCGGATTGTCACTAGAGGATGTTGATGATCCAAGAAGAGGGCGTTTTTAACGCAGCCCGCAATGCCCGGGTAAAGTGTTACATCTCACTCAATCGGTCTTGTTCTTGGCGCATTTGGTTGATGGCTTCTTTAAACCCTGATTTGCGCTCCAAAATATCGACCATGTCTCGATCAATCAAAGCAATGAGCTGGGGCACCGTAAGCTCGCGCAATTTAACGCCTGCGCGATTGGTAAAGATGTAACTATCTTTTTCGGGATCCCGCACGGCTACTTTCGCCATTAGTGGCGGCTCTCTATCATGGAATCCCAACCACGTTCCCATGGGGAGTTGCAACTTGACCACAGTTTGCCCATCAAAGGGCTGCTCGGTGGTAGGCAAGGTCTCGGCTGCACTGGTTGCGGTTATCGAAAGTGGTAGCTCGACCCACTCCTCTACCTCGACCTCTTTTTGTTCGGGTTCCGACGCTATTGCTGTTACGTCCTCAGTCCAGTCAGGACTGATGAATGCGTCGATATCCGTGTTTAGATCCACAGGATCAGAGCCTGTGGCTTTCATCGACGAGGTATCATTTGCGGAGTGGTTTCGGTATTTTTGTTCGGTCACGGTTGTCATGGAACGACAAAAGCTGTCAGGCGCATCGAGAGCTATTAGTTCTCCCGATGACAGTAATACCTGAATCTCCCGAGTAGATTTTCGCAATGCACGAGCACCTTCGAAATCCATGAACAGTAGGTAGCTATTACCCGCCAACGCGCCGACATAGCGCAGTCGTTGCAAGCCCTCTGCCGAGTCCCACGCGAACCAATGACCTTTGATCAAACCGAGCTGTGCAAGGTCCGCGTCTAGAATTCCGCTTTCCTCCTGAGAGGCAGTGGCAATGCTGGGGGCGTAGTATGAGTCGAGCGTGGCACCCTGGCTGTTGCGAAGTATGGCGTACTCCACCAGACCCACCGCATTGGCAACGGTTTCTCGGTCGCCGCCTAACGACTTGAGCTGGTCGGCGAGTTCTTGAGGAACGTTGTTGCGATCCTCTGCGTTGAGGTCTTCTATTTGATCTTGAGGTTGTACCGCCAGAAAAAGACGGCGCGTTGTATTCAAATATTGCAACCAGATTTCGCTATCGAAACCCTGCTGCTCAGCTACTTTTAGGCCCGCGGGGAACCAATTCACTCGCACGAATTGCTCAACCGCTTTGGGGATTCGGTAGCTACGCAGAAATCCGTTCAACGCGTGGGACACTTCCAATGTGAGGCCCGTATTGCCGAGCGCAGTAGCTTCCCGTGCCAGCAGTACCGATTCCATCTGTCCTAATCGATGCTGGTGATCACTGACGACGCGTGTAAGCGCGGTAATGACAGTGTTGACCCGAAATTCGTTGGGAAAGTCCTGCCGAGCGTTGTTCAGGCAGTCTTCGATGTGTTTGGGCACCGATTGCGCTGACGCTCCCAAACCGCTGTGCCAGCCCACGAAGCCATCTCGAATGAGATCTAAAAGCCGATGCGCGCAGTGGCCGCCGGGGATGAAAAATTGCTTGTCAGTGAGTGCAAAAGCAGCCACTAGCGGGCGTGCTTGGTTCAGCACCTTCATTAGCTCGGATGCAATGGGGAATTGCGCTTGCCAATAATCGAATACCGCGTCGACCCAGTCTAAAATGGCTTGATCTTTGGCGTTGGGTAGTGAATCAGAGTCTTTCGCCATGGCGGTTGCTAGGGAGCCGGTGCGGGTGTTGAGCGCCTTCAGCAAGGCCAGCGTTTCGCCGCTGGACAGACCCGTTGCGCGTGCATCTGTCGCGAACGCGGCACGCACTTCTCCCTCAAGGGATTGGGTTAACGCAAGTGGGTCGCTATCTACTGACATTGAGCGCGGCCTCCGGCAACGCGCTGTTAACGCGGCCTGATCGATGACTTCGGTCGATTAGTCAGTGTCACAGCCCAAAGGTGTTAGCGAGACTCCGACAACAAATTATCGACGATACGTTGTAACTGCTTGAGATTATTACACTCTGTCGCCAGGTGACAGTGTCTTATCACCGGTAACATTTCTGAATCGCCAGTGCCCCAAGCGTAGCGCGATTCGGGGTTGAGCCATATTAGGCGCTTACAGCGCGCTTTAATTTCAGCTAACAGATCAAGCCTCGGATTGGCATCATTATTGCGAGCATCCCCAAGAATAATGACGGTTGTGGCGCTATTGACGTCGTTAATCGCCAATTCATGGAAGTCGCTAAAAGCTTGCCCGTAGTCGGTGGCACCACCGTAGCGTTGATTCACTCGGTTGACGGCATCTTCCACCGGGAATTCATCAAACCACTCTGAGACTTCCCCCAATTGACTGGAGAATGCAAAGCTTCGGGTTCTGGGCAGTACTTCCTGCAATGCATATAAAAACATCAAAAGAAACTTGGCGTAGGTGGCTACGGAGCCACTGACATCGCAAATGGCCATGATCTGCGGTTTTCGTCGCTCTACACGACGCCAGCGTGGCTCGAAAGGAATGCCGTCGGTAGCAACTGCACGGCGAAGTGTGGCTGGCACATTCAGCTGTCCGCGCCGAGTCTTTCGCGGTCGACGGCGGTGACGGGCAGATAATTTGCGGGCCATGCGATCGAGTAACTTACGCATTCTGGCCATCTGATAGGGGCTGATATTCGAGAGCTTTACTTCAACCAAGGCGTTGTCGAGTAACTCTTCGGTAGCGCCCTCGGCATGAACCATGTAGCCGCGCTCGACGCGGTCGCGGACCTGCCCCCGCAATTGCTCACGCAGTCGCTGGATCTCTTCAAAGGCTGAGGGTTGGTCCTGCTCTAAAGCGATGGCTGCCTCTCGCAGAGATTGCTCACCCATGGCATCTAGAATTTTGCGGGTGTATTGACCGCGCTGGGTGAACAGTTTTATCTGATCGACCCCTGACTCCCTTGCGGCAGTTTCAATGCTGAGCTGCAGTGCGGAGGTGTCCTCAGCCAGCAGCATCGACAGCAAGGGATCATCGGCGAGTGCAGAGAATTCGGGGTCATTCGCGATCAATTGTTCGAGCACGCTCTGTTCGGTGCTATTGTTATCCGAGGCGGTATTTTCAGCCTGCTTTGGGTCTTGAGCAGGTGGCGCGACGTCGCCGCTCTCCGCCGTTCGAGTGTCAACGACGAAAAATGCCTCAAACGCCTCACTGTAAACGCGATCTTCATGGGCTGACTTCGCCAACACTGCGCCCAGTCCGGTTTTGAGTTGCTCACGATCCTCGTAGCCCAAGAGGCTCATCACATGGACGGCGTCCAGGGTGTCTGCGGGGGAAATTGCAATGTCGCGCCCACGCAGGAACTTGACGAACTCCAGTAGTTGTTCGCTACCCGAACTGGGATTCATGACAGATTTGTTTGTTTCAGCAAAGCACCCATCTGCCCATCCGCTGTGGCGATGTCTTCCTCGTATTTCAACAACACGTTAAGCGTGTCATGTACCAAGGCGCGATCTAATTGAGAGGCGTGCAGTAGCAATAAACTACGAGCCCAATCAATGGTTTCAGAAATGGCGGGCGCCTTTTTTAAATCCAATTCGCGTACGGCGTGAACAAAGCGAACCAATTGATCACTGATTCCAGCATCCAGCTCGGGTACGCGACGTTGCACGATACGTTGCTCTAGATCTATAGAGGGAAACGGGATGTGCAGATGTAGACAACGTCGTTTGAGTGCATCGGAAAGATCACGCGTGTCGTTACTGGTTAGGAAGACCACAGGTTTGGAGCGTGCTTTGACCGTGCCGATTTCAGGGACTGAGACTTGAAAGTCGGATAGCACCTCCAACAGTAGAGACTCAAATTCGAAATCGGCTTTATCGATTTCGTCGATGAGTAACACCGAACCGGCTTCTTCCTCCATTGCTTTGAGCAGGGGGCGGGGTTCCAAAAATTCCTTTGAGTAAAAGACATCACCGGTAGCGTGAAGCCGTTGAATTGATTCTTTTAAGCCAGTGGCCCCCTCAAGGATGTCGCCAAGCTGCTCTTTCAAAATTTGCGTGTACAGCAATTGCTTACCGTACTTCCACTCATACAGCGCCTTGGACTCATCGAGGCCCTCATAGCACTGTAACCGCACCAGCGGTTTACCGATAACCTCGGCGCAGGTTTTTGCCAATTCGGTTTTACCCACGCCGGGCGGGCCTTCCACCAATACAGGTTTACTGAGGGCACTGGCGAGGAATACCACCGTGGCAATGCGCTGCGTACAGATATAACCATGGGCCTCGAAGGCGTCCGCGATACCGTCAACCGACGATAATTGGGGGTAGTGGTCGGATTGCAAAACGACTCCTTGTTTGGATTTAACCGCCGGATGCGTTCATGAAACGCACTATCTGGGGTTCGTCGGGTTGATCGAAAACATGGCGCTCGGGTTTCTGCGCCAATGCGCGGCGGATCTCATCGGCGAGCTCTTCGTCGCTAACCCCGGCGCGCATTAGATCACGAAGGCTGATCGCGTTGTCATTGCCGAGGCAGAGCAGCAATTGACCCTCGGCAGTCACCCTGAGGCGATTGCAGCTGGCGCAAAAATTGTTGCTATGGGGTGATATAAAGCCGATTCGGCTGTCGCTGTCATTAACTTGCCAGTAGCGCGCCGGTCCACTGAGAGATGCGCCGACAAGGGGAGTGAGGCTGTATTGGCTCTCTACAACGGCCTGCGCTTCTGCACTGGTTAGTAGCTGTAGTGGCTTGCCCGCTTGATTCACCTGCCCTAGCGGCATCTCCTCAATAAACGCTAAGTCGATGCCACGTTGCAAGGCGAAATCGGCCAGGGGCAAGATATCGTCATCGTTGTAGCCGCGCAGGATGACAGCATTAAGCCGTATACGGTCGAAGCCCACGGTGACGGCACGTTCGATGCCTTCAAGTACGGTATCCAACTTGCCAACCCGTGTCATGGCCGTAAAGCGCGCGGGGTTGAGGCTATCTAAACTGATGTTGAGGCTGTTAACCCCAGCTGCACGCAGGCCATCTGCTTGAGCAGCCAGTTGGCTACCATTTGTGGTAATAGCCAGTTCTTGCAGGCCGTTCAGTGAGCCCAGCTCTCCTAACAGGTGCTCGACACCCTTACGAATAAGCGGCTCGCCCCCGGTGACGCGTATTTTTCTGACGCCCAGTCCAACGAAGACACGGCTGACGCGGGTCAGCTCTTCTAAACTCAAAACCTGCTTTCGCGGCAGAAATGTCATGTGCTCTGCCATGCAGTAGGTGCATCGGAAATCGCAGCGATCGGTAATAGACAGCCGCAGATAATCGACGTGGCGACCGTGGCCGTCGACAAGCGATGATGGAGAGACTGTGGCAGGATTTTGTGACATGGCGCGGAGTTTACACAATTCCGCCGCTCAGACAGTATGGTGTCAATAATTCAAGAGGTGGTCTATGGACCCTCGAGTCTCAGTTATTCCAGGCTTACTGGCAGCGCTAATCGTCGGCAGCTTGTCGGTATTTTTCGGGCAGCCGCTTGCTATCACGGTTACCGCTGTGACCGCGGTGCTGTGTATTGGCTGGTGGGTGTTCGAACCTATTCCCATACCGGTGACGTCATTGCTGCCTTTGGCCACCTTACCCCTGTTTGGCGTATTGACGCCGGCGGAGACCGGCGCTGCCTATGGTTCGCCACTGATATTGTTGCTGTTAGGCGGATTTCTCCTTTCGCGCGGTATGGAGTCTACGGGGGCGCACCGTCGCTTGGCCCTCATGGTGGTGACCTTGGTGGGCGCCAACAGTCCTCGGCGAGTGGTGTTTGGTTTCATGGTGGCCGGTGCAGGCCTCAGTATGTGGATTTCCAATATGGCGACTTCACTGATGTTGTTGCCGGTAGCGCTTGCTGTTCTGCAAACCGCCGAGAAGCCCGATCGTCTGGCCGTGCCTCTACTGTTGGGGTTGGCTTGGGCCTGTTCGATTGGTGGATTGGGGACTCCCATAGGCACCCCGCCCAACCTCATTTTCATGCAAGTGTATGAAGAATTTACGGGCGAGCGCGTCGGTTTCCTAACATGGATGAGTTGGGGGCTGCCCGTGGTACTGCTGTTGGTGCCGTTAGCGGCGTTGTGGCTTACCCGCAATTTGTCGGGAGATAATCGGTTGAGTGTGCCTCATATTGGGCCTTGGCGCAGTGCTGAGCGCCGGGTGCTTGGGCTGTTTGGTCTCACCGCGCTGGCGTGGATTACCCGTTCGGAGCCTTTTGGCGGGTGGTCACAGTGGTGGGGTGTTCCCGTGGCAAATGATGCCTCGGTGGCGTTTTTGGCCGTATTGGCACTCTTCATTCTTCGAGATCGTGAGGGTCAGGTCCTGATAACGTGGCGCCAGGCGGTAGAAATTCCCTGGGGCATATTACTGCTATTCGCAGGCGGAATTTGTTTGGCAAAGGGTCTGGTCGCGTCTGGCTTATCCGAAATGGCCGGTATGGCACTATCCCAGCTAGCGAGCCTGCCGGTTTGGTTGATGATTGCTGCCATTTGCTTGGGTGTCACCTTTCTGACCGAAGCCACGTCCAACACAGCGACAACGGCCCTATTGATGCCAGTACTTGCGGCAGCCGCGGTGGCCGCCAGTATCGATCCGCGTTTGATGATGGTGCCGGCAGCACTTAGCGCAAGCTGCGCCTTTATGCTTCCGGTAGCCACTGGTCCCAATGCTGTGGTTTTTGGCAGTGACCAAATCCCCATACAGCGGATGGTGCGTGAGGGTCTGGCAGTAAACCTGATAGGCGCAGTGGTTGTGGCATCAGTGGTCTGGTGGCAATTAGCTCCTTAGCGCGGTGCATCCCACAGAGTATCAGGTTGCGAACACAAAAAAGCCCGGCGCCAAGGCCGCCGGGCTCTGGTCGCAGTCGGCCTTAACTTACAGTAGGGCCATCATTGTTTCCGCTGAGCTGACATCGACGCCAGGCCCGGCTTCGACATTGAGCGCTGTGACGGTACCGTCTTCGACAATCATGGCATAGCGCTGGCTGCGGGTGCCCAAGCCAAAGCCGCTGCCGTCCAATTCCAAGTCTAATTTGCCGGTCAGCTCACCGTTGCCGTCAGCCAACATGATGATCTCCTCGGCGTTTTGCGCCTGGCCCCAAGCACCCATAACGAAGGCATCGTTGACGGAGACACAGATAATGCTGTCGACGCCAGCAGCTTTGATTTTATCGGCGTTGGCCACGTAGCCTGGTAGGTGGGTCATGGAGCATCCGGGGGTGAATGCGCCCGGGACCGCAAACATGAGCACTTTCTTGCCGGCAAAAAGCTCGGCGGTGGTGACTGGTTGAGGGCCAGATTCGCCCATTACCATGAGGGTACATTCGGGCAGCTTATCTCCGGTTGCAATTGTCATTGGGTTTCTCCCGTGGTTTGTGTGTGGAATGTAAGCGGACGCAGAGTCTACGAAGCTATGGCACCTGAGTTCAATCGTTTGTGCTTAACATGCGGTCAAAAAGTTGTTCACATTCATCATAAAACAGGCGTTCGCTGTCACCCATGTAAGGTGCCACGGTAGCCAGCAGCTGCAATACGCCGCGATGGACCACTGCTTCCGGACGCTGCTCGGCGTTACTGAGCAGGTCGTAACTGAGCCAGTAGGTCAAATTGAGGGTCATTGTGTCGCTAAGCGTGAGCAAACGCCGCTCGGGAAGGCCTCGGGGTTGGTTTTGCAGTAGTGCGGCAGCAACAGCCAAACAGGTGGCCTGGCTCAGTCGCAGTAGTCGCCGAAAGCCCCTGTCAATCTCAGGGTAGCGCGCCATCAGTGCCGGAGGGTTGTGATACAGATAGCGGTATTCCGCCATCTGTTCTAACACGACGGTGAGGAACAACCAGCAGCGCTCTACGCTGGATTCTCCCTCTGCCAACATTTCCGGATCATCTACTGGAGTCGCTAGCAGTGGTACCAGTTGTCGCTGCAGATTGGCAAATAGGGCTAGATGAATGCTGTCTTTGCCTTTGAAATGGTAGTACAGGTTGCCAGGACTGATATCTAACTCGAGGGCAATATCAGACGCCGTTACATTGCTTTCGCCCCGTTCGTTAAACAGGGTACGGGCGGTCAGTAAAATTTTATCCGCGGTTTTCAAGCTCACAGCACCTGATGGATCCAACGCCTAAGCTTAGCGCAGTTGTCGGCCTGAGGGGCGGTAGGAATAACGAAGGGGACCAGAGGGCTGCAGGCAAAAAAAAGGGGAAGCAAAAGCTTCCCCGAGAGATGTGATAACAGTTTAGGCAGCTTTCTTGAACTTGGCGCGAAGCGCGTCGAAACGGGCTTTGGCTTTGTCCATTTGAGCTTCTAACTTGACACGGTCGGCCAGTGAGTCGAGCTCGAGGTCATCGAACGCCTTGAGGGCATCCTTTTCGACCGCTTTGCCGCGCTTCACCAGTGACTGATACAGAGCATCGGCTTGCTGACGTCGCTCTTCAATCTGCTTCTGGGCATCATCGACCTGCTGCTGCAGAGCTTCGATTTGCGCCTGAACCTGATCGTAGGCTTTACCGTATACACCCAGGCCGGCAAGCAGAGCATTGCGACCGGTTTCACGTGCTGCTGAGCGCAAATCGCGCTTGGCCGCAGGTTTACGGGTGCTAGCTTTTTTGGCGGTTGCTTTCTTTGCAGGCGCCTTACGCTTGGCAGTGGTCTTTTTGGGTGCAGCTTTGCGCGCTGCTGCCTTGGTCTTTGATTGGGTCGTAGCCATGACTGTGTTCCTATCTCATTACGGACCTGAATGGGGCCTTGCGGCCTTCAGTATTGGCTCGGCGGCGCCGAACCATGGAGAGAGAATGCCTACAGAAATTAGAAAATGCCCTCTAGTCGAAACGGCAATTTTGCCTGTGGGGCTCTTACGCGGGGGTCTAAAGCATTACACTCTGCGCGCCGGCTGCCGCTGGCGGTAACCCAGTTCCCCCACAAACGTTGGAATTATCACTATGTCGAGTGCAGGCCTCTCTCGCCAACCGTTAACACTTAAGAAATTGTTGGTTTCGGTAGCCGTTGTTGCAGTCGGCTTGGTGCTAGCTGTTATCGTGGTGACGGCGAAGTCCAAACCTCAGCCTAGACCACCCGAAGCGCCGTTAGCGCCGGTTGTGGCGGTGGTGGAGGTGACCCCTGAGGCCATGCCGCTGACGGTGCTTACCCAGGGCACAGTGGAGCCACTGCGGCGGATTAACCTCAGCGCGCAGGTGAGTGGCAAGGTCGCCAAGGTCGGTAAGAATTTTCTAGAGGGCGCCTATTTCGAGCAGGGTGAGTTGTTGGTACAGCTTGAGCAAGCCGATTACAGCTTTGCCATTGAGCGGGCCAAGGCACAGGTTGCGGCTGCTGAGCAGCGCGTGGCGGAGGAGCGCGGTCGCAATCGTCAAGCCAAGCGCGAGTGGCGCGAGTTGGGTTCGGATGAGGCCAATGCGCTATTTTTACGCCTGCCCCAACTCAAGTCGGCGGAGGCAGCACTGTCAGCGGCTCAAGCCGATTTAGCAGCGGCGGAACTGGCGCTTGAACGAACCACCATTCGCGCGCCCTTTGCCGGGCGTTTAGAGCGCAAGCAAGTTGATGTCGGACAGTTTTTGGGTATAGGCGCTGCCGTTGCCACAGTCCATGCAACAGACACGTTTGAAGTGCGCTTGCCGTTATCGGATTCTCAGTGGGCCGAACTGGGCTTAATGGTTGGAAGTCGAGATGGCCTAGCGCATCCCGTAATGTTAGCGGCCCAATTTGGTAAAGAGCAGCGTCAATGGCAGGCAGTGATTAAGCGTTTTGAAGCGGCGTTGGATCGCCAGTCACGCATCGTGCATGCCATTGCCGAGGTGACGGTGAGCGTCAACGAAGCTAGCGTGCAGTCACCGTTAACAGTTGGGATGTTTGTTGAAGCAGCGATTCAAACGCCACCGGTCCCGGGTTTGGTACAGCTGCCGCTCAGTGCCTTACGTGCTGATGATACTGTCATGGTGGTTAATCAGGCCTCGACTTTAATTCGCAAGCCGGTCACCGTCCGCGAGCGTCACCCTGATTGGGTGCGCGTTTCAGGACTCATGAACGGTGAACGCGTTGTTTCAGTACAAACACCCGCGCTGTTATCTGGTTTGACAGTAACGGTTGCATCGGACGCAGCGGCAACAGGTAGTGTTGCGCAATGAGAGGTTTGTTGGGCTGGTTTATCGATAACCCCATTGCCTCAAACTTGTTGATGCTGCTGCTTATGCTGGGTGGCTTATTGTCGGTGCCTAATCTGGATAAACAATTCTTCCCGACGCCTGAGATTAATCAGGTCAGTATTACCTTGCCGTTTCCGGGTGCAGGTCCTGCAGAGGTAGAGGAGCAAATCTGTGTCCGCATTGAAGAGGCCATTCACGATCTGAGTGGTATCAAGGAAATTCGTTCGACAGCGGTGCAGGGTTTGGGCACGGTCATGGTCGAAGCGGAGCAGGATTATCCGATGCAGCGTTTGACCGCCGATATCAAGACGCGGGTGGATGCTATAGATACCTTTCCCTCCGATGCCGAAAGACCGGTGGTCACGGAGTTGACCTACAAGCACATGATGGGCCTAGTGAAGGTGGCCGGAGAGTTAGATGAGCGCGAGCTCAAGGAGTTAGGGGAGACATTGCGCGATGACCT
>CAYPPU010000009.1:3632-62408 GCA_964412695.1 uncultured Alteromonadaceae bacterium | reverse complement strand
CCATGGGCTCGATGTTCCGCTGAGCAGCAAGTGTCGCGTCCATCAGCACGCAGGCGGAGGCTCCGTCGGACAACTGCGACGCGTTACCTGCCGTGATGGTTCCACCCTCTATCACCGGTGTTAAGACCTGTAGGTCCTGAAGCGTCGTCTCTGGCCTGTTGCCTTCATCCCTGTCGAGGGTTACCTCAACTATGGAGGTGGTGTTGCTGGCCTTGTCGTGCACAACCTTATTGGCAGTGATGGGTACAATCTCATCGTCAAACCGCCCCGCCTGTTGCGCGGCAGCAGTGCGTTGCTGCGATACCAAGCCGTAGGCATCCATCTGTTCCCGAGTGATGCCATACTTATTGGCTACAAACTCCGCCGTCTGCAACATCGGCATGTAGGCATGCGGTTGCAGAGAGGCAACCGATTCATCGGTCTGCCGATAGGCCCAGTCAAAGTACGGCCCCTGCACCGACGAGATGTTGTCTTGACCACCGGCCACGACGACTGAAAACCCATCTACCATAATTTGCTTTGCCGCCGTCGCAATTGCCATTAGGCCCGAAGAGCACTGCCGATCGATGGTTTGGCCCGCGGCCTCCACCGGCAATCCGGCAGCCAAGCCGGCCATTCTTGCCACGTTCATACCAGCCGTACCGGCATTCAGTACGGAGCCCAACACGACGTCTTCCACCTCAGCTCCATCAATTCCTGCGCGTTGGATAGCATGGCTTATGGCATGACCCGCCATGGTCGGCGACTTGATGTTGTTGAGTGCACCTTTGAAGGCTCGGCCTATTGGGGTTCTGGCGGTGGAGACAATCACGGCTTCTTTCATTGTTGATTCCTCAAGGAGGGTTCGCAGCGGACGCGACCCGAGTTGATATTCGAACAGTGTTCATCTAATGACGGTTGCACCCAGGTGCAAAGACCGAGCGCCTCGAATAGCGCTACTGGTATCGCTTGCGAAGAGCGCTTTTCTGGACTTTGCCAGTTGCAGTCCGCGGCAATTCAGAGACCAACTCAACCAAGGTTGGACATTTGAAATGCGCCAGACGCTCGCGAGTAAACTGGATAATTTCTTCAGCCGTAAGAGCACTGGCCGCCTGGGCCACAACCACGGCCATTACCGTTTCCCCCCAACGAGCACTCGGCACCCCAATCACGGCAGCGTCAGCAATGTCCGGATGCTCAGCCAAAACATTCTCCACCTCAATGGGATACACATTTTCGCCACCGGAAATAATCATGTCCTTAATGCGATCTTTGAGATAGATAAAGCCCTCTGCATCTCGGCTGGCTCCATCGCCCGTTCGTAACCAACCATCATCGGTAATGGCACTGCTTGTCGCCAAGGCGTCATTGAGATAACCCGGTGTGTTCGCAGTTGATCGAATCCATATTTCCCCAAAAGCGTCGACCTCGGCGTCTGATCCTGTCCGGGGATCCACTAGTCGTATCTCCGCCCACGGCAAGGCGCGACCCACAGACTGTAGGCGCTTCGCAGCAGCGTCGTTCGCTCCGTGCTCTTCGGGAAAGAGCGCTGTGACCGTGCCTGACGTCTCGGTCATACCGTAACAACCCAAAAATCCGCATCCCAACACAGCCATGGCCCGGCGCAGGAGGGCTTGAGTCATTGGCGCAGCGCCATACGCCATGACCCTGAGACTGGACAGGTCCCGCGGGTTGGCCTCCTGTGTCGCCACCAGACGCTGAATGACCGATGGCACAAAGAAGGTATGAGTGATGCGCTCATACTCAATGACATCTAAAATCGCATCAGGGTCCACTTCACCAAGTAGCACGGTGCGGCCACCTAGGGTCATCAGCGCAGTTCCTGTGGCGACCCCCCCTACGTGAAACAGCGGTGAACCCAATAGATAAACCGATGTGGGATCCATCCTCAACAGCTCGGTAGCCATACGCCGTATAAAGGAAAAGTTCCGATTGGTCAGGGTTATACCTTTCGGTCTGCCCGCGGTGCCCGAACTGTATAACACTAGCAGCGTGTCATCGGGATCAGAGTCCGGCGACGTCACTTCCCCCGAGGCGTTTTCAAGAAAGCTTTCATACTGATCACCAAGAAACACCCGGCAAATATCGGCCTGCCGAGTGTCCGTACCGGCACCGAGTTCGTTTGCGGTTTCATCGCAAATCAACACCCTGGGGCCTGCATCGTCGATAATGTCGAGTAACTCTCTCGAACTCAGCCTCCAGTTCAGGCAAACGGCAGCAGCACCCACCTTGCTGCACGCAAACAGTGCTTCATAAAACTCAACAGCGTTCTTCATCAACAGGGCTACTCGGTCTCCCGAGCTGACACCCTCACCCAACAATGCCAATGCACAGTGCTCGCTGCGGCGGTTGAGTTCGCTCCAAGTGACTGATCGCTCATCGTGACAAATAGCGACGCTCTCGGGGTGCGACACCGCATTGTCTCGGATTAGCTCCGCGAGTGAGAAATAGACTGTTTCCATTGCTTCTCTGCACTGTCCACTAATTTGAATAAGCCAACTAACCCAATGACCGCCTCCATGTTGATTGTAGTATTTATCTGCTCATATTATTTGTCAACGTTTACGTTGACTTTTAATACGGCCGTTGATAACTTTCGAACACAGAATAAACGAAGGGCTATTTGCGGTGACGCGTGAAGTAACAGTAGAGATCCATGACGCGACGATAGTTATCGCCCTCGACCGACCGGCACAACGAAACGCCGTAAACCGACAGGTTTCAAAGGCGATTGCCGAAGCGGTGGATCGACTGGATAACGACGATTCACTTCGGGTAGGCATTTTGACAGGTGTCGGCGGCCACTTTTGCTCGGGCATGGACCTCAAGGCGTTCGCCGATGGACAGCGTCCAGAACTTGAAGGGCGTGGCTTTGGCGGCATCACCGAACGCCCACCGAAAAAGCCTTTTATCGCAGCCGTCGAGGGTTATGCCCTCGCTGGCGGCCTCGAGCTTGCGCTTGCTTGCGACCTCATCATCGCCGGCGAAAGCGCGGTCTTTGGTCTGCCGGAAGTAAAGCGAGGTCTGGTCGCGGGCTCCGGCGGCTTGGTTCGTCTGCCGCGACGAATTCCACAGGCTATCGCGTTGCAGTATTCGCTGACCGGTGAACCAATGACCGCCTCAATAGCAGAGCGATGGGGCTTGGTTAATCGGATCGTACCCGACGGTGACGCGCTGAATGCTGCACTGGCACTCGCACTGGTGATCGCGGAAAACGCTCCGATTTCGGTGACCACCAGCAAACAGATCGTTTACGAATCGGCCGCGTGGGCGCAGCACGCTCTCTGGGATATTCAACGGTCAATGGTGGACGCGGTTCTGGCGACGGAAGACGCTCAAGAAGGTGCGCGCGCATTTGCAGAGAAGCGCAGCCCAGTTTGGAGCGGACGATGAGCCGAGAACTTACACCCGTTGAAACTCACGACCCTTCTATGTCCGTCGCAGTTATCGGTGCCGGTACCATGGGCACCGGTATCGCCTATGCGTCAGCGCTCGCACACTGCGACGTCATCGTGGTGGAAAACAATCCTGACGCTCTTGGTCGAATGTGGCAGGTGCTTCAAAGCACGGCGGAAGCGGGAGTGAACCGAGGGCGACTGACTGCACAGCAGGCAGCGGATCTAGTAGCCCGTATTGAGCATCGAGTCACTATCGCCGAATTACCCCAATCGTTGGATATCGCCATCGAATCTGTCCCCGAGCGACTCGATATTAAGCAACAAGTGCTTGAAGAAATTTCCCGTCGCGACCCCCTGATGATCGCCAGCAATACCAGCTCGATCTCGATTGATCGGTTAGCACACAGTGTCGCCAAGCCAGACCGGTTTATAGGAATGCATTTCTTTAATCCAGTCTGGTCCATCAAACTGATTGAGCTGGTGAAGGGCTCTGCGGCAGCACCTTCAACTGTAGAGGCCGCACAAAAGTTTGCGCGCAATCTAGGCAAAGAAACACTCGTTGTGCGTGATGTCCCCGGTTTTGCCACCAGCCGACTTGATCTGGTGGCAAGCCTGGAGGCCATACGAATGGTCGAGAGCGGCGTTGCCAGCGCCGAAGATATCGATCGCGCGGCGGTTCTCGCTTATGGCCATCCAGTAGGTCCGTTACGACTCAGCGATATGGTGGGCCTTGATGTGCGCCTAGATATTGCACGCGCGCTGGCTCAGGAACACGGGCCTGCGTTCGAACCGCCTCAACTTCTCATCGCTATGGTTGCTCAAGGCGCTCTTGGTCAAAAGACCGGTCAGGGGTTTTTTACGTGGTAGTACGCGACACCGCAAACGCCCTCTTGGCCTGTATGGTGAACTCATCCTTTCTCCATGGTTTTTACCGTTGCCCCATTCGTTTTTCTTTGTTTTTAAGGTATTTCTATGGCATCGCCCACCGTATTCACATCCACACTGTTTGATACCGCAGAGCATCATCAGGAGCTGCGTGCAAGTATTGCCCGGCTTGTAGGGCGCTACGGGCGCAGGTACTTTCAAGAAGTTGTCGCGAATGGAGCCCAACCCGACGAACTTTGGGCCGAGCTTGGTGCCGCAGGCTTTCTGGGTGCCCATATTCCAGAGGAGTTTGGCGGCAGTGGCGGCGGCCTGAGCGATCTTTACATCGTCATTGAGGAAACAGCTGCTCAAGGCTGTCCAATGCTGTCGCTGGTTATTTCGTCAATTTGTGCACCCATTATCGAACGCTACGGATCCGAGGAGCTTCGGCAGGCCTACCTTCCCGGTATAGCCGCAGGTACACACCGTATCGCCTTTGCCATCACTGAGCCGGATGCCGGTTCCAATACTCACAATATCAAGACGAGCGCCCAAAAAACTGACGACGGATGGATCTTGAACGGAGCAAAATACTGGACGTCGGCAATCGATGAATCCGATGCGGTGATGGTTGTCGCCCGCGATGAAGAATTATCAACTCCTGAGCGCTCTGCGCTGTCGCTGTTCGTGTTCTCAACCGGAACGCCGGGGCTAAGCTGGAAGCCGATTGACGCCGCACTGCAGAGCAATGATAAGCAATTCATGACGTTTTACGACGATGTCAGGCTGCCCGATGACGCCTTAATAGGGGAGCGGGGCCAGGGTTTGAAGCAAGTCTTTGTCGGCCTCAATCCCGAGCGGGTCGCCGCAGCGGGAATCAACAATGGCATAGCGCGCTTCGCCATTGAGCAAGCGGCCCAATATGCCAAAGACCGGAATGTGTGGGGGCAGCCTATCGGCGCTCACCAAGGTGTTGCCCACCCGCTGGCCGATGCCTATATCGCTGTGCAGAGCGCGCGGTTGATGGCAGCTAAAGCCGCAGAGCTATTCGACAACGGTTTTGATGCAGCGGAGGCGGCCAACATGGCTAAATTCCTCGCAGCAGAGAGTTCCCTCAAGGCCCTTGATGAGGCCATACAGGTTCACGGAGGCAATGGGCTGGCGCTCGAATACGGGCTCGCCGATTTGTGGTTCATTGCTCGACTTCACAAGACGGCGCCAGTCAGCCGGGAGATGATCCTCAATCATGTTGGTCAGCATAGTCTGGGGCTTTCCAAAAGCTATTAAGACAGGAGTTCAGCCCACCGTGGTTGCATCGGCTGCCCCAGAGGACACGCACATGAGGCTTGAAACGCCCGGAATCCACCCGCTTGCCGCTCTGCTGAGGGGCTTTGCCATTGATTTTCTGACCTGCCATAACAGCGCTGTAGTAGAGCGCATCATGACTCCCGACTACCGGCTCGCCATCGGCGGGGTGGTCTTCGATGGCCGGGATGCTGAATATCTCCCAGCAACTGTTGCGCAGCTTGAGCAATTCCCAGGGCTGTGCGTGACTGTCCACGACGTTGTCATTGCGGACAGCGCAATCGCAATGTGTTTCACTGAACACGGCGCATCAAAGGACGACGCGGGAAAGCAGGCAGCGTGGAGCGGTATTACATTATTTCGCACCGAAGGGAGCCGTCTGGCGCTAGGGTGGGCCGAAGAGGAGTATATCTGCCGTAAACGCCAATTGTTCACCGGCCAGTGCGATCCCGTAGAGCCGCCACAATTGAGTCCCTGGGATACCCAGCCTGGCCCGAAAAATCCCCAGGCCGAAATGGTGGCCGAACGTTGGATCACAGAGCATAGACCGGTCCATGACCTGCCCGCCAATGGGAGACTGTCCACACTTGACGCCAACCCAGCGACATTGGTCGACATACGTTCAGCCAAAATAAACACGCTTTTTTCATCAGGCAATCGGGTAGCGCTGCATGCCGAATATCACGGTATTTACGCTGGCGGCTTTGGCGATCTTTCCCCGCTTCTCACCGGATGCCCGGCAGTGCTCCGTCTGGCGGCCATACTCACTGTCGATGACGGTGAGGTGACACGCGCACGCATCACAACCGATCGCCTGGGGCTCAGTCGCGCTTTGCGCGGGATGTTGTAGTTGCCGAGGACTTTTTTGCTCTTGAAGTGGATTTACTGCGCGCTTTACCGGTTTCCCCGGCCAACTTTCCTGCGCTCTGCGGCGCGCTATCCTCAGACTCAAAATCCAGCGCTCCAGTTGCGAGTCCCGATGTCACCAAGTTGGCAAACATTTCAGCGATTTGCTCTGCCGGTGCTTTCTTCTTACCGGGCTTGTACCAGCGATTTGTCCAGTTAAGCATGCCCAAAATACCGTAGGCCACCAGGCGGGCCGGCCCGATATTTTTGAAGCTACCGTCAGCATAGCCTTCCTCAATAATTGAGGTCACTGCATCGTCATACTGACGATTGATCTTTTTCATCTGCTGGGCCCAGCCGCCGCGCTTATCCGACACATGGTTTAAGTCTTCACGTATATAGATGAACAGCAGTGGATAGGTCGCCTCATAGGATGCCATCAATCCGCGAATCAACTCCTGGAGTTTCTCGGGAGGTAACGCATGGCTTTGCTGAATACGCTGGGCAATGGCCACGTTTTCTATCGAGGCCTCGCGAATGACCTCGTCAAAAAGTTCGTCCTTGGAAGAAATATAGTAGTAAATAGACGCGCGATCGATTTTAAGCTCTTCGGCCACGGCGCTAATGGTCGTTCCCTGATAACCCTTTTCATTGAATACCCGCGCCGCGGCTATGGCGATTTCCTCTCTACGTCGCTGATAGGTATCTGAGCTGACTGGCTTGGCTTTGGCAGCGGCGCGACGCTTACCTATATTACTGGTCTGTTTCTTCAATGCCTGTCCCTCTAACCCGATCCATGGAAACAATATTTCCCCCAACCTGCCTTTTCAGCGTGAACGCAGGCGACGGTGGCGCAGCGCCGATCTCACGAATCACCACGCGAACGGTGACTGTCGAGGTGGTATTACATGACGGAACCAACCGCTGTCCCGCCGTTCTAACCGACACTATTGTAAGCCACCTTTCTAGTCAACAAAGACGTTGATTTAAAAACCCGAGAAAGCTAAGGTCGGACCTTCCGGACTTCTGGATTTTCACATATGCACACGGTATTCGATATTGACACCCGGCTCGATCCGGAACTGGCAACGGTGCGTGCCTTCCACCCGAATCTTGGCTTTGATTTAACCGATATTGAAGGTAGCCGTTCCATTATTCGCAAAGTAAACGAACGTTTACCCGTTCCCGCAGCCAGCGAGGTCATCTTAACGAATCAACGCGTTCAGCTTCCAGCAAAGAGTCAGTCTATTGACCTTCTCATCATTCGCCCAACGGGTATAAGCATGCCCGATCAACGGTTGCCGGTACTGCTCTGGTTCCACGGTGGCGGCTATTGCATGGGTAGTGCGCGGGACAACGTGCAACGCCTCGCGAACATAGCACGACAAACCCAGTGCGCTGTGATATCGGTGGACTATCGGTTGGCGCCCGAAAATCCGTATCCCGCAGCACTCGATGACGGCGTAGCGGCGTTTGAGTGGGTGGTTGCAAACGGCAAACAATTAGGGTGTGCAACGAACAAGGTAGCCGTTGGTGGCGCCAGCGCAGGAGCCGGACTGGCAGCGGCGGTGGCGTTATTTCTTCGCGACAAACCTACTCTGCAACCCAAATTTCAGCTCCTTATCTATCCGATGCTTGATGACAGAGGCCGCACTCCCTCAAGCTATGCCATCACCGATTCTAAATTGTGGAATAGGGAGACCAATAGCATGGCTTGGGCTCTTTACCACGGCGAGCAGGCTGGTCGATCTGACGTACCCGCTTATGCGGCCCCCAGTCGCGCAACCGACCTCAGCCGCCTCCCACCTGCATTTATTGCAGTAGGTGATCTCGATATCTTTCTCGACGAGAACGTTGAGTACGCCTCGCGGCTCGGTCGTTCAGGGGTGCCAGCTGAACTGCATGTCTATCCGGGAGCGATTCATGGTTTTGATATTCTCGCTCCAACATCCCACCTTGCGGCGCAGATCAATCACGACGTCGAGCGTGCGTTGGTCCGCGCGTGGGCGACATAAGCACTGCTAATCGCCCACATTCAGCCCTTGGGGCCGCCCGTCGCGTAAAGGATTTGACCGGATATATAAGAAGAGCGCTGATCGGCAAAAAACGCGACGACGTGAGCGATATCTGCTCCAGTACCAACGCGACCAACGGGCACCTCAGCCACCATGGTGGCAGCCACCTCTTCAACCGACTGACCCATCTTCGCGGCCATATCACGTGTCATATCTGTGATCACGAAGCCGGGAGCGACAGCGTTGGCGGTAATGTTGTAGCGCCCCAGCTCCAACGCGAGACTTTTGGTGAAGCCCTGTATACCGGCCTTTGCCGCGGCGTAGTTTGAACTCCCCGCCAGGCCCAACGCCCCCATGCTGGAGACGTTGATAATGCGACCCCAAGTGGTTTGACGCATATGAGGAATCAACTCCCGGCACATCAGAAACGCACCCTTGAGATTGACGTCCATCACCAAATCCCAATCCTCAGTCGCCAGATTATGTACCCGTCTCGACCGCATGACCCCGGCGTTGTTCACCAGAATTCTTGGACAGCCCAACTGCTTAATCACCTCGCCGACTGCCTCAGCCACTGCTGATTCGTTGCAGACATCGACTTGCAAGGCAAGGCATTTTCTACCCATTGAATGCACGAATTCTTCAGTCTCACGACAGTTCTCGGCATGCAAATCAAGCATAGCGACGTCGCACCCATCCTCTGCAAGCCGCCGAACAATGTCTGACCCAATGCCTCCTCCGGCCCCCGTGACGACAGCAACGCGCTCACTCATTGATTCGCGTCCATCTGAGCGGCAAGACGTTGCTGGACACGGTCTATCAGTAAGAATTTTCGTGCTCGGCCAGTCGCGGTAACGGGAATTTCGTCGGCGCTCAGGCAAATAACGTGCTGTGGCACTTTAAATCGCGCTAAGCGGGACCTTGCAAAAGCAATAATGGCGTCAGGATCCACCGGTAATCCATCAGCAGGTACAACACAGGCCACTCCGACCTCACCCATGCGGACATCCGGAACCGGGACAACATGCACCTCAGCAATACGTTCGTGTTCGGCGAGCACCTGCTCCACCTCAAGTGGAAGCACTAACTCGCCACCGCAGCGATAACTCTCTTTGGTTCGCCCCTTTAGACTGATATATCCCTGCTCATCGATGGTTCCAAGGTCGCCCGTACAAAACCAACCCTCGGCATCGAATGCTGCATGGGTTTCCACGGGCTTTTTGTAATAACCGGACGTCACGCCGGGCCCCTTCATGCGCAACTCACCCACTTCGCCAAACGGCAGCGCGACCCCCGTATCGGGATCAACCACTCGGTAGTCAATGAGGCGATTCTCAAGTCCCGGATCCCCCGCCACCCCGACGTCCCGCAACCGCCCATTGGTCTCTAGCAACCTTTCCAACGGGTCATCGGGACGGGTGACCGTCGATGATGCCGTCGCTTCGCTCATGCCGTAACCGGTAGTAATTTCCACATCACCGAAGGTTGACCAGATTTTTTCCCATATGTCGCGCGGCGCTTTTCCGCCCGACGACAGTACAGACCTCAGTGATGAAATATCGGGGCACTCGATTCTTGCCTGTTCAATCAGTGCAAGGGTCATGGTGGGAATCAGCAGAAGGTCCTCAGCCCGGTTTCGGGCCATCGATGCGAGGAAAGCCCGCGGGTCAAATTGCGTCTCAATAATGATGGCACCACCGACAATCAGTGCCGCCAACAATCCTTCCACGTAGCCGTAAACGTGATACATGGGCAGTGCAAACTGAATTCGCTGCCCGTCAGAGAAGGCGCGAGCATAGGCGCTGCCATAGGCGGTGCGAAGCAACATGTCGTGGCTGAGCAGTACGCCTTTGGGCCCCCCTGTGGTACCCGAGGTGTAAATGATGTCTGAGATATTATTGGGGTCGATTTCAGGGAATGTACCGCTTAGTCGACTCAGCGCCAGGTGGTTGACCGGCGTCACCGCCGGAGGGAGCGCTTGCCCTGTGACAGGCAACACGAAAACCTCTTTCAACTCTGGCAAGACACTGCCACCACCATCTTCCGGCCAGCCGGGGACAATGTGATCAAGCATTGCCAAATAGTCGAGGTCGCGAAACCTGTCCATGGTGATCAGAAAACGTGCATCTGATTGCTCCAACAAGTAAGCCAGTTCCTGCTGTTTATTCAGAAAGTTCAGCGGGATAGCAGTAGCTCCCACTATTGAAATAGCGAACTTGAGGGCGACAAATTCGGGGAAATTTGCCATCAGCAGCGCAATATTGTCCCCCGGTTTGGCACCCGCTGAGACAAGACCCTCGGCAAAACAGCGCGCACACTTCAGTACCTCAGCATAGGTCAGGCTAGTGTCGCCGTAGACCACAAACTCGCGGTCTGGCCAACGGGCAGCCACCCGCTCCAGCATGCCGTGGAGGGTATCGGGTAGCCATGTTGGATAACTAGCTTGTAGAGCGAGCTGACGCTCTAAGACTGATAGATGCATAGCCAATAACCTATTTCTTCAACACCACGGAACCGGCGTTGGCTCCCAGACCCAGCACCGCCGACATGCCCACTTTAGGGTGCGTCACCTGCCGGCCCGACGCATCTCCTCGCAGCTGCCAAGCCAGCTCACAAATTTGGAGAATCGCCTGAGCCGTGGTGGCCTCGCCAAAAGACAGAAAGCCACCACTGGGGTTAAGCGCGAGCTCGCCGTCTACGCCGTAGGCGTTGTTTCTGAACATCCAGTCACTTTGCCCTGGCTCCACAAATCCCAGCAGTTCCGGCCAGGCAAACAGGTGCCACGCTGTGTTATCCGCCATTTCCAGAATATCTATATCTTCGGGCCCCATACCCGCCATAGCCAGCGCCGCTGCTGCAGCCGAAACCACCTCGCTGGTATTGGGCACTCCTTCCACGACATGGTTAGCCACTGAAGGGATCCGGCGTGCAGGGTCACCAAACTGGCCGGTTGATATTGCGCAGCCCGCAACCTCAATACTCCGGGCCGCCCCTTCCGCTGTCAGTAAGAGAGCGGCAGCTCCGTCGCTGACAGGGCATATTTGGAGCAGCCGGAGTGGATCGGCGACCATAGGAGACCCGTGCACCTCAGCCACAGTAACTGGAGCCCGGAAGCGGGCATTGGGGTTACCCCTTGCGTTATTGCGCATCAGTACACTCGCCAGCGCTAACGTGCCGCTGTCAGTGCCATGCTCGTATTGCCGGCGCTGAGCTTCCATGGCCCAATATGCGGGGTTGGTTGCGCCCATCGACACCCAGCGAACGTAATCTTCGTCAAACTGATCTGCACTGCCGCCCGGTGGCCGTGGAATAAAACCTCGGGGCATGCGCTCAGCACCTATGACGGCCACCACGTCGCACTGACCGCTGGCTATCATTGAATGTGCTGTGTAAAAAGCAATGGCGCCAGCAGCGCATGCACCACCCACATTGACGCAGGGAATAGGCAACTCGCTGACAGTTTGTAACAGCTCATTGGCATGTAGGCCCCAGCCCATTCCGCCCTCAAAGCGTGAGCTCGCCGCAACCAGCCCCTGTACATCTCGCCAAACTAATCCGGCATCGGCGAGCGCCAGCCACATGGCTTCAGCTGCCATGTCAACCTGAGAACGATCCGGGTACTTTGCCCATGGAATAACGCCGACACCAGCAACATAAACTCTTCGCGTCATGAGTTAGTGCCCTCACCCGAATAACAAAAGACGTGGGTCCAGCGCTCCACGCTATGCTCGTCGGTGTATAGCGGTCGGGCGCCGACACTAAACAGTTGACCAATTCTAAGTTCGTCAAGTGCAATACCCTCCAGCATGCCCATAACGCGCAAGCCACCCTCAAACGCGAGCAAACCCAACCCATAGGGTTGCCAATCATCCATTCTGAATAATGGTGGCGGCTGGTAATGCTGGATGGTGAAACTGTACAGGACCCCCGTTTCAGGCAGGGTCTCCTCGACTAGCAATCCATCTGTACACGCGGGGTTTCGGCATCCCCGGACTTTGGGAAAGTAAAGCGTGCGACATGTCCGACAGCGAGCGCCCACCAGCAGCGCCGTGGGGGCGCATTCGGTCAGTAAGCCAGCCACCACCGGTGCGGATTTGCGGCGTAATGTGACGTCCTGGTCCGACATCATAAGGAGAGGATGTCCCTTGTTTCACGAAAGTACAGGGTGCCGGTCCGTGAATCGACCACTTCCGCAGTGTGACGAACATATCGCCTACCGCGCTTCTCGAATTTTTCAACCGCTAACGTGGTAATGGTGACCGTGGCACCCACCGGTATGGGCTCCAGCAGCTCTGAGTCGTGATAAGTATGAATAGAACCAATGGCAAAGGGCTTGGTGTGATCAAACTGCACCGACAGAATAAAATGTGAAACGAGCAGCGGGGGGACAATAGCGCCACCGAACGGCGTGCTCCCCGGCTTGCGCCAGAGATTCATGGTCCAGCCTTCGTACCACGGATTAAAATCTTCAACGCCATCAGCGTAAAGTATCACCAGCTCGGGCGTGAGCGTCAGCTCTCGGGACAGCCGGTCCCCCAGTTCCACCATATCCCAATAGGTTTGGCAATCCTGTTCCAATCCCTTCACAAACTGGCGAGTCTGCTCCCGTTGAATCGAGGTCATTGGTTTCAGGTCATTCAGCTTAAGAACGTTTGTCTGTGTCATTGCGGAGCCCTCTTCACCCTTAAATCGTGATTTCTTCGTTGGGCAGTAACACCACAACCTGGCCAACAGTCTTCTTTTCCGCGATTTGATTTTCACACCAGACGTTGACCGTGAAACGCGTACCTCGATCTTCTTCAACTTTGCCAGTGATAACTCCGCGGGCCGTTATTAACTCGTCAGCGAGTACCGAGCTGATGTACTTGCAGGTGATTTGCGCACCGCGGAACATATGCTCACCAAAGTGATTGACACACATCTCGCTAATATAAGCAGATGACATTTCGCCTGTCTGAATTGGGGCACTGAGACCAGTGGATTGAGCGTATTCAACATCCCAATGATTAGGGTTGAATCGACCCCAAAGGCGAGATCCCATTAACTGAATCACCGCTCGCTTCTGTATTGATTCAAGCTCAAATCCAATGGGTGTATCGCGAGTTACCCGAATTCCGTCACTTCCATTGCTCACAAAAAACTCCTTACACAACTGGGTTTGTAGATCACAAATTCGTTGTTTAATCCGCGAAGTTGAGCTCGCGTGCCAAACGTCTGACATTATTTCAACATTCGTGTTGACAAAATACAATGACTTTTCCGATAATTTATCCGCCGGTTATTCGCGGCTTTACCCCAAGATTTATTGAACCGCGCTAACTGCAGAGAGGAGACAGCAGTGGAAGAGTCATCGTCGTTGGATTTTGATGTCGTTATCGTTGGTGCGGGGTTCGCGGGCCTAAGGGCGCTCTACACGTTGCGCAGGTCCGGCTTTTCCTGCTGCGTGCTGGAGGCATCTGACGAGGTCGGCGGCGTCTGGAACTTTAATCGCTACCCTGGAGCCCGTTGTGACGTCGAGAGTTACGATTATTCGCTGGGCTTTTCTGCCGAACTTGAACAGGAGTGGCGCTGGACTGAGCGGTATGCGCGCCAACCCGAAATTCTGTCTTATATTCAACACGTTGCCGATCGTTTCGATCTGAGGCGCGATATCCTGTTTAGCACACGGCTGGAGTCGGCGTCATTTGATGATGCCGCCAATGCCTGGCGACTTCGCGCGGGGCACATTAAGGAGCTTACCTGTCGTTTTTTTATCATGGCAGTGGGTCAACTCAGCAAGCCGAAAAAGCCTGAAATTCCTGGCGAAGCATCGTTTGAAGGCGAAATTTATCACTCGGCGCTTTGGCCTCGACAGGGAGTCGACTTCACAGGGAAGCGTGTTGGCATCATTGGCACTGGATCGTCAGGTGTTCAGATGACGCCGGTTATCGCCGAGCAGGCTGACCATCTTTGTGTCTTTCAAAGAACCGCAAATTACAGCATTCCGGCTTGTCACGCCGACATTTCGGATGAAGAAGACGCCGCAGTTAAAGCGAACTATCGGGAGCGAAGAGAGCATGCGCGCAACTCTCCAAGCGGACTGGGGTTTGTACCCACAGGTAAATGCGCCCTCGATGATCCGCCCGAGGTAAGGGAGCAAAATTTTGAACAGGCCTGGAATCGGCTAGGGTTTGGTTTTGCACTGGTGTATCGCGACATTTTACTGGACGAGGCGGCCAATGAGGTCGCACGCGAATTTGTACATCGCAAAATTGCGGAGAAGGTCCGTGACCCAATCGTACGGGACAAACTTACACCCAAGGGGTTCCCCTTTGGCACCATGCGGCCGGCTGTTGATCATCTTTACTATGAATCATTTAATCGCGACAACGTGGTGTTGGTTGATCTGCAAGAGGAAGCCATTGAAGCTATCACTGGCAACGGCATTCAGACACAAGCGCGTGAGTACCCTCTAGATATCATCATTTTTGCAACGGGGTTCGATGTCTTCACAGGGTCACTGTTAGCACCGGAAATCACCGGGCGGGACGGCATCACCCTTCGTCAGAGATGGCAGGACGGACCAAAAAACTACCTCGGTTTAAGCACGGTCGGGTTTCCAAATATGTTCATCATGGTAGGACCCGGCAGCCCATCGCTACTTAGTAACGTATTGGTCTCAACCGAAGATCACGCGGACTTTATCCGCGACTTGATAGTCGATATGCGAGAAGAGGGATTGGATCGAGTCGAGGCCTCAGCTGAAGCTGAATCTGATTGGGTTCAGCATGTCAACGACCACTCCCTAAAGACCCTCTACCCGAAGGCTCGCTCCTACTATATGGGTGCAGAGATGGAGGGAAAGCCACGTGTTTTCATGCCCTACTCCGGCGGCGTGCTGAGTTACCGAAAAAAATTGCAGTCCGTTGCTGACAAGCATTGGGAAGGTTTTGTCCTAAGTGTAATAGGCGACAGTTAACATCAGCAATTTCACGTTATCAGCCAGCTTTAGCACTGGTTTCGCGCTAGCTGGATGTTCGTGCGCCTCATAGACCCATCATGTGACGGCCACCTCCCTGTTCATGCTTTTCTCGTTTGTCATTGAAATCCATACCAGGATTACAAATTCCGAGAGCAAAAAAGGGTCGAAGGACGCTTCGACCAATCAACTCGCCAGCCCATGACTGGCGAGGTCACCAAGAGGTGAAAGTTAGAAGTCGTAGCTCACGCGAACGCCCCAGGTTCTGGGCGGAGACAACCACATGGTTTTTGATCCAATGGACGTGTTATCAAAGCCGAAATTGAAGTACACCTCGTCGGTCAGATTTTTGCCGTAAAGTGAAATACTCAGATTTTCAGCTTGATTGCGGAAGGTCACACTGGCATCAACCAGTGAGTAGTCATCCAGCATTAGGAAGTTGTAGGCATCAGCAGAGGCTTCGTCCGCATAATTGTAGCTCGCGCGCCAGCTCAGACTGCCCATATCCGCCAGATCATGGTCATAGGTTGCCGCGATGAACAGGGTTTGCTCAGATACCATCTGTAGCAGGAAGTCCCCTACGTTGGTATCGGGTCCAAAAGTGCGTACCAAGAAGTCTGCCTGATCATATGACGCATCGACGTAGCCGTAGCTTGCCTCTAGGACGAATTGATCCGTGACAGCAAATGCTGCCTCAACCTCGACACCCTGCATGGTTGCCTGCGCCGCGTTGAAGATTGATTGAACGCCCGATTGGTTGTTTGCAGACAGTTGCATGTCGTCAAACTCATTGCGGAACAGCGCGACATTCAGACGGCCTCGACCATCAGGCAGGCTATATTTCATGCCGATTTCGAGTGCGTCAACCACTTCCTCATTGTATGGGCCCGGGGTCGAGCCAGGATTGGTCGGATTGGTGACCAATGTCGTGTCCGAGAAACGAACGTTATAGCCGCCACTCCTAAATCCCCGGGAATAGCTAGCGTACGCCATGAGACCGTCAGAAGCGCTCCAGGTCAGACCAACTTTCGGCGTAAAGTTCGACCAGTCTTCTTTGTCGGTAAAGGCCGGCTTACAGTCGCTCAGGCTTGCCGACGACGTCTCGCTGATTGTGTCTCCGCCACCAAAGTTCGGCCCCACAAATCGGCGGCAATTGCCGGTGCCAGTGGGATCGCCGATAACGCCTATAGCAGCATCTTTATCTTCGCTCGACCAGCGACCGCCAAGGGTTAGTGACAGTGAGTCCGTAAGCGCAATATCGGCCTGTGCAAACAGCCCCGCGGTAGAGTGTTCAATAGTAGAGGATGCGCGCAGGTCGAGCGCATCAATTAAAAGTCGACGCTCATTGTAGGTGTACTCCTGCTGGAAGATATTGGCGCCGGCCGTCAACTCAATCCCGTCACTCAGGTTGCCCGACCAGCGAACTTCAAGGCTTTGCTGGTCCTGATCAAAGCCAGTCCCCGGTGCAAACTGAAAACGTATGGTATTTGGTGCGCCGTCAATATCGCCCCACACACTTTGCTCAAGCTCGCGGTAACCCGCAATCGCGGTTAATGATCCGCCCCAAACATCCCAAACCCCTTCAAGGGTGATCCCCATCCACTCCATGTCGTTTTCGCCACGCGTGGTTTGACGCGTTTCAGCGTCGGCATAGGGATTGATATGTGGCTCAAACGGGTCGCAGCTCCCAATACCCAGTGCCGGAACAGGCAAGCACATAAAGTTCCTGCCGGCCATGCCATCACCATCCATTTTTCCGTACTCGGCAATGGCCGTGATTGAAAAACCGTCCTCCTCGTAGGAGATAGCGGGACGGACCAGCGTGGTTTCACGAGCGCCTTGTTCGTCCCCAAGGGCAATATTGTCCCAGTAGCCATCTCGATCTCGCCAAAGAACGGCTAATTTACCCGCCCAATTTTCGTTGATCGGCGCCGTGTAAAGTCCGCTGAGCTCTTTCATGCCGTAAGCACCGGCGCCGATCTGAACCTTGCCCTCTGCCTCTGCATGATTGGGCCGTGTGGTACGCATCACCACCGCGCCGGCACTTACATTGCGGCCAAACAGCGTCCCTTGGGGCCCACGCAATACTTCAACAGACTCAAGATCAAACAGATCGGTAGTCACCCCGTAAATGGTTCCGAACGCCACACCATCCTGGACGATTCCAACAGCGGGATCAGAGGATGGAATCGATTGCCCAGTTGTTCCCCAGCCGCGGATAGAAAAGTTCGCAGTCCCGGGCACCGTACCCTGAGGAGTCAGCTGGACGTTGGGGGCGGTAAAGCCCACGTCGGTCAAATCTACCGCAAACATCGCCTCAATCTTGCGGCCGGAGTACGCCGATAATGCAATCGGGACGTCTTGCACAGCTTCCGCTGCGGATTTCTTCTGCGCGGTTACCAGCACCTCTTCCAGCAGAGCACTTTTAACTAGTCGGGCGCCATCACTTGTGTCTGGTGATGATTGAGCCGCAGCGGCATTGGCAAACGCCAGGCTTACCAATGCCGTTGCGATAGCGGTTTTTCTGCCGTTGAAACGCAGCTTTTGAGAATTAGGGTGAATTGGGTTGTTCATAGAGAGCGTCCGGGTTTGTTAACATTTGTGTTGATTATTTATGTGGCTTTTCGTTTTGTCAACAATGATGTTGCTTTTTTTTGATTCACGTTTTTGCCCGCGTGCCGGTGATCCAAAAACGGGTCTGCACCAAGAACGGCCCGCCTCACCGTGGCGGCAGTTCGTCGATTTGTGGCAATCGCGGAGTAGGAGATGCTAATTTATGAATAGCTTAGCGGTAGGCTCGGTCATGCGGCTGTCATACCACCATCGATGACATGCTCTGTACCCGTTATAAAACGCGAGGCGTCAGAGGCGAGAAAAACAACTAGTTCTGACACCTCTTCGGGGTCAGCCATACGCCGCAGTGGAATAAACTCTGTTGCGCCCGCACCGTCGTCATCGGTTGCTGCCACCATCATGGGGGTTTTGGTATAACCGGGATGAACAGAATTCACGCGCACGCCATAGGGGCCATACTCGATAGCTACCTGCTTGGTCATGCCACGAACTGCAAACTTCGTTCCTACGTAAGCTAGGTTGGGTGATCCGACGATCGCGACCATGCCAGAGATCGAAGAAATGTTGATGATAGACCCACCGCCATTAGCCACCATTCCTGGTAGCACCGCTTGCATACCAAGGAAAACCCCCACTTGATTCACTTTATATACCTTGTCGTAGTCCGACAGGGCCAAGTCCGCAGTCGCAGCAATCGGACCGATAATTCCGGCGTTATTGACCAGAACATTGACGATGCCAAATTCAGTCCGGGCGAGATCGATAACCCGTTGCCATCCTTCAGGGCTCGCCACATCATGAGGTATGAATCGCGCGCAATCACCAATGTCCCGGGCGACTTGCTCTCCGAGTTCGGTGTTTACGTCGGTCAAAACCACTTGTGCGCCCGCGCTGGCAAGCAGCCTGGCATGGGTTTCCCCCATTCCCTG
Organism: uncultured Alteromonadaceae bacterium; assembly: GCA_964412695.1. GTDB lineage: Bacteria > Pseudomonadota > Gammaproteobacteria > Pseudomonadales > Halieaceae > Luminiphilus. Next base: position 43,519 of record CAYPPU010000009.1, on the reverse strand, counting down.
CGCTGCACCGGTGACTATCGCAATTTTTCCGTTGAGATTATACATGACGTCCCCCGGGTACTTCATCGATGTGCAATGGCTCAAGCCACAACCGACGCAAAATCAATGCTCACCATAAACGGCTCGCTCGCCTTGAATGATGGCCTCAAACATATTTCGTCTGTGTAAGATGAAAGTGCTGGATTCTCTGCGCGCCAGTTGAATCCCCCATTAAACAGCGATTTCAATGGCGGTACATTGGCCGCAATAAAATCCAAATGCCCCAACACACAGCCCGCTTCGACATCAGCCAGTGAAAACTTGTTGCCAACCGCGTAGGTCTTGCCATAGATCCGACTGTTCATCGCTGAGAGACCACCGCGTACCTTTCGTAGATGTCGATCAATCCACGCCGAGCTTCGATGTTCACTCGGCCTTGCGTATTCAAAGTTCATGCGCTGAAAGGCATCCATGACACCCACCGCAAGGACCCTGAAAGCGCGCGCCGCCAAACGGTCGTAGGATTCAAAGGGTAGTAACGGCCGTTCCGGGTAATGTACTTCCAGCCACTCGAGGATATACGAGGACTCGTAAACCGCCTCTCCTGTTTCAGCAATCAAAATCGGGAGTTGCTCCAGAGGATTTAAGTCTGGAGTAACCGTATCGCCGTGCCAGGGAATATCCCATTGCAGTTCAAAAGGAATTTCCTTCTCGTGCAAGGCGACCATCACCTTACGCCCAAAAGGACTTGGACCCGCATTGACCAATCGCAACATAAGACGACCCCAATATCAGAATCGATAGCTGGCTTCGAGCATCCACGTTTGCGGAGCCGCGGGCACCGCGATATTTACCGAGAACAAACTCTTGAATCCGATACCACCGACGTAATACTCCTCATCAAAAGCATTTCGCAAGTGAGCGGCCAGAGTCCATCCCGCATCAGTATCGCTAAGCGCCACCCTCAAATTCGTGACGGTATATGAGTCTATCTGTGACCCTGGATTCAATGTGTTGTGTGTAGAGCTGAAAAAAGTCTCTGCTTGGCCATAAACTTCGCCATAGAGCGAGACCTCCAGTGAGTTGCCGAGAGGGAAGTGTGCATCGGCATAAAGAGATCCCGACCAATCTGGGGAATCCGGGTAGGGACCAAACGAAGTATCAGGGTTATCCAGAACCGAGACGACGTTGTCTGAGAATTCCGAATCCTGCAAACTGAGGGCGCCACCAATCTGAAGCCATTCTACGGGCGCAAATACGATATCAAAATCCACACCGGAGATTTCCGCCTCTGGAACGTTTACCGTGATCCCAGCTAGCGAACCAAAAATCGCCACATAGTTTGAGCGCTGCAGGTCGTCGATGGTCATTTGATACAGCGCAAGATTAACTCGGGTAGGCACACCCCCAATGTCGCCTAAGTACTTGTAGCCCAATTCGATGTCCCAGGCACTTTCTTCATCAAACGTACCATCAGCTTCGTTACCTGAGCCGACAATCGGTGGCGCGTAAAAGTTGAATCCGCCACTTCTGTAGCTCTTTCTGGTTGTTGCGTACAAAAGTGTCGTCTCTGTAATCTGATAGTCGAGCCCTAGTGTCCAGCTGAACTGGTTAAAAGTGTCAGACATTGGATTAGTATAGGTCGCACCGGCCGGTTCGCCGGTTGTTAGAAAAAAATCATCCGCATTGCGGTTGAATTCCACGTCTTCCTTAGAATACCGACCACCTATAGTGAATCCGAGCCCCTCAACTCCTGACAGATCAGACAAGTCAAACGCGGCTTGAGCGTACGCAGCCATGGTCTCGTTTGTGGTTACACCTGAGTTAATCTGCCCAACTGGTGGCGCGAGAGGCATGAAGTCAAACAACACGCTGAGTGAATACTGCTCATCCTGCTCGTCAGAATAATAAACACCGGCAACGAACGTCGTAAGGCCGTCGTCGGAAGTGCCCTGTAGCTGTAATTCCTCAGAGAATTGGGTGAGCCGGTTGCGTCGTCCGACACTGCCCAAGTCATCACTTGGAAAATGGGTGCCATCGAATTCCCCAGCATTGTTTTGGTCCATGTCGTTGTAACCGATGATATTTCGAAGTTCTAGGTTATCGGTCAGCTGAATAGTCGTCAGATTGGAAATGATTAGATTTTCGGCACTGTGTATTGACGGAGCGTCAACGGAAGCATCATGAAAGTCCAAGTCGCCCTGCATCCGCGCTACCTCCGCCGCAAGACCCTCAGGATTCACTCCCGGATGCGCCCCCAAAAACAAATCCCAAGCTCCGTTAAACCCGAATGCAACATCCATTAGGGGGCTGTACAGAATTGAGGCGGGAACAAATGCGGAATCAGTGGCCGGGTTGTACGAATTGATCGCCACGGCCGTAACGTTGCTGCCATCAGCATCGTAATAAGTCGCTACAAATTCATTTCGCAATGTATCGCTTGGGTTAACTGTTAGGCTAACTCTGGCGCTTTTACGTTCAACTCCACCCAACATCTCATCGTAAAAAGTATTGTGTTGCCAGCCGTCATTTTCTTGATAGAACCCGCTAACCCGAAGCATTGCTTTATCGTCGGCCAACGGAATGCTTATGCCACCTTCCGCTTTCACCTCACCATAGTTACCAGCCCAGGCCGTGACATAGCCCGCTGCATCGACGGTCGGCTTGACGGTTGTGAACAGAACGGCGCCCCCCGTGGAGTTACGCCCAAACAGGGTACCCTGCGGTCCCTTAAGGATCTGTATTGACTCTAGATCGTAAAACACGGATGAAGAAGCCAGCCCGATTTGCACCTCGTTTATATATGGCAGAACGCTTGGGCGCGAGCTGCTGAAAGCATCAACAGTTTGTCCACGGATCGCATAATTTAATTGGTTTCCATTCTGTGCTGCTTTAACCGTAACTCCGGCGATATTCTGCAGATCGAGCTCGGAAACAATCGCGCGTTTTCGCAACTCTTCACCACTGATGGCGGTTAGCGAAAGTGGAGTGGTTTCAATACTTTGGGCGCGACGTTGCGCGGTAACAACGACCTCTTCAAGTAACGCCGCTCCACCCTGGGAATAGGCTGAATTTGGTATTAACAACACGCAGGTTGCAGCTGAAACAGCCAAAGTGATTGCTTTTATCATCGCGACATCTCCCGTTTTTTATTCGAATCGAGGCGAGCAGGCTGCTGGCACTCTGATTGCTAAGTTGTGCCGAGATTGTCATAGCGCACCCACTGTGTCAACATTAACGTTGATGTTAACGTAATACTAAAAAGATATCTTTGAGGACAAGCACCATGCTCAAACATTGGATGGTTTTCATTGGCGTTATCCTGATCAGCAATGCGTGTCGCGGCGCCTCGCTATCCGTTTTTGGGGAAGTGCTTAACCAAGATGGCGAACCCATACCCCACGTACGGATACGGATTTCAGGAGATGGCGAGGCCGCAACGACCCACAGCGTGTTCTCAGGTAGTAACGGCGAATTCCGTACCGGAGCACTGAGGTTTACGGCCGAAACGGTTGTAATTGACACTTTTAGAATTGGCTGGGAGGTCGTGTCAACACGGCTACAAAAGGAGGCTGACGCGATTCAAGTGAGCGTCGTCATGAAGCCAATAAGCAACACAGCCCACCAGGTTCCCGCCTCTGCTTGGCTGGGAGGTGATCCCGAATCCCTTGGATACCGCATGGCAAACCTGCACTGCGCCAACTGTCATCAATTGGGGGCGCAGCGAGTCCGTAATTTTGCCGCGAATTTACTGGACCAAAACGCTCCTGATCGTGCGGAGGCGTGGGTCACTCGAGCCGCCGAAGATCTTGCAGGCTCCGGGCGTACCGTCAATGAAGCCATGGAAGCCGACGTTGACGCGCTAACCAAAGCCCATGGGTGGGAAGCGGTCGTTCAGTACATGCGCTGGAAAACCATGCGTTTAGGTGAGGAGCAAAAGCTGCGCTGGGGCCTGGAGGCCGGCAGTCCCTTTTACAACGCACTCCTGGAGCCGGCTACGAGTTTGTTTTCACCCCGGGATATGGACATCATCATCCCCTATTTAGTAGAGCATTTCCCAACCCGATTCGACGTCATGAACAACTACGACGACGTCGAGCGCCTGGGAAATTACGGCCCCACAAATTCTACATTTATCGAGGAGTATGCCCTGCCGACGTTCGGCTGGACCCGTGAAATAGCGTTGGTACCCGGCTCCAGCGAAGTGTGGTTCCTCGAAACCGACAAGCACAGACTTGGGGCGCTATCACCCAATAATGGCAGCGTCACCTGGTATCCGGTTCCGCTTGAGGGCGAGCAAGGCCCACACACCATGAATGCTGATGCGAACGGCAATATCTGGGTCGCTTTGGAAGATAGCTTTCATATCGGGAAACTAGAAACCAGCACTGGAAACTGGCGGCTTTATCCCCCGCCAGCCGGAACACTTTTTGGCGTCACCCATGACTTTGCGTTCAATAGCAACCGTTATGTCGAACCCGATTCTAGCGGTCGTATCTGGATTACCGACTTGGGTAAAAATGAATTGTGGGCGCTCAACACCAGCACGGGTGTTATCCAAACGTTCCCACTCCCTATCGTCAGTGGCGAAAGTAGCTTCCATTCGCTGCTGTACGGCGCCGCCATCGATAAACCGCGTGATCGCATATGGTGGGCACAACTTTTTGGGGTTGCAGGATCCTTTGATACGCAGCGTGATGTTACCGATCGAATTCTTCCTTACCAGCGAGGAGAGGGCCCGAGACGCTTGGCTATTGAAGATGGTGTTCTGTGGGTACCACTATTCGGCAGTAGTGAACTATCAAAAGTAGATACCGTTACCGGCCTCGAGATCGGCCGTTACCCCATACCTGATAGAGGCGGCTCGCCGTATGGCATAACCCTCGACAAACGCCGCAATGCGATCTGGGTCGCGACCTGTAATTCCGACCGCATTTATCGGTTTGATATCGCTGAGGAGCGCTGGCGCCATTACCCCCTGCCCAGGCGTGAAGCATACATTCGCGTCATTGAGGTTCACCCAGATACTGGCGACATCTGGACCACATACTCAAGCCTACCTGTTGGAAAGCGCGATGTCTCAGTCTGGGGAACCGAAAGTGCTAACAATATGATTGTTCGAATCCACCCGGGTGATTAACTCAACCTGAACGTGCATCGATGTGAATTCAGCGCAAATCGGTGTGATTTTCCTCAAATCGGTTACTGGGAGCATAGATTATGAATGGAAGAGTTGAAGGCAAAATAGCCTTAGTTACTGGCGCCGGGTCAGGCATGGGTCGCGCTATAACCCAACGGCTTTGTGCAGAAGGTGCGAAAGTCATTGCGGTTGATATCTCTGGCGCTCAAGAAGAAACCGGCAATTCAATTGGCGCAGAATGTACGCCTTTTCAAGCGGATGTGTCCCAGAGCCAAGACATCAGGGCCATGTTTACCTTCGCCCAAGAACGCTTTGGGCGGCTCGACATACTGTGCAATAACGCCGGCATTCAAGGACCAATCGTTGCCGCAACTGAGTATCCAGAGGAGGAATATGAGCGCGTGATGGCTGTAAATGCGCGTGGCGTATTTTTGGGCATGCGCTATGGCATACCCCTGCTTCTTCAGGGTGGCGGAGGGTCAATCATCAACACGGCCTCAATGGCGTCTCTAGTCGCTTTTCCCCAATTGATTGCTTACTGTGGATCAAAAGGTGCCGTGCGTATGATGACCAAGGCTGCGGCAATCGAGTTCGCCGAGCAGGGTATCCGCGTTAACTGCTTTTGCCCTGGCTCCATCATGACAGGTATGTTATCTGGAATGCCTGAGGATTACGTACAGGCAGTGATAGAGGCGAATCCCGTCAAACGGGTCGGTACGCCCGAAGAGATCGCCGATTTGGTTTTATTTCTTGCCAGTGACGAATCCCGTTTCATCACCGGCACCGAGATGGTGATCGATGGGGGCTATACCGCCCTCTAGCTTCATGTAACGACCTGTTGTCGCTGGTACGTTGGGCTCAAAACGCCCACCGCGACGGGCTCGCGCGTTAATGCGCGAGCGGGTCTGGACGGAGCTGCACCTTGCCAACATAGGTACGCGGCGATTCGGAGTGCATGATTGGGTCAAGTCCGTTAGTAAACCAAAGTCCCCGCCCCTTCCAACCGGCGTCAACATCATCAATTCGACCATCGACTCCACGGGTGAAGCTCACCATGGGGTAGGGAATTCGAATAACACTAAATTCCTCAGTATCAGGCCTGAAAGCGATTAATGAGTCCGAGTTGGTGCCATTGATGATCACCGTATCTCTACCCATTCCCAAGGTATCGAACTGATCAACCCAGATAAAATAATGGAAGTCCGCGGAACCGGACGAGTCTATTCCTTCGAAATTTGGCCCCGGGGTCGGCCAGATGGTCCAACCCTCCGGACATTGATCGCCGGCCCCCCACGTCTGCTTACAACGATCCCGATCAAATCTCCCTAAGTGTCCACTACCGGCCATGGCAGCCCAAAGATTTCCCTTGCTATCCACGTCAATGCCACGAGCTCCTGACGCCGGAAATGGCGGGCTAAAAACCTCATGCGTATTGGCTACCGGATCGAACCGCATTATGTAACCCGGCTTTCCATAGGTGGGAAATTTGCCGTATGACCCGGGAGGGATGGCGACCCAAACGTCTTTTTTCACCGGATTCGGAATTACGCTGTAACGAAACCCGACGATAGGCAGGTCGGGCTTACCATCGCCATCACTATCAACCACTGCTTCAGACCAACCCATCGCTTGCTCGAGCGTTTCCGGCTTGGCCGCGTCATATATCGTCGTATCGAGCCACCCAATCGCACGATCATCACCGTTCACCCAGAGAACACCTTTGTCGTCAAACTGAAGATGGTGCGTTCCAAAACACGTATCTACAGGCACAATCTCGCCATTGCGAGTATCGAAATAACCCAGCTGTCGATGGTGGTAATAACTCGCGATGAAGGGATCGCGCTGGCAGAAATCGGGTAAGTCTTCACCCCACTCGCGTCTCACCTGTATGGTCATCCATACCCTACCTTGATCATCGAACATCGGATTGTGTGCATTAGCTGGATTGTTGTAGGCACCAGGGTGTTGCGTAGAACCGCCCTCAGCGGGGCAACCCAGTAATTGCGCACCCACTGCTACCGTCGCCTCAGCTCCAAGTGGCTTATACGTTTGATCACACCAGGGAACGGCGCCTGCCCAAGCGGGCAATTTGGTTTGCTCCCAGGTGTGCTTATTGGGATCCAGTGTAAGCAAGTGATCATTGCCAATATCTAGCCCGTAAATGGGACCATTAGCGTAAAGCGTTGGCTGGCGCTTATCAGTAGAGATGACATCGTGGGCATAGGTATAGCGCTCACCATATTGCCATTGGGTAATCACTATATTTCGTTCAATACCAACCGGTCGAGGTGGCGCCTCTGGCGGCGTCTCACCCGCTGCAATGCGGCTTCCCCAGTCAGCCAGCACATCCACCGTTAAGTCTCGGTTGAGTTGCTGCGCCAGCATATCCATTAACGCCACTTTTTTGAGTCCGTGATCAAAGTACTGACGTGCTGGCAGACGCGACACGGCGCTACCGGGTTGGTGACAAATAATGCAATTCAGCTTGAATTGATCTGACCAGGTCTTGCCCGACTCGTAGGCGAGATCGGCACCGGCAAGTGCATCTGCGCTGGGTGGCCGCATCATTGCCAGCCAATAGTTAGCGGGATAAATTGTCGCGGCAGCTTGTGCTGTTTCCGCTGTTTTTACCGTGAGCTCCAGCTGGTCTCCGAGCTTTACCTCTAACTTAGGAGAATCGATCAACCCGTACCCCCGCGCCCAGACGCGATAGTCAGCGGCGGGTAGCTCCGGCAATACAAAACGCCCGTCATCATCGGTAACAACTATTTTACGAAAAGTCGTGGGCAAATCCGACGTCTCAGCAATCACCCAAACGCCACCCTCGGGCTTAGCTGATGCGTTCAAAACTACCCCTTCAATGGTGTCACCGGAATTGGCGTAAGCAACACTTGCGACAGCCAGCAATAACAGCGTCCACCTGATCATAATCACTCCTAATTCTCAAAAACCCATTGACTCAATCCGCTTAAGTAAGGCGGCATGTCCTCTAATCCTGCAGACCGCAACATAGATTCTTATAGGGTGCATCCGACCCGTGTTATTTGTCAACATTATAGTTGATAAATGGCGATGGATTTGTGTGCCGAGTCAAGGCCACTCATTAAAGCGGCTGAGGTGGCATGAGATTCGAAACTTCGGCGTTACGCCTGCTGATCGCGCTGAATGCGCCACATCTCGGCGTATTTGCCATTGGCGTTTAGTAAATTCTGATGGCTGCCCTCTTCTACCACCGCGCCCTGCTCAATGACCACAATGCGATCGGCATCCACCACCGTCGAGAGCCTGTGGGCGATAACTAAGGCTGTGTACCTTCCGGCTAGGGCTCGGAAAGCCGCCATAACCGCCTGCTCAGAATGGCTATCTAGGCTTGAGGTGGCCTCATCAAAAACCAGAATGGGCGCGTCTTTGAGTACTGCTCGGGCAATCGATACCCGTTGGCGCTCACCGCCCGATAGTTTTAAGCCGCGCTCACCCACGATGCTGTCGAGCCCGTCGGGCAGCCGCTCAATCACATCGCGCAAATGCGCGGCGTCAATGGCCTGCGCAATCTCCTCATCGGTCGCAGTAGGCCTGCCGTAGCGAATGTTTTCCCGTAGCGAGTCGTTAAATAACATGCAGTCCTGGGGTACGACTGCAATGGCTCGGCGTACTGAATCTAAACTCACCGAACGTATGTCTGTGCCGTCAATCTTGATAACGCCGTCGGCGGGGTCATAAAAACGGAACAGCAGCTTGCTCAGAGTTGATTTGCCCGCCCCGCTAGCGCCTACCAGCGCCACGGTCTCACCACCGGCAATAGTCATGCTGAACTGCTTAAGTACTGTGTTACCCGAGGCGTAGGCAAAGCCCACGTTATCAAAATCGATTCGACCCTCGGTAACCGTGAGGATTTTGTCAGTGGGGGCAGGTGCTAAAGAGGGCGTTTCTTCTAATACACCAAACAGCCTTTCAATATTAGCCAGTGCCCCCTTGATCTCACGATACACAAAGCCGAGAAAGCCCAATGGCATGAACAGCTGCAGCATGAACTGATTAACTAGAATGAAGTCGCCCAGCGTCATGGAGCCCTTGTTCACCGACACCGCGGCCATACCCAGCATGAGAGTTTGACTGGTAGCAATGATAATTGCCTGACCGCCATTTAGAGCAAAGAGCGACAAGCGATTCTTGCGCCGCGCCTGCTCCCACACGTCGAGCGAGGCGTCGTAACGCTCGGCCTCGAAGGTCTCGTTGTTAAAGTACTTCACTGTCTCATAGTTAAGCAGGCTATCGACCGCGCGCGTATTACTCTCGGAATCGGCGGCGTTTACCTCGCGCACGTATTGAGTACGCCAGCGCGTTGCGCGAAACGAAAAGCTGCCATACAAAAATACCGAGACCAAAATGACCGCCGCGTATTCGGCGCCGTAGTTGATAAGTAGCAGTACCGCCACCATCGCGATCTCAAAAAGCGTGGGTGCGATGTTAAAAATAAAAAATCGAAGTAAAAAACTGATGCCGTTTGTACCGCGCTCAATATCCCGCGCCAGGCCGCCAGTACGCCGATTCAGGTGGTAGTCAATATCAAGGCTGTGGACGTGACGAAAGGTCTGAAGTCCAATACTGTGCATAGCCTTTTCGGTCACGCGACCAAATAGCGTATCCCGTAGCTCCGCAAAAAGCGTATTACTAAAACGTGCAGCGCCGTACGCTACCACCAACAGCAGGACCACCTGCAGCGCTAATTGGTCGGCGTTGCTGTCGAGGCCGTCTACCAGCGCTTTCAACAAAAAAGGAATACAGAGCAATCCCGCCTTGGCAGCCAGCAGACATAACAGCGCGAGCCCTACCCGCTGGCGATTCACAAGTAATATGGGTGAGAGTCGCTGCCATAGCTTACGTAATAGCAACAGGCCATTACTTGGACTGTCTTCAGAGAATTGATGGCCTCGCATACCACTCCGTGTATCAGTTAGGTGATTCTTGTGGCGTGGTGTTACCCCTATCTTAGGAAAACCACCTGCGTATTATCGCCGACTGAAGCGCCTATTGGTGGCCATATTGCATGTTTCTAATAAGACTCTATCCCGCAGAGCAAAGGTGTCGTGACAACACTACCCGTCACAGCGACAATGACGGACAAGTAACATACCCAGGCTTAATAAAAAAAGGATTTGCCAAACCATGACACCAGACGCCCCATCATTCGAGACCCTAATCTATGAAGTCGAAAATTCGGTGGCGACCATTACGCTGAATCGGCCCGATAACTTAAATGCTTTTACTTCGAAAATGTGTGTCGAACTTATTTCGGTTTTTGACATTACCGATGCCGACGACGATGTTCGAGCGGTCATTGTCACAGGAGCCGGGCGTGCCTTTTGTGCTGGTGCAGATCTTTCCGCTGGTGACAGTACCTTTGACTACGACAATCAGGATACTGACAGCACCAGCGGCGATACTACAGACGCTTATAAAATCAACGGCATTCATCGTGACGGCGGCGGCTTGGTCACGCTGCGCATCTACAACAGCCTCAAACCGGTAATCGGCGCTATAAACGGTGCAGCGGTAGGCGTTGGCGCCACCATGCTGCTGCCTATGGACATTCGCCTGGCTAGTGACAAGGCGCGCTTTGGCTTTGTCTTTGCCCGACGCGGTATCACACCCGAGGCCGCCTCGAGTTGGTTCCTGCCTCGCGTGGTCGGCATGCAAACCGCGCTGGAGTGGTGCTTTACAGGTAGAGTCTTTGACGCAGCCGAAGCCCATGAGCGCGGTCTTGTCCGGTCGCTTCATGCACCGGAAACACTATTGGATGCCGCACAGGCTATAGCCAGAGAGATTGCTGACAACGCCGCGCCGGTATCGGTGGCCATGACCCGGCAAATGTTGTGGCGATTGTCAGCGACCGAGCATCCTATGATGGCACACCGAGTAGACAGCCGAACTATCCAGTCGCGAGGCCAAGCTGGCGATGTACGAGAGGGTGTCAACTCTTTTCTAGAGAAGCGCCATCCCGTCTACCCCAACCGAGTCTCCGAGGACATGCCCGAGTTTTTCCCATGGTGGGACGAGCCTGAGTTCAAGTAGGTAAGCAAGACTGAGGTGCATAGGTCGCTGCTGGGTGCAAATATGCCGCCGCAGCAATGACCGAGGGCATTAGAAGCCCTCGTGCTCTGTTGGGGCACGCATTATCCACTACGATGCCCCTGACGATCGGCTACAGCGGGCTACTGGACGCCCACTGTCATAGCGGTGAGGTCCGCGGTCGATGAAGAGCGACCCACATACACTTTAAAATCACCCGCTACCCGTTCAAAGGCCTGAGCTGTTTCGTTGAAAACACTCAGGGGGTGATGGGTGGCAGCACTGTCGATGGTTAAGCTAACTGAACCTGTGGCACCGGGATCGAGCTGTATTTTTTCAAAGGCCACCAATCGCTTGGGTGGCTGGCCAGCAGCGGGCACACCTAGATATACCTGCACCACCTCAGATCCAGCGCGTTTGCCGGTATTTGTCACCGTCACATCTACCGTCAAAACGTCGTCAGCATACGACGCATTTATGTCGTTGAGCTCAAAAGTGGTGTAAGACAAGCCATGACCAAACGGAAACGCTACGCAGGGGTTGCGGCCATCTGGGTTCTCGGCACATTCGCCACTGACGTTGGCGTCATACCAGCGATAGCCAATATTCAGCCCCTCCTCATACACCACCGAGGCCCTGGCGTTAGCGCCACCGGGAAAGATGGAAGAGCTAACACCATCGTTTTCCGTACTCTCGACGCCAGGATAGGCCATCGGATTATCTGCCAAGGCATCGAGAAATCCGCGTCCGTCCACCGGGTAAGTCACCGGTGATTTACCCGATGGATTGACCGTGCCGAATAGCAAATCAGCAACGATGTTGCCGTCTTCCTGCCCCGGAAACCAGACCTCCAGAATTGCAGGGCCTGCCGCACCCAGAAACCAAGGAGCATCAGGTATCGCCACGCCAGCATTATCTTTTAACACCAGTGCAGTCTTAGCAGCCATCTCTGGAGAGGCCGTCATAATCGCCTCAATCATCGATACCGTTTGACTATTCCGCCCTGGATTCAATTGGCTGGCGTCTTTATGCGAGACAGTACTGACTCGATTGGGCGTCGCTGCGTACCAGTCTAGGTCGTCGCCAATAATGACGGGAGATCCCACACCGCGCTCGTCCTCAAAAGTGGCGCGATCCGCACCTTCCTCGGCGATGGTACCGGCCATAATCACAACCGCATCTGCATTGCGGGCAGCCTCAATCGCCACTGCCACATCACTATTATCATCGGCGACTAATACCAAGGACACCTCCGCATCTGCATTCCCCGCTGAAATGAGTGCGCTCCGAATTCCCTCCACAGGCGCCACCGTATAGTGCGGAACCACATCCGAGCTACCGCCGCCCGCCCCCATGGGCTTGCCAACGACCACGCCACCTGCCACCGCCTGTTGGGCATACACTTGCGACGCTTTGCCAATTACCACAACCCGCTTGACCTGATCGCTAAAGGGTAACGCGCCGTTATTCTGCAGTAACACGGCGGCGCGTGTACCGATGTCTCGAGCCGCGACTCCGCCGCTCTCAATATCGATAGGCGTCTGCACTAGTGGCCGATCAAACACGCCCAGTCGGAACATTTGCACATATCGGCGTCGCAGTGCCTGATCGATGTCCGCCTCGGTTAACTCGCCAGCATCGAGCGCCGCCTGTAATGGCTCTGGCGCCCATTGCAATGGCCTTGGCATAAGATGATCCAAACCTGCTTTCATTGACGCCACGGTACTTTTCGCGGCGAAGAAGTCGGATTGCACATAGCCTTCAAAGCCCCAATCTTCCCGCAGCACTTTGGTCAGCAGCCAATCATTCTCGCAAGCCTGCGCCCCATTTAAGTCGTTGTAGGAACACATAAGCGACGCCACATCGCCGTCTTTCACTGCCATCTCAAAAGGCAGTAGATACAGTTCGCGTAGTACTTGCTCATCTACACGCTGCGCGATGTTGAACCGATTGGTTTCCTGTTCATTGGCCGCAAAATGCTTAGCCATCGCGATAACCCCCTCGGACTGGATGCGCCTGATTTCAGTCACCGCCATCAGGCCCGACAGGTAAGGGTCCTCGCCACCATACTCAAAATTGCGGCCCAACACCGGTAGTCGAGCTAGATTGACGCCGGGAGCTTCAAATACGTGTAACGCCAGTGCATTGGCCTCCGCTGCGATGATCTGTCCAAATCGATCTGCCACGTTGGTATCGAATGACGCCGCTATTGCCATAGCCGAGGGCAGCGCCGTCGCCTTTGCCGACGACTCATGGGTATAGGGCACGAAGACCGGCATATCGGGCCCAAACAATGCCGCATCAACACAGTCGTTCTGGCCAATGCCGACTGGGCCATTGGTAATGCGTAAGGTGGGAATATTAAGTTCGGCAATGCCCCGGACATGACGCGCACCTAGACACGCTGGCAACTCCGGCACAATCTCTGGGACATTGCCCACCAGCTGCTGAAACTTTTGCTCTAGCGTGAGCACAGCTAACAACTCCTCAGCGCGCTCTGTTGCCGATAACTCCTTCTGCATCCAAGGGTGTGTCACCTGGTCAACGGGTGATGCGGTCTCGTCGCAAGCCGTCATGCCGACCACAAGGCTCAACAAAACAACAGATTGCGACAAGAATTGCTTGGTCGTAGGCATTATATAACTCCAGTTCACGGGCGCTTTACCCACTTTATCACTGGCAAATGCCTCCAGCACAGTGACCCCAATTATGAAATCACCGCGAAGCTTATGCTTGAGGGCAAAGCTACTGAGAATATCTCTGTGTTGACTCGGGTTCCCTAAGCCCAATTAGAGCCCCTCCTTCTAAAGGTAGGGGCGTGCTACAGGGAGGGGCGTAAAAAGTCATACTCGCAAAGTGCGAGGGTGTCAGTCGTAGGACAGCGAACTGGCCTTGCCAGAAAAGACGCGGTGGACATAGAAGGTGTAGCCCAAAATGGCTGGCAACGTGACTACCGTACCCCAGAAGATGAATTGCAGCGACTCCGTAGCAGCAGCCGCTTCCCAGAGGGTCATTCGGCCCATCACGATATCGGGGTAGATACTGTAAGCCAAGCCTATCGCCGCCATCAGGCAAATGACCATCAACGCGACAAAAATAAACCAGCCATAACCCGCATGAAGAACCTGGGGCCGGCGAAGCATCCACGCCATACCAAGAATAGCCAAGGCGCAGCTCATTGGAATAGGTAACAGGCCAATAGCATCGGGTAGTTTGAACCAACGATCGGCGATCTCCTCACTCACTAGTGGTGTGGCTATGGATACCAATAACAGCGCAAAGGCCATGGGGGGCAACGCCAGCCGACACCAATGGGCGGCTTTATCAAAGAGCTCGTCTTCGGTTTTGATAAGCAGCCATGCGCCACCCAGCATGATGTAAAGCGCGGGTAGTGTCAGTGCAATCAGAACGGAGAAGGCCACGCTCATCAGATCACCAGTGAGTCCCGTGATATAGGCACCTAACATCCAACCCTGTGCCATCGACGCCATAAGCGAACCCAGAGCAAACAGCTTATTCCACATGGGCTGTCGGTGATCTGCAGATTTAACACGGAAGTCAAAAGCGGCACCGCGAAGTATTAGCCCCACCAACATAATCGTTACCGGAATGTAGAGCGCGGTGAGAATAATGCCGTGGGCTTTCGGGAAGGCAATCAAGAGCACACCCACGCCCAGGACAATCCACGTTTCGTTGGCGTCCCAAAAAGGGCCAATGGAGGCAATCATTACATCTTTCTCGGCATCTGTGCCGAAGGGCAACAACATACCCACACCCAAATCGAAGCCATCCAAAATGACATACAACAGTAGCGACAGCCCCATGGCGGAGACAAAAAATAGCGGTAGCGCCTCGCTCATGTGGATGCTCCCATCAGCGGCGTACCCACTGGGTTGGAGTCCTGCTCTAAGGTTTTAGCCGGCTTGATCGCCATTATCCTCAGCGCTTTCATGTAAGCGATCATGAGCGCGATGTAGAGGCCGACGTAACCAAATAGGGTACCCGACAGCGTTGCCGTGGGATGTTGCGCCACCACATCTGCCGTCGATACGAGACCCTGCACGATCCAAGGCTGGCGACCAATCTCTGTTACGTACCATCCAGCAACACTGGCGACCCAGCCCGAAAAAGTCATGACAGACAACGCCTGCAGAGCGTATTTGTTTAATGCGTTGCGGCGGAGAAGCTGCCACGTAGCCCACCACGAAACCAAAAGCATGAGAGTGCCGACAGCAATCATGACGCGGAACGACCAAAAAACCGGCCCCACTGGGGGATGGGCCTCAAAGTCGTTTAAGCCCTTCACCTCACCCTCGAGGTCGTGGGTCAGAATGAGGCTCGCTGCGTAGGGAATTTTGATAGCAAAATGCGTCTCGCGGGCTTCTTGATCTGGGATGCCAATGAGCGTGAAGCCTGCACCCTTCTCGGTCTCCCAGACCGCCTCCATAGCTGCCACCTTGGCGGGCTGGTGTTGAAGAGTGTTCAGACCATGCAGGTCCCCCGCCAATATCTGCAACGGTATAACGATAGCGGCTGCGTAGACACTCGTTTTCAGAACCATCTTGGTGGCGGGTCCATCAACGCCCTGAATCATTCGCCAAGCACAAACACCTGCGACTAGAAAGGCAGAGGTCAACAGGCTCGCCAGCATCATGTGGGTAAAGCGATAGGGGAACGAGGGATTGAAAATGATCGCTGACCAACTTTCGGCAAAGAATTGTCCGTTGCGGATCTCGTAACCTGCGGGGGTATGCATCCAGGAATTGAGGGCCAAAATCCAGAACGCTGACAGAGATGTTCCAAAAGCCACAAGGAAAGTGGCGAGCAGATGGGTTCGATTAGAAACCCGCTGTTTGCCAAATAACATGACACCCAGAAATGACGCTTCTAGGAAGAAAGCTGTGAGTACCTCATATCCAAGCAAAGGGCCCGCTATATTGCCGGCGCGCTCCATAAAGCCCGGCCAGTTCGTGCCAAACTGAAAACTCATGGTGATGCCGGACACCACCCCAAGTGCGAACGTTAGCGCGTACACCTTTACCCAAAAGTTGTAGGCGTGCTCCCAGTACATATTGCCGGTTTGGGTATACCTAACTCGGAATAACAGCAAAAACCAACCGAGACCGACGGTTATGGTCGGAAACAAGATGTGAAATGTGATATTCGCGGCAAACTGGATGCGCGAGAGTACAAACGGGTCGAATTCCATGAGGCACCTTCCTTAAGCGTCGCACACTATACGCAAATCGCTGTCAGAATGATGACTCTGCAGCATGGTTTTTAGGCATGACCTTTATTCACCGTATTTATGAGAACTTACTGGATTTAATGAAGCGCTTATCCAGATTTCTCAGACACCCGCCCGTGCAACGGCGAAAATAGGGGGTAACTCACCCTATTTTTTACCTTTTATGCCTCCAGAACGTATTTCCGTAGCTCTATTGCAGAGGAAACGTGGATTCCCTCGCAGGAGATCCGCCTACGCCTTCTCAGGCTCTAGATGGGTCCGCACGCGCAGGCTGGAGCCAGTCGTGGCTGCTTGGCGCCCTAAACCGCTCTACTACGCGCAGGTTGGAAAAACATTTTCTTCGCTGGTGAGACCCGATACCCTAACCGAATATCGCCCCCAAACTGGAAGCTTCATTGACAGGGCTTTGCTATGGACTGCGCAGTTAGCACCTACTCATTCGTAGAACGCTTGATGGAATGCGGCCTTTACGGCTTCAGCCCGATTCAGCTGCTGCTCTTAGGTATTCTTGCCGTCGCGGTGACCGTCTATGCAATTTGGGAACAACGCAAGCAGACTCGCGAGGAGAGAAACGAAATTTCCGAGGAAATGTAATTCTCCGTATTACTGCATGCTCAATACATTGGCTGTCAGATCATCCAAAGAGCCACAAGCCTCTGTCATGCTGTTTAGGAGTGCCTGCCATTTTTCATCCGCATTTTGCCACTCAGTAGCTTTCTCCATGGAGGCAGCAGAGGGATGCACATCGACGGAAACCACTGCGCCATCAGCATGGATGGCAGGTGCAGCCGAGTACGGGAACGGCGACGCGGTCCGCTCATAGGCGATCATCTCTTTCAGCAGTGCGAGCCCGCGATCGGCCTCACGACAGGGCCAGTGATAAACAATCATAATCTGGCCAGGCTGTGCCGCAAGCCTGACGCTCTCACCTGCTTCATGGTGGCTCGCGACGGCTAACATGGGCAGTATGGCCGCTATTACCGGCAGTATATTTTTGAAGCATCTCATTTCATTACTCCTCGCATAAGAACATCCGTCACTCTAATAACCCTACTTCAGGATACTGTCGCAATAGGCAATATGTAGTGGTCAACCAGCATGAGAGGGAAGAGTACCAGTAAATACACAATAGAAAACCAAAACATCCGCATCGCATCTTTATTTTCCATCGTGCGCAGTAAGGTCACGGCATGCCGAATAAACAATCCCCCAAGCACCGAGGCGCCGATCATATAAATCCAGCTGCTGAGACCCGTTGCTACGGGTAAAAGGGCCACAACGAACAGTGCCAGTGTATACAGTAGGCTCTGGACTGCGGTGTATCGACTTCCGTGGGTCACAGGCAGCATCGGAATATCGACCTTGGCATATTCCTCCTTACGCGCTATGGCTAAGGCCCAAAAATGGGGTGGGGTCCAAACAAAAATGATGAGCACTAGCAACAAGCCATGTCCGGTTACTTCGTTGGTCACCGCTGTCCATCCGAGCAAGGGTGGCATGGCCCCAGCCAGACCACCAATAACAATATTCTGCGAAGTGGCTCGCTTAAGATAAAACGTATACACAAACGCGTAGCCAATAAGAGAGGCCAAGGTTAGCCAGGCAGTGAGCGCGTTGACGCGAGTCAACAGGATAAACATACCAAGCGAGCCTAATACGAAGGCAAAAATCGCCGCCCCTTGTGAATCAACTTTTCCCTTAACAAGAGGTCGACCCGACGTCCTGGCCATGAGGGCATCAATATGCTGATCTGCTAGGTGATTGATAGCCGCCGCAGACGCGGCGCACAAGGCAATGCCAAGGCTTGCGAAGATCACAGTATCAATGGACACCACCCCGGGCGTGGCCATACACATGCCAACGATGGCACAAACAACCATTAGCCAAACCACGTTCGGTTTGCACAACTCGTAATAATCTCGCCAGGTGGCGCGTTGGGTCAGACTTAATTCCATCACAGAGCACAACTCATTTGAACTAAAGGGTTTGTTTTAACCGGTAAGACTTCCCAGTCTAAACAGCTTAAAAAACTATTTGTGGACGAGGCATTCAGGAGAGCTGTTGACGGATAGGCGGTGCTATTGTCAGACTGAGCCTCGAATAGCACGGGGGCGAGCTTGGCCATGCAAGCACTACGTCGAGAAAAATTCATGGTGCCGCTTCTCATAGCAGCCGCGGTGATAGGCGTGCTATTGGCTGCTTCAGGATACTGGAGGCTTTGGCAATCACAAAGCGCGTCAAATGGTGTCCTGCCTCCCGCATTGATTGCCTTCCCCGAGCGCAGACCACTCGCCGAGTTCATCCTTGTCGACGATGAAAAGGGGGTGCTCGATTTGAAATCACTGGAGTCGCGCTGGTCCTTTATTTTCTTCGGCTTCATGTACTGCCCTGATATCTGTCCCACCACGCTATACGATCTTTCTCAGGTTAAAAAAGCGATTGTTGCTCGCGGCATCTCGGATAGCGACCTTCAATTTATTTTTATTTCCGTCGATCCGGCCCGCGACAAGGCGGCTCAGATAAAACGCTATGTCCAATACTTCGACCCATCTTTCTTGGGCGCTACCGGTTCACTGGCCCAACTGACTAACCTTACGCGCCAGTTGGGTGCCCCATTTCGGGCGGAACCAGCGACAGCTGAAAATGTCTATTCGGTCACTCACTCTAGCGCGGTCTATTTGGTAGATCCCCAGGGACAATACACCGGCATTATCAGCCCGCCTTTTAATGCGACTGACGTCGCCGAACAGTTTTCAAAGCTTATTGAGCCCACTGAGGCGCTGACCTTCGCCCAACGCCTCTAGTCACCTACTCCTGTTTATCCGCGTGGACTGTATCGACTCGTGACGGTACGTCCTGGTTGTGGTCAACTAATAAATAGGCAAATACATACATAAAGGCCGTGAGCAGTAATAAGACGGTAACGTGCGTCGTGTAATTTGTGCTCTCAGTTTTTTGGCCACCCATTTGTTATTCCCCTCTCTGTCTCGTCAGGCTGACTGTCTTAATGGTGCGGCGATACGGGCGCCGCAATAATCAGCTCTTTTAGAAAATAGACCCCTCGCTGGAAAAACGTCCAATCCGCCTCCAGTAAGCCAATAGCAACGAGGGTCAGTAATAGTGCGGGGGGTACCAAAATAAAATAGACCATCGCCAAGCGCTCCCACACCATGTGCATGAATACAGCGATAATGAGACCCGCCTTCAGCACCATGAATAGTAAAATTAAAAACCAGCGCATGTAGCCTTGCACCTGGTAAAAATCTACCGCATACGACATGGCACTCAAGACAAAAAGCAAAATCCAGATCTTGAAGTAAATGCCCAGCGGGTGCTGTATTGCCTCTTCTTGCCGCGCAACATGCGCGTGACCATCAGCTGTGTGGTCCATACCCTACTCCCTCACCACAGATAGAAAAACGCGAAAATGAAAACCCAAACCAAATCCACGAAGTGCCAATACAAACCAAGGATTTCTATCTCCTCGTAATTGCCTCCCCGCTTGGTAAACCAACCCTGGGTCTGATCATCGAGATGCCCCCGCGCCACCTTGTAACTAAATATGAATAGGAATATCACCCCAATGGAGACGTGAAACCCGTGGAAGCCGGTGACCATAAAGAATACAGAACCAAACTGGGCGGCACCCATGGGATTGCCCCAAGGCCTGACCCCCTCTTCGAAAATAAGCTTGCTCCACTCGAACATTTGCATGCCGACAAAGGTGGCACCGAGCACGGCTGTGGCCAGTAGTAACCAAAACGTTACCCACTTGTTTTTTCGATAGCCGTAATTAACTGCCAGCGCCATGGTCCCGCTCGATGTAATCAACACGAATGTCATGATCGCAATCAAAATGAGCGGGATAGGTGCCCCACCAAAGCTAAGCGCAAAAACCTCACTCGCGCTGGGCCAAGGATCAAGTGTTGAGGTGCGAACCGTCATATAGGAGGCCAAGAAACAGCCAAATATGAATGTATCGCTGACCAAGAAGATCCACATCATCGCCTTGCCCCAAGGAACGCCCTTGAACGCACGCTGATCCGAACTCCAGTCGTCAAAGAAGCCCGCTAACCCGGGCTTCAGCTCCAGTGAATCTGGTGCCATGGTCTCAGTTGACATGGTCTACTCTCCCGTTAAATAAATCCGCAGATCCTCAGAAGAATCTCGAAGTTGTTACCACTGAACAGCAATCCAAATACCAGCAACCAGACGCCCAGCAGGTAGTGCCAGTAAAGCGCACAGTTCGATACGCTATGTTCCAGAACCTTCATATCGGCTTGATCGAACGCGCGCCTAATGGCCCGCGTCAGGGCGATCATGCCGCCTGCCATATGCAAGCCGTGAACGCCGGTAATCATGAAGAAGAACCCGACCGAAGGGTTGCTAAAATCACCCAATACCATTGCCGTAAGTTGCCGCCAGGCAGCGAGCTGTCCCGCAAGAAAGAGCACGGTTAGCGCACCAGCGCCGATGAGCGCGAAACGTACCCACTGTGCCTTATCGACGCGGGCCCAGAGCAAAGCAGCCTGCAGGCATAGACTGCTTAGCAGCAGCACGCCTGTGTTGGCCCATAACAGATTAATCTGTGGTGTGGGTCGCCAGTCCTGATAAAGCATCCGACCGCCATAAGCGACGATCATCAGCAGGAAAAAGACACTGACGACGCTCAGTAAGACCTTGAGCGCAGAGCGCCGTGAGTTAACCGCAATCTGGGTTCCCGATAACGCAGGGCTGAGCGGACCAGTGTCTGCAACCCAAGGATGTTCCGTAAATATGGTACTCATGTTTTACCTCACACCGTTGCATTGCGGGGAGGTACGTTCTGAGGAATGAAGTCCTCATCGGCCCCCGGTACGCTGTAGTCATACGCCCAGCGATAAACGCACGGCAGCTCCTTCCCGAAATTGCCGTGTCCCGGCGGGGTGGTTTCTGTCTGCCATTCAAGTGTTGTCGCGTTCCAGGGATTGCTCGGCGCTTTCTTGCCATTAAACGCACTCGTAATGAGGTTGTAGAGGAAGACAAGCTGAGCAAAGCCTACGATTAACGCAGCAATGGTAATGCTCGCATTCACACTCTGAGCTGAGTCTGGCAGGAACGTGGTACCTGTGATCTCAAAGTATCGACGTGGTACGCCCATGATGCCGAGATAGTGCATGGGTAAAAACACTAGATACGAGCCAACAAAGGTCGTCCAGAAATGGAAACGGGCCATCCCCTCGTGGTACCACCGTCCCGTAATTTTGGGGTACCAGTGATAAATCGCACCGCACACCACCATGACCGGCGCCACCGCCATCACCATGTGGAAGTGGGCCACCACAAAAAGTGTGTCAGACAGAGGCATACTGACTGTGGCATTGCCTAGGAAAAGCCCCGTCATTCCGCCGTTAATGAAAAACAGTAGGAACGCAATTGAAAACAGCATGGGAATGGTCAGATGAATATTTCCACGCCAGAGCGTGAGCACCCAGTTGTAGACCTTAAGCGCTGTGGGCACAGCGATGATTAAAGTTGTGGTCGCGAAGAAGAATCCAAAGTACGGATTCATACCACTCACGTACATGTGGTGAGCCCACACGACAAAACTCAGCGCCCCAATGATGACAATGGCCCACACCATCATGCGGTAGCCAAAGATATTCTTGCGCGCGTGAATACTGATTAAGTCGGAAACAATGCCGAACGCGGGCAACGCAACAATGTAAACCTCGGGGTGACCAAAGAACCAGAAAAGATGCTGGAAAAGTAACGGATTGCCGCCTACGTGGTTAGCCTCGTTACCCATGGTCATGATGGCGGGCATGAAGAAACTCGTACCCAATAGAACATCGAGCGCCATCATAATCGCGCTCACAAACAAAGCAGGGAAAGCGAATAACGCCAAGATAGTCGCAACAAAAATTCCCCAAACTGTCAGCGGCATCCGCATCAAGGTCATGCCGCGAGTCCTTGCCTGAAGAATGGTTACAACATAATTCAAGCCGCCCATCGTAAAGCCAATGATGAACACCGCGAGAGAGGCGAGCATCAAAAGAATGCCTGCCTCAGACCCAGGCGTACCAGGCAAAATCGCTTGCGGCGGGTACAACGTCCACCCTGCCCCGGTCGAACCTCCTCCAACAAAGAAGCTCACGGCCAATAAGATCACAGCGGTGAAGTACACCCAAAAGCTGATCATATTCAACCACGGGAACACCATGTCGCGGGCTCCTACCATCAAGGGAATTAAGTAATTACCAAACCCCCCAAGGAACAGCGCGGTAAGTAGGTAAACCACCATGATCATGCCGTGCATGGTGACCGCCTGAAGGTAATAGGCGGGGTCGATAAAAGCGAAGGTATTGGGCCAGGCTAGCTGCAATCGCATAAGCCAAGACAGCACCAGCGCCACCATACCAATGGCGATAGCCGTGCCGGCGTATTGAATGGCAATGGTCTTCGCGTCTTGCGAAAAAACGTATTTCCCCAACCAAGTTTTGGCGTGATACAGCTCCATTTCACCAACTTCGGCGGGCCGAACAAAACTAGTCTCGTCGTGTGCTGTGTATTCCATTTCTATTCTCTCGACTATCTCTGCTGCGCCAGGTTAACCGGCTGCTCTGTGTGTCCAAGCGAAGCGATGTGAGCCGCCATATCAAAAATGGCCTGATCATCAGTCATTGTGTTGGAAACCAACCCCATCTGGAGACCATAAAGATCATCAGCATGGCGCCCCCGAATACCGTTACGGAAATTCTTGATTTGAGCGGCTACATACCAGCGCTCTAAGCCGGCGAGCCTTGGTGCATTAACCGTCCAGACACCCTCACCCGAGTCTCCATGGCACTGGGCACATGTGGATGCATAAAGCGCTGCCGCCCCCTCAGGATTACGGGGAACACTGACCTCAGACTGCTCGGCAACGGTACTCAAGCTGTAGTCTGCAGCGCCGTTAAATTCAGTCTGGCCCGATAACGTACCGATATAACTGACGACGTTGTTAATGGCAGCCGCATCGGCCAACATCATGGCCATGGGCGCCATCGTGCGACCCCAGGTGTCATCTTCGTGGGAACCACGCACCCCACGCTTAAAATGACGCAGCTGGCGCTTCATATACTCGCTATCCAAGTTAGCCAACCCCGGGGCGTGCATGGCCTGATTACCCTCGGCGTTCGCACCGTGGCATGAGCCACAGACCGCGTAGGCAGCCTCACCAGCAGCAAGATCAGTACTCAGCTCGGCCTGAGTCTCGGCAAACGTCGGTTGGTCTGCGAGCCATGTCTCATAGGCTTGCTCACTATCAACGATGACTCGCCCGCGCATCGCGTAGTGGCCAACACCACACAGCTCTTCACAGAGCAAATCGTAGCTGCCCTCCTCTTCAGGCTCTGCCCAAATATAGGAAACCTGACCGGGGACAAAATCCATTTTTACGCGGAACTGGGGGACAGTGAAATTGTGTAAAACATCGTTAGAACGCAGCAGAAACGTGACTGGCTGCCCGACCTTAAGATGTATCACCGGGTCGTAGACGATGACATCGTCCTGGCCAAAAGGATCAGAGGGATCAATACCCAAGGGGTTATCAGGACTGGTGTGACTGACCGCCACGGCACCCAGCTGCCCGTCCTCTCCCGGCAGGCGGTAGGACCAGTTCCACTGGCGCGCCAGGACCTCCAACTCCATGGAATCATCTGGCGGGGTCACCACATCTTTCCAAATTAGCAAGCCGGGCGCCAGCATCGCGGCGATGCCCACAGTGGTAAGAATCGTGAGCCAACTCTCCAACTTAATGCTTTCTGGCTCGTATTCCGCACGCCGTTCAGGCTTATTGCGAAACTTAATTAAACAGTACGCGATAAACACGTTGACTAGAACAAAGGCCAGACCTGTCACCACAAAAGTCAGCGTGACAGTGTTGTCCATTGAAGACCAGTTAGACGCTATCGGAGTGAAGTACCAGGGGCTGAGGACATGAAAAACCACGGTCCCCAGCACCAAAACGAGTAACACAATCGCAGCAAACATATCGTAACTCTCGCACCCAGTGCAAAAATGGGCGCTATGGCCCCCCCAGTTATCGACCGTCGCAGAATGAAACGTGCCGCAGGCATTGCGCTTTCCGCGACTTGTCGATACCCCCTAGTGCTAGCTGTGCGTTGCAGCTAGCTATTGTTGTTTACTTGGTCGACCCTGAAATATGAGGGCCCGGCTTCTTAACTTCTCCCAGTTGCTGAGTATCAGCATGAAGAAACCGGTGTGTGTGACCTCGGTGCCAGCGCGCTTCAAATTGGGATAACGCTTGACCACCTTTTTTAGTTTTTTCTTTTCGTTAGGCCAGGTCTCAACAAACAGGACGTGCCGCCCCTCTGCCAACGCCTTCTCAAATCGCGTGAAGTGGACATTTGGTTCCTGCATACCAATGAAGCCGGCCTCCCAGGTTGCAAAACCAAAGCCCACTACCGCTAAGAAGACAAATGGCACCCAACCTACCTGAGCTGTAATTCCCGAGAAATGGGCGGCCAGCAGAATCACCACAGCAATCGCCAGCCCAAATAAAGCTCCGATTTCGCCCGAGTGAATAACATCCGTTTTGAGGAAGCTAGCGACCCGATTAACGTCGTGGTTATCAAGCCCAACGTCATCATTGCTAAGCAAATAGATTTGAGTACGAGGTATCCCACTCGTCTCGAGGTCGTGCTCAATCTGTTCGAGTTCGTCCAGATTGTCGCTGGTGTAGTAGAAGCGCTTCATAGGCTCTCCCATCTTATGTTTATTATTATCTTTGTCCCAACGATCCACCTTAGGATGTCTCGTTGAGCTGAATTTCTTCCCCCGGTCTCTTCGGACCTTGGGGCCTGCCAACCACCTTACCACTAACAACTGCGGTTCGAACAGGTGTAAAAAAATTCCCCACCAAATTCACTATATACCGCTCGCCAGTCGAATAAAAGCCATTTCGAGTAAGTAATTTCAGCGCCATGAATTGGGATTTAGATAGGTATAAGCGCGACCTAGCCAGTTCAGCGCTAGGCCGCCTGAGGCAACTTTATGTCGGAAATTTTAAAACGTTAAGGCAAGGGGCATGAACGGGTAATGTCAGGCACCAACACCGGCTGCCCCAAAAATAGTGACGAAAGGGCAGATTGCCCGCATTCCATGGCTGAGCACCAACGGCTGCTGTTGACTGCCTGCAGCAGCGCTCTATGGCATCACAGCTCGTCTCGACGGAACAAATTCATATACATACGCCGAAAGGTTTTTTTACAGCACGGTTGTAAAAAATAGGATAAGGCTTAAGGATACTAGCTATCTATTACTATGGATTGCCGGACTATTTAAAATGATCAAAGCTGATGACAGAGGTATGGCCCGCTGCCCGGGCCCCAGTGTTCAAGACGTTCTTGCCAAGGACACGAACCCGCCACCGGCAGTCCTTACCAATGTGTCCTACCAGTATTTAGGCGATGAAGACGTCAGTTATGACCGCTACACCTCCCGCGATTTTTATGATGCAGAAATAAGTAAAGTTTGGTCTGAAGCCTGGCAATGGGCGTGTCGTGAAGAGCACATCCCCGCCCCTGGTGATTACTACGTCTACGATATTGGCCGGCGCTCCTTTATTATCACGCGAGATGAAGAGGGCGTAATCCGCGCTTTCTATAATGCCTGCCTACATCGCGGCACAAAGTTGAAGCCCTCTGGCTCACTAGGCGCAGCCAATTGTTTGCGATGCCCTTTCCACGGCTGGACTTGGGCACTCGACGGCAACTTACGAAATGTACCTTGCGACTGGGATTTTCCCAAAGTCACGGAAAACGTATCCGCCTATCAGTTGCCCGAGGCACGCGTCGCCACATGGAATGGCTTCGTGTTCATCTGCCTATCCGATAAGACGCCATCTCTCGAGGAATTCTTAAGTCCACTCACAGCACATTTCAGCAACTGGAATCTTGAAGACCGCTACATCGCTATTCACGTGGAAAAAGAGCTTGGCTGCAATTGGAAAAACGCCATGGAGGCCTTTCTCGAGGCCTACCACGTATTAGAAACCCACCCGCAATTACTGGAGGGGGTTAGCGACGCTAACATCCAGTATGACACCTACTCCGATCACGTTTCTCGCTTTATTGCCAACCTAGGCTTAGCCAGTCCCCACTTGGACAATCCGCCCTCGGAGCAAGAGTTGCTCAATAAGATGCTGGTGGGAGACCGCTCAGCAGTCGACGCATTTACCCTGGGCGCGGGCGAAACGGCCAGGCAAGTGATGGCAGCCAATCTACGGCGAAGCCTAGGCGAGGCGTACGGACGCGATCTCAGTCAATTTAGCGACAGTGAAGTCATTGACACCATTGAGTACCACGTCTTTCCAAATATGGTCCTATTTCCCGGTCTGTCGTTACCCATGGTCTACCGATTTCGGCCCTTGAATGACCAAACCGAGCGCTGTTTGTTTGATTTAGTTTTTCTTCGCCCGACACCTGAGAATGGTGAGGTTACTGAGCCAGCTGAGCCTATCCGTCTGAAAGAAGAAGACAGCTATGCCTTGGTGGAAGCACTAGATTCCGCCCTTGCAGAGGTCTATGACCAAGACACCAACAATCTCCGTCATCAGCAAGAAGGTTTTTGGGCATCAAAAAAGACGGGAGAAACGTTATCTAACTATCAGGAATCGCTAATTCGGCATTTCCACCAAACGTTGGATAAATACATGGGCGCCCCCTGATTACGGTAGCTCCAACGTAATCCCACAGCTGCTTCCCATTACCCAAATCGACACTCGTTTCCGGCGATCAACAAGGCCAGTAAATCATGAACGACGATACGCGCAAAAAACTCATCGCCACATCGCGGGACATGTTAGACCGCTTAAACAGTGGCCCAAAATCCGCAGCAGACTCAGCGCTGGAGATTCCAGCCACCGAGTACACATCCGAGTCACTGCACCAGCGCGAGCTTACTCAGCTGTTCAGAAGAGTTCCCCTTTTGGCCGCCGCCAAAGCGGAACTAGCCAAACCTTCCAGCTACAAAACCGTTACCCTTGCGGGGGTTCCAGTACTGTTGGTGCATGGCGGAGACGGCGTTTACCGGGGGTTTGTTAATGCCTGCACCCATCGCGGCAGCCCACTCAAACAGGATTGCGGACACGCTTCGCGCTTCACCTGCCCTTACCATGGTTGGACCTTTAATGATCAAGGCGCGCTGATTGGCATTGCCGCAAATGACAAATTCGGCGAAGTAGACAAGGAATCGCTAGGACTCGTTGAATTGCCCGTTGACGAGCATGCGGGTCTGCTTTGGGTCACGCTAGAACAGCAGGCTGCAATTAATACAAAAAGCTTCCTAGGTGAAATGGGAGAGATGCTTGAGGGGTTTAATCTAGCTGACTGGCACTTCCATCATCGGGTTGCCTTGCCCGGTGCGAATTGGAAACTGGCTTTTGACGCGCATCTTGAGTTTTATCATCTGCCGGTACTGCACCGAGACACCTTTGGTGTAAATATCAGCAATGAGGCGCAGTACTATTTTTTTGGGCCACATCAACGCATAGGCTTAATGTCGGAAAACCCGCTCGACCCACAGTATGCAGAATTTAAAGGTTTGGCCACACAGCCCGAAGAGGACTGGGATACAGCACCCATGCTTTTCGGTGAATGGATAGTCTTTCCCAACATCTCTATTAACTGCTTTGCAGCCGAGACACGCGTCTTGGTGATATCGCAGGTTATTCCTGAAACGCAATACGATAGATCTACTACGATACAAACATACCTTGTGGAGGATGCACTTGAAGGCCTGCCCCACCCCGGGGTCGACGAAATCGTAGCCTTCGTCCAAAACGTGGTGGAGAAAGAGGATTTACCCATGTCCTTTTCACAACAGCGAACGCTGTTGTCTGGACACTTAAAACGAGTTGTAGCGGGTCGCAACGAAGCCGGCTTACAACAGCACTACTATTGGCGGCATAAGATAATGTCAGCTAACGACACGACCTCGCTTGACGCATTATTTTGCGACAAGTGATTACAAAATAAGGGTTGCTCCCTTTATTGGTCGTATTACGCGGGACTCACTACAAAATTGGCGCGCAAGCACGATTTTTTAGATCGCATACGGGGAAAAGTAGCTGCTCATAGTTTTTTGCTCTAAACAGCATTTTATAAAGTGCTCGTAAGTCTTGGACTTGCGAGTACGACTGACCTAACGTGTGTTGTGCGGCGCGAGGGTAAAAGATCCAGATAGGAGCAAGCCTCCCCTTAAGCAAACGCCCCACGCCGCGGTCACCCTCCCGCAATCGGCATGCTGATGCGCGGCTGTGTTTTTTTATTCGGCCTAACGCACTCTACATATAGCGAAGCTAGAGTGATTACCTTGAGAACCCCCTCATTGATTTGAGGCGCTTCTGGCTTTATCGCTATTCGGTCAGATCTTTTTCTAACGACGTAAATAACGCCTCAACCGAGGAGCTCCCCAAAAGGTCGCCTTGGCTATTGTATTGCCACAGCATGCCGTCCAGGTCTGGGTTAGCAAAATAGACGATACCATGGCGAATGGGGTCGGTAGATTTTTGGCTAACGACACGATGCTCCACCGCGGTTACTGAGCGATCAGAGTATGTGGTGATAAAGCGCAAGGCCTCGCCAAAGTTAATGATGAAGTGGCCCGGAAGTACCGGTACGTCCTCGAATCGACCGTTGATCGAAATCTGTAAGCCAGGCGCCGTGGCATCGAGAATGGTCACGAAACCGTAATCGGTATGAGGGCGTAATCCCCAGTCGGGCGTCTTTGTATCGTAGTGAACGAAGTTGAGAAACGCCGTGCCATGACCCGACGCATAGCCGCCTGACGCCTTGGACCACAATGCTTCGGGTATCCCTGACTGATGCAACACCTCGCGCATTATGACCACACCCATTTCATCAAGCTGCCGACCGAAGTGCGCAATTGGCTGAGGGTAATGCTGGCTCCAGCGATGCCGACGCAATGCCAATTTAGTCTGCTGATTATTTTCCAGGGCAATAAAGCCCTCTAACTCGCCGTATTGGGGTATGGCGCGATACGGGTTGTCAGACACAACGAGGTCGCGCCCAAATTGTCGAGCGCTATCTAGATCTAACGATTTAGGGATCGCGAGATAGAAGACACCCAACTTCCAAGCCCGAGCGAGGGCATCCGGTGACGCAAAGGTTAATCGCCCGATACGGGTAATGCGCGCGAGCGGAATAACGGCGTCCGTTGTGGCAGCTGGGTGATCAGACAACATAAAAATAGGTCCTATCCCACGATAGTGAAGAATCGTAGCTCCTTAATGTACCCCATCTGTTCGGGTGGTGGAGCTGATTGCATCCTTTTAGAACCGCGTTAACTTTTATAGACATGCGCGGCTAGGTATAGACATGCGCCGCTAACTAAAGACGCCCCGCTATGCAATACACGGCCTAAACAACCAACATCGACTTGATTTCAGGGTGTAGTGCGCAGACACTCATCAGCTTCAATAACGATTACAGAGAATGTGCCATGACTTCTTTTTACTCTCGACAGGTGCCCCAATGGCTTATTGCTATAACCCTAGCTTTTTCGCCAGTTAGTCAAGCAGACACTGATACCGATGCCGTGGTGGCCCTGTTCGATGGCTGGCGGGCCGCCGTAGAGCGCGGTGATAAAGAAGCCTATTTGGCGGGCCTGCATGAGGACATCAGCTTGCGACCGCCCGGCGTGGCGGGTCTTGATGGCAGAGACAACTACCGAGCATTCCTGGGCCCCGTATTTGAAACCGCTGAATACCAAATTACCGTAGATACGCCCCCAAGCGTGACCTTAATGGGTGACAGTGCCATTGTTGAGTACGACTACACCATTACCATGACCGTGATCGCGGGCAGTGAAGATGCGCTTCCGGAGGGTGCACTGACGGCGAACACCACGACATCGCACTATATTGACGTGGCACAAAAGGATGCGTCGGGCGCGTGGAAGGTCCGGCTACACAGCTGGTCAGTAACCCAGTGAGCCCTAACTGAGCAACAGGTAAACGGCTGGACTGCATCTGGGGTGATGTCTACCACCCCGCCTCCAAGCTCGCACCACCAAAAACGACAGATGGCACACCATGGCAATACCCACCTACCAAGAACTGTATGACACCGCTTGCAAACGCAAGGGCGGCGAGAAGTCGCTAAAGGCTTTACTCCCCAAAACGGCGAGTAAAGCGCGCTTAAAAAAGCTGGGATCGGACCGCTATCTCGCTGAGTTCACACGCAAGATTTTTCAGTCGGGCTTTGTGTGGCGCGTGGTAGACAACAAGTGGCCGAAATTTGAAGAGGTATTTTGGGAGTTCGATATCAAGCGGCTACTGATGATGCCTGATGACATGTTGGAGCGTAAGGCCAAAGACCCGGCGATTATCCGAAATCTGAGCAAAGTCAAAACGATACGAGATAACGCTTTTATGATCGACGACGTAGAGCGTCGGGAGCAGAAACCCTTTGGCGAATTCATCGCGGGTTGGCCAGAAGATGACGTTGTCGGGTTGTGGCTATTCCTGAAAAAGTACGGCAGTCGGTTGGGGGGTAACACAGGTCCCTATGCGTTACGGACACTGGGGGTCGATACGTTCTTATTTACCCAAGATGTCGAGGGCTTTTTGCGCCATCACGGTATTGTGGATTCGGGCACAAGCAGTCGGCGCACGCTCAGCGCAGCCCAAGGCTTTTTTAATGATTTACGCGAGCAAAGCGGTTGGAGCTTGGCGAAACTAAGTCGTTTGGTGTCTTTCTGTTACGGTCAAAATCGAGTGCAATAGCTCCAAAAAGCCACGCTGCGTCACACACGATTGATGTGCGGCTTACCTCTAAAAAGAACGGTGGTGTCGATAGATCTGATTATTGGCAGATCTGCTAGCTCATCTTGTCTGTTTTTCTACTACGGGTTTTTCTGAAGCCATGTTAGTTCGGTCCTGCTCAATACGCCTCGCTAAGTCCTCCGCGAGCCTTTCGTAAAGTCGCTCGCCCTCGACTATATCTTCAACACCGGCATCAATATTCGGGTTGTCATTCACCTCGATGACATAAACTTTACCCCCGCTTTCTTTAAGATCAACGCCATAAAGACCGTTGCCAACACAGGCAGCCGCACGCTTTGCTGCTTGAATAACCGCAGGCGGCACGTTGTCTATTGCAACACATTCGGAATCACCGACTTTGTGAAAACCGTCGTCACCGTCCTCTGTACTGGACCAGTTGTAGACCTGCCAATGACCTGTCGCCATGTAGTACTTACAGGCGAACAATGGTTGATGATTCAGGATGCCAATACGCCAATCAAAGTCCGAGGGCAAAAACTCTTGGCCTATAACAACGTCCATTTCTTCAAAGAGTGATTTCAACTGGACATCCAGCTCCTGAGGGCTATCTACTCTAAAAACGCCAGTGGAAAAGCATCCCTCGGGGCGTTTAATTACCAGGGGAAAAGGAAGGTCCGGATAACGTGTTCGCCAGTCACCATTAGCATAGAACAGCCAAGCCTTAGGCTGCCTAATGCGCGCTCGAGTTAGGCGCTCGTACAGAAAGATCTTGTTGGCACAACGCAAGATAGACCAGGGATCATCAATCACTATCAATCCTTCTGTGATAGCTTCTCGTGACATACGATAGGTGGGATGGTTTACCGCCGTAGTCTCACGAATCAGTAAAGCATCAAATTCTGGTAAACGACGCCGATCTCGAGTGGTAATCCTCTCGACGTAAAAACCCTTCCTCTCCGCCGCTTGCTGAATCCGATCCAACGCTATGGGACAGGAGGGTGCATTGGCCTCCTCGGGATTAACTAATATCGCCAGATCGTAGCGATAACTTGGTAGTTTAATATTCTGGAAACGGCGTTTAGCGAAGAACTTTGCTACCGCGGCATCAGTCTCTCGAGGGTAGCTCGTCATTGCCTCGCGCAAACTTAGTGGCTTGATTTGTTGTATTTGCCAACCAAGCTCAGCCGAACCACTCTGTAGCCGCCTAAACGTCACTTTCAATAGCGGTGCACCCACCGACCGGGCGAGTCGCTTGGCCAGATCATGCTGCTTTGATGTCAAAGCGCTCTCAAAAATAATCGGCAAAACATAATCGGCGCCATCAGTAGCGGGAATGGCCTGCTGGATCAATTGCCGATATCGCTGAGACAAGCGCTTACGCGTAGCTGCCGTGGTCATATCTTTTATCGCGATCACGTCAGGCATGATCCGGTGTCCACGAGCGGCGGCAAGCAATGAAGTGTAGTACCCCATACTTTGGTCGATATAGCGGGAGCACAAGTTGATCACTCTTAATGTGTCGCTTCGTTGCCAAGCGGGGTCACTAAGGTAATCACTCGGACTGATGGCCGTGACGTTGGGGAGATCGTAAGGCCAGAGCGAGGGCACATCCATCACCAAGGCAACCCGCGAAGCGCTCTCCTGTTGCTTCGATCGACGCACCATCCGCACAGCATGTTCGCCTGGACCATAGTAATCCGGCAACTGCGCCTCCATTGAAAATCCGTGCTTACGATACCAACCCAGCAGAATCTCATTCTGACTATCGGCTTCTAGTGAGATGCGCTGCAAACCCCTCTTTAATACTTGGTCATAGGCCCAATTCAATAATAAATCTCCTGCTCCACCCCGACGAAAGGCAGGCAGCGTACCTATGGAGTAAAGTCGCAGGCTTTTGGCATAGACAAATAAAATAACCGCACCAATAACGACCTCTAAACCCTCTGGAGACAGCGAAACCACAACTGCCACTGCCTGCTTGGGACTCCGCAGAGATCTCGCTAATGATCGATGTGAGCTTCGCCGGCTGGGTGGAAAGCAGGCGAGCTCGATTGATTCCAGTACAGCTAAATCCGTTGGATTTGCTAAGCGGACCGACAGACCTGTGTCATCGTGGGTAGTCATAGTGTCGATTGATTGAGGGGAAATTGGCGGCTGTGCCATGTGGTTAGGCGTCGGCTTGGCGACGATCTAAGGTCTGCATGAGATCGAAAGCGCCGAGTTTTTATGGTGGCTGCCATGATGCGCAAGCGTTCGCGGGCGAGAAAGTTAGCACTAATATGCGCCCAATGTTGCCCACCGGCAAGTCGGCTTAGTGCCACTTTTAGGTACAGTAGTACGTCTAACTAGAGGGATCGCGGCGTCAGAGGGTTGGCCTTAAAAAAGGCCCTGCTTGATTACCAATTTGGTCTGGGGGCGGCTAAACTGCGGAGGATATTGTTGCGTCAATGGAGCCCGAATGGACCCGCAAAAAGCACAGCGCATCGAAGAGCAGATTGTCTGGGAGCAGGCGCGGGATCACTACCCAGAGGGTTTTCCCGAATTACCCGAGATCCCGGGTGAGCGTTATATCTCCGAAGAGTTCTACCAGCTAGAGCTTGAGCACATCTGGCGTAAGAGCTGGTTAGTGGCCTGCCGTGCTGACGAGATAGAAGAGCCTGGTGCTCACAAGTTGTTTTCGCGCTTTGGCGTCAATGTCATTGTGGTCCGAGGTAAAGACAACGAGATTCGGGCTTTCCATAACACCTGTCGCCATCGCGGCGCGCCGCTGGTGGAGGGCGACGGTCGGCGCAATCTCTTTGTTTGCCGCTACCACTCTTGGAGTTACGGTCTGGATGGTCAGCTATTGGTGGTTCCGGAAGAACACGATTTTGGCGGCTTCGATAAATGCACCCGGGGTCTGCTACCGGTTCGCTGTGAGCAATGGGGTGGCTGGGTATTTTTAAACCTCGATAACGATGCCCCGGCCCTGCTGGATGAATACGCACCCCTGCTATCAGATCTAGAAAGTCTGCAGATGGACACACTGCGACTCAAAGGCCGACTCACCTACACCATTAATTGCAACTGGAAGGCCGCTCTCGATGCGTTTCTCGAAGCCTATCACGTGGCGTCCATTCACAAAGAAACCGTGGGTAGTTTGCTCGATGGAAAAGCCACCGATATCGGATTATTCCGCGGCGGTCACACGCGCATGTCCATGGCCAAAATGTTTAACCGCGAAGGCGGCACCTGGGGTACTGATGCGGCAGCCTATGACATCCCGAGCGTGCCCAAAGTCTTTCGCGAAAACAACATGGCCTACGGCATGTTCCCCAACTATGTAGCCCCGTTTGATTCAGCCGGCTTCCCCTTTGTCACATTCTGGCCGGTGAGCCTCAACGAGACCCAGTGCGAGCTGATGTTCGTGGGCGCGGGGGATCCAGAAGAAAATACCGAGAACTCAGAATACTGGCGCACCTTTGCCGCCAATTATGACGTTATCCAAAAAGAAGACTTTCAGTTCTTAGCAGGTATTCAGGCGTCACTGGATTCCGGCGCGTTTACGGGCATGAAGCTGTCGTACCAAGAACGTCGCATCTATTGGATGCACGAAGAGTTTGACCGCCGTATTGGCCGGGACCGTATTCCTGAGTCAATGCGTGTGGCACCGGTTCTTGAGCCGTTTGTGGAAGCCTAGCCCCACGACTCAATTAAGGCGCAACCAAGAAACGCTTGCTGGGCTTAGTGACACAAGCCTACGGCTTATTCGTCACTTCATTGATAGCGCGTGCTCAGCCACCGGACCTGCAAAAACCGGGTGACCCGCATCGTCAAAACTCAGCACAAAGGTTTCCTGCCATTGGGGCTCGTCGAGCTCCAGCGCAACTAGCGCTTTCTGCTGACTCCACTTGACCACGTCAAAGCAAATCTCAGCTATTTGTTCGGCGGTGAAGTGCGTGCTTAAGCGATCGAGTAATCCAGGCTCTGGAGCAAGTGGCTGCAAAATTAGCGCATCAGCTAGCTCAAGTGCCGCTTTGACATTATCACTCAGAGGTGCGGTCTGATACTGGGCAATCATGGACACCATGTCTTCGTTCAGACCCTGCTCTAAAGCTTGGTCTACCCGCAACGAGGCACACAACCGACAGCGATGGGTTTGGGCACAGCGCAAACGCACCATTTCACTGACCAATGGATCAAGTGCATCGGCACGCACCGCCGCCGCGGCGAAACTGGCGATCAATGCATCCACGTCAGCATTACTACACGCTTTGGCGTCGGCATTATCGAGAGGCAAATCTAAAGTCATACCCAGCGCACTAGGTAGCGCTTTTGCTAAGCGCAGGTACATGTCGGTTAAGTACAACGTATTGGCCAATTGGTAAGATCCCTCGTCACCTAATGCGTGGCGCACAGCATTGCGTTGGCTGTCCGAGGTTTGCCCGACGCCCATGACGAACTGATCGCAAAAATCCGCTACAGCCAACTCCGCCTTATTCAATGGACTGGCGTCCTCGCGACGCTTTTGCGCGTGGCTGGCTTGCAGGGTCCGATCCATAAGCGCACGCGTATTCTCAGGCACGGATGCCCGAACGGCGTGCAAGCTGGCGGCAAAGGCCGCGTGAGTCGTTGCCTGCAGATCTTGTAGCGATAGATTGGCATTACCCATTTACATTTCCTCTTATTGTTCTCTCGCCTTCACTGTTGCCCATGTTTCTTGCTCACTACGTCAACTCAGCGATCCACGCCAGATTGCCGTTGCTTAACTATTGCAAACAGCCGCCCCGGGGTATGCCACTGGCGGCTTCATCGCGCACTCGCTGCATAATATCTTTCACCTCGGTAAGTCCCTCTATTAACGGCGCAAACCGCACGGTTCGTGTCTTGTAATTTAAGACCGCAGGCACAACAGGAACCCTAGCCGCCGCAGCGATGCGCGCAAAACCGTCTTTCCACTCTTTAACTGGCTTACGCGTTCCCGAGGGCGTAACACCCAATACCAGTTGCTCTTCTTCTTGAAACTGCTGGGTTGCCGCACCCACCAAGCCGTTTTGCTGACTACGATCAACGGGGATCCCGCCCAACGCCCGAATAATGTTTCCCAAAGGAAACCAAAATACCGTGTGCTTGATGAGAAATGATGCCTTCATACCGGTTGCCCAAATAAAGGCAATCGTGAGAATGAAATCCAGATTGGAGCTGTGCGGAACCAGGGCGACGATGGCTTTTTTGCGATTGGGGAACTCGCCTTGAATTTTCCAGCCCATACCGCGGAAGACTGCCCTTCCCAGCACGCGCGTAAACCAGTTACCACCTCGCGGTAATGCGTCCCCTAATACCTGCCATTTCATGGCGATTTCTCTTTATGTTGATTGGCTCAATGTACCGAAGTCGACCGAATCCGTCAGCCACTGTCGCACTGACTCGCGACCATTATCCGCGCCATTGGAGCACATACTGAAACGATGTTTATCATTTAATTCTGTTTTTGATTGTTTTTTTCTATCACCAGACAAAACCGAATCGCAACCCGTTACAGTGCGCGCAGTAACAACTTCCCATACACCAAGGAGCAAGATCTATGCACAACAGCCGAGATTTGACCGCTGCCCTCACTCAGGAAATGCAACAGTCCATGAGCCCCGCGGATGTCATTCGGTATCTTAAAGACGGCAACCAGCGCTTCCTTTCCGATGAGCCTGTGGAGCGGAATCTTCTTGAGCAAGTCAAAAACACGGCGGACGGCCAGTACCCCATGGCCGTCATCTTGGGTTGTATCGACTCCCGTGTGCCTACTGAGATTGTCTTCGATAAAGGCGTGGGCGACATTTTTTCAGTGCGGATCGCAGGTAACTTTGTAAACACCGATATTCTGGGCAGCTTGGAGTTTGCCACGGCCGTAGCCGGCAGTAAGGTCATTGTGGTGTTGGGGCATACCCAGTGTGGTGCCGTCAAAGGCGCTTGCGACCACGTTGAAATGGGTAATTTAACGAGCACGCTGGCTAATTTGGCGCCGGCCATTTATCGGGTAGACCACACCGAATATGAGCCACGCAGCTCGGCCAACAGCGACTACGTTAATGCCGTTACCCATGCCAACATCGAATTAACTGCTCGCAACATTATCAATCGCTCGCAGGTCATTCGAGACTTGGTTGCCGAAGGTAAGGTGGTAGTCATCGGTGCGCTGCATCGTGTAGAAACTGGTGCTGTTGAATTCTTAGACGATACTGAAATCAATCAAAATACGCTGTAACACAAACTATTTGCTCGACGGCGGCGTTGCCGCCGCTAAGTTGATAACGGGTCATGCGCTTGCCGTAACCCGTTGGAAACTATCTGTTAGCATGCACCTTTTTCCATCGTTGCAGATCGCGCTAGGAGAACACCATGCTACCCAACGGTTACCCGGTATTTCAGTACGCCTTTTTTGTAAACGATATCGAGGCGTCTTCTCAAAAGTGGAGCGATCTATACGGCGCAGGACCGTTCTTTTTGCTTTATCACCACAAGACTGACAAATTCATGTACCGCGGCACCACGCAAGAAGCCGATGTCTCTTATGCCTTTGGCTATCTTGGTGATTCGATGATTCAGTTTATTCAGCAACACGACGAAACCCCATCCATCTATCGCGATATGTATGGCCCGGGGGAAGAGGGCTTTCACCACGTTGGTTGCTTAGTTAATGATTTTGGCAAAGCGCGCCAGGAACTCACCGACATGGGTTTTGAAAATGCCTGTGAGCTTTGGGCCGACGACGTGAACGCGGCCTATTTTGATACCCGCGGTGTTAACGGCGGCTTCACCGAGATACATGGCGACCCGGCCCATATCCTAGGCATCTTTGCACTGTGGAAGCGCGCCCACGAAAACCGCACCCCCGATACCCCCGCAATCGTGACCATGGAAGAGCCCTATCCCGATGGTCGTACACCTAGCTACATTGATAGCTTGCAACTCAGCTAATACGGATTAATTTTCGGCCAAAGTTAGCACTTAAAAATTGCCCCAAAGCGGCTTCGGGCACTTGCTCGAAGCCCTCGGTAATATCAAGGACGTCAGTAATAGCACCGCTGCGTAAGCCCTCGGCAAGCCGATCCCGCGCATGTTGCCAGCGGTGCGCCATATCAAAATAAAAGAAACCGCTCATCGTCAGGCCGCTGATGGCAAGCATAAGGTGATTACTAATGCTTGCACCGGCTTCATAGTGCGCGGTCGCCCCGCAGATAACGATGCGGCCGCCCCGATTCATCTGGGTTAGCAGCGTATCCAAGACGCCACCGCCAACATTGTCTACAAATACGTCTACACCCACCTTCGCGACTGCCTGTAGAGATTCCGGCCAATCCATCGCAGTGATATCAATGGCAGCCGTCACACCCAGTCGGTCAACAAACTTGCATTTATCGGGGCCGCGGGCCAGACCTACGACCGGCGCCCCGAAACTTTTCGCTAACTGGCAGGTAAGACCACCAATCGCACCCGACGCACCCGATACAACGACGGTATCACCCGATTCAAAACGGCCAAAGTCAGTCAGTGACAAATACGCACAGATACCGGTCATGCCCAGCGCACTCAACCCAGAAGCGACATCAAGATCCGGCGGCACAACGTATAACGGCATTCCCAAGAGATCACTGCCATCACACACATTGAAATCTGACCACGGCAAAAAACCGGCCACGGCAGCACCTTCTGGAAACTCCGGATGCTGACTTTCAATAATTTGGCCGGCCACACCACCGCGCAGCGGTGTACCGACATCAATTGCGTCAAAACGGCCGGGCACGCCCCGAGCCCAGGCGTGGTTCATTGGGTCTGTAGCAAAGTACTGGGACTGAATCAGCACTTCACCCGCCCCCACCTCAGGCATGGGTAGTTCACCGGCACAAAAATGCTCGCGCGACAAACTCATACCCACTACGCCCTCACCTTCGTTACTGGCACCCAGCAACCAACTTCGATTTATCTTCATGCGAAGGTGTGCATCCCGCCTTCCAGCATGAAGGTATCGCCGGTTATGTAATCCGAGCCTGGACTTGCCAAGAAAATCGCCAGCGGCGCGCCATCAGCCTCAGGGTCACCCAAACGTCGCATGGGAATTTGCTCTTTAAGCGCCTCAACAAAATCAGGGCGCGCGGTTTTCCAGGCGTCGAAAGCACGGGTCTCCAAGGCGGGGTTGATAACATTCACGTTGATGCCGTACTGACCCCATTCCCTCGCCGCCGTTCGCGATAGCGCCCGAATGGCCTCCTTGGTGATGTTGTAACAGGTGTTACCGGGAAAGCCGACTTGGCCTGAGCTGGAAGCAAAGTTAATCACCTTGCCATATTGTTGTTGCTTCATGTGCGGAAACACCG
This sequence comes from uncultured Alteromonadaceae bacterium, assembly GCA_964412695.1. Lineage (GTDB taxonomy): Bacteria > Pseudomonadota > Gammaproteobacteria > Pseudomonadales > Halieaceae > Luminiphilus. The sequence continues at coordinate 3,944 of CAYPPU010000009.1, read as the reverse complement.
CCTTCATAAACCATAAAGACGCGGTAGCGCCGGTACGAAATGTGTATTCCCATTCGTCTTCATCAGTGTCCTCACATGCCACAAAGACCGTCGAGGGCTGGGGTGAATCCTCGGTGCCAAAACCCTGGGCGTTGTTGACCAATATATGCACGGTGCCAAAGGCATCGACGGCTTTATCTACGGCGGCAAATACCTGATCGCGATGCCCCACATCACAGGGTGCCGCTAGGGCTATGCCCCCTGCGTCTGTAATTTCAGCGACCACATCGTCAACTGTCGAGGGGGTACGAGATACCACGACCACCTTTGCAC
>CAYPPU010000009.1:0-3532 GCA_964412695.1 uncultured Alteromonadaceae bacterium | reverse complement strand
GCGACCACATCGTCAACTGTCGAGGGGGTACGAGATACCACGACCACCTTTGCACCCTCGCGGGCATAACCCAGGGCAATGGCTCGGCCAATACCCCTACCGGCACCGGTGACGATCGCGACCTTGTTCTCGAGAATACCCATGATGTAGCTCCAATGACTTGTGGATATAGAAGCTGTCAACATACACCAAAGCCATTAGTTATCGATAACGCTATTCATTAGGCCCTGATGGCGTCGCACTTTAGGATTCTCGCTCAGACAACATGTCTGACCGCGGCTTGTCCGCAAGCTCTTTCAAAAAAATGGGCCAACCAAATGCTACTCAGCTCATGACCCGCCGATTCAGGCTATAGTAGGCAGCAGCCAATCTACATAGAAAGCCTAGGAGCCAATATGAATCTTCTAGATACAGCCAATATTGAATGGATCGAGTATCGCGGCCGAGAGGGTGATCGCTATCCGGTTGGGTACAGCGGTGCCGCACTCTCGATAAGAGACGATGGACATTTGGACCTGCTCTACCGGTGGGAGCCCAATAGCTACTGCCACTTCCATACGCATTTATGCGATACCACGTCAGTAGTGCTAAGCGGTGAGCTTCATGTGGTGGATCTCAATGCCGAATCAGAGGGTGCGACCATTCGACGAGCCGGACACTTTGCCCACAAAGGGCCGGGCGATCGACATAGGGAGCATGGTGGTCCCGAAGGGGCTCTGGTGTTGTTCCACTTATACGCTCCCGATGGCCGCGTCACCGAGTTTTTAAGTGAAGACGGTGAGTTCATCAAAGAGATCACCATTGATGATGTGAAAGCCGGGCTGTTTGCACAACAAAAATAAGGCACAATGCGCCGCCCTGCCAATCTCCTCCCATCTGCATCGGAAAAGGGTTCAGATAGGCTGCCACATATATGGAACTTGTTATGACACGCGCGCTACTTATCAAACTTCATCTGTATTTCTCGGCCTTTTTCTCGGCAACGATTATCTTGGTAGCGCTATCGGGTGGCCTGTACCTTATGGGCATCAAGGGTACAGTTGAGCAAACAGCTGCAGGAACGGTGACGGGTGGCCAAGCCCTGTTGAGAGATCCAAGCGAATCCACTGTGAGGGACATACTGGCTGACTTAGGTGTAACCAATTTTGAATTTGAGTATGTGAAACAAGCGGGACCCAATGTCATGACGCGACCGACGTCGCGCCCCTATTACACGTTCGCCGTGTCTGGCGATTCCGTTGAGGTCACACTGAACCAACCTTCTTTGCAAAAACGCCTAATCGAGCTACACAAAGGCCACGGCCCTACTGCGTTTAAAACCTTTCAAAAAATCTTTGCAGCCGGCATGGTTTTCATCATGCTGAGTGGTTTGTGGCTGGGGCTTTCTTCGGAGCGGCTTCGCCAAACCACACTGATCACAACAGGCAGTGGCTTGGCGCTGTTCCTGGCGCTGGTATTGATCTAAACCTACCCGCGCTCCCCGCAACTAATCGTTGTTAAACGGGCCCGATGCGCTGTTAACACCCACTCAGGTTATAAAGAGTCGACATTAATGTCGCCCTATCAGCCTGTCATCCAAGAGGCTACCCTTTACGCGGTCCAATGAATTCGCCCGCGTACCAATTCATCATTTGCAGTTTTTTCTCTAAAGAATGATCAGGCTCCATTTCGTAGACGTTGCGGAACGCAATGATGACATCGGTAACGCCTAAGGCTTCAAGTTCTTGGATACCTTCGTTAGTGAATGCGTTTTGCCCGGTGGTGTAAATTTTAAAGGGGCGATCACGGGTGCCAAATTCATCTCGGAAGCCATTGAGCTTCGCAATATAAGCACCCAGTTGCTCCATATCAGCCCCGGCACACATCCAGCCGTCGCCCAACCGTGCTGCGCGCTTCAAGGCGGCATCTGAATGTCCACCAATGAGTAACGGTGTCGATTCAGTAGGCACCGGGCACATCTTGTTAGCGGGCATTTGATGCAGTTCGCCTTCAAAGCCAAAAAACTCACCTGATTCCAGACCGCGAAAGATAGCAATCTGCTCATCAAAGCGCTTCCCGCGCTTCTCCCAAGGCACACCGCAGACCTCAAAATCCTCTTCCCATGGACTGATGCCAATACCAAAGTCAAAGCGGTTACCCGATAACTGCTGGATACTCTGTACCTGCTTAGCCACTACCGGCGCCTGACGAACTGCCATTTTGTAGACAAAGGTTGCAAAGCGAATGGTCTCGGTAACCGAGGTCATGGCGGCCACCGCAATTAAGCTCTCCAAAAAGGGCACGCTTTCCAAGAATTCCCGACTACCGTCTTTGTTATACGGGTATTTTGAACTGCACTCTTGGGGATAGCAGATGCTATCAGGGATAGTGATGCCATCGTAGCCAGCCTCCTCCGCAGCTCGTGCCAAGGGTAGGTAATGCTCGGCCACACTCATGCCGACTTGGTAACTAAAACGCATGGCTAAGTCTCCATAACAGCGCAAAAAACCTCGGTGGTAATCACTAAACCATTGGCGCCAGTATAGGCTCCCCGAGGGTACTGTCGAGCCCAAGGTATAGTCCTAATCTCATCTGGCAGATGCCATTTTAGCAATCCACATATTGCTTCTATTAATACGTTTTATAGTTGGCTGTGGGATCATCGAGCTGCCCTATTCCAACAACGATTTAGCCTCGAGTCGGGTACAAGGGCCAATGCCATTGAGTGCACTGCTTAGTACCTTGGTCAACACAGCGCCTGTGGTACTCACAGAGGGTGAAAATTTGGGGCACAAAAAAAGCGCCCTGAAGGTGCTTTTTACTGTGACCTGCCAGCCTAGCAGCCAGCGCGAAATCTGGATGCTTAGCAGAGCTGATTGAGTCCCGCTTGATAAATCGGTGTTCCCACGGCAAGACGTGCTATGCGTGCGGTCAGCGCTTCTTCTTCATCCCCCACATTGAGCGCTGTGGGGGAATCAAGGTCAGCACCCGGACGCTCAACTCGCAGTACATCGTCACCCAACATGCGCAACGACAAACTGCGTCGTGACGTCCCCGCGGCCTGCGGCGCACCGCCGTGTAAGCAACTGGGATGGAAAATCAGGACGTCACCGCGCTTTACCGGGCAGGTAACGATGTCCCACTTTTCCCGTTCCGATTCAATGTTGGGCAGACGCGGCATGTCGCTATCGGGATAGAGTGGCAACGTGTCATCTGAGGGATCAAAAAAAGAGGGGTTATAAAGCACTTGGTTATGCGAGCCTCGAACCACCTCTAACGCCGATTCCTCGTTTACATCCTGCATAGCAATCCAGAACACCACGAACTTTCCACCATCGAGTAGATGGTACGGCGTATCCTGATGCCAAGGGGTTCGTCTAACCGGCTCTTGGCCCCCCTCTTTGAAGAACAGCTGATCGTGAAAGTACCAAACACCGCCGCTGCCAAATACATCGGCACAAATATCCGCAATGCCCGTAGCCTTAAACATCGCTTTAAATGTGGGCTTCTGACTGGAATCTTCGACCGACTGAATAAAAGTCCCACCACTCTC
>CAYPPU010000008.1:0-75319 GCA_964412695.1 uncultured Alteromonadaceae bacterium | reverse complement strand
CAACAGGCTAGCTTATGGCTGAACTCGGTAAAGCAACAGCACCCGCCTCTGGTTTGGCCCGGCGCTTAATTAACGACGGCCTACTCTCCGAGGAGCAAGCCGCCAACGCCACCCGCGACGCAGCTAAAACGCGAGCCTCGCTGGTCAGCCACCTGATCGACGCACTAGGCGTGGACAGTGCGCAATTGGCCGCCAGCGCCTCGCGAGAGTTTGGCATTCCCTTATTTGACCTGACTGCCCTCGACCGCTCGGGCATGCCCGATAAGCTGGTATCCACCGACTTAATGAGCAAGCACCACGCAGTGCCCATTTATCGCCGGGGCAATCGTTTGTTTGTGGCGGTCTCAGACCCCACCAATCTAGCGCCCTTAGATGAATTCAAATTTGTCACCGGCATCAGCACCGAAGCCATCTTGGTCGATGAGCTCGCGCTGCGACGCTTTCTCGACCAAACCATTGATGCCCAAGACAGTTTTAGCGCTAATTTTGACGCTCTGGGTGGCGACGGTGAATTTGACATTGAAATCAGCGACGGCGGTGACGCCGACGCCGATGAAGACACGAGCGGTGTGGATGACACACCCATTGTGCGCTTCGTGAATAAGGTGCTGTTGGATGCAATTAAACAGGGTGCCTCAGATATTCATTTTGAGCCTTATGAGAAAGACTACCGGGTGCGCTTTCGCACCGACGGTATTTTGCGCGAGGTCGTTCGGCCGCCCAAAAATCTCGCGGCAAGACTATCCGCTCGTCTTAAAGTGATGTCGCAGATGGATATCTCCGAGCGGCGAGTGCCCCAAGATGGGCGCATTCAGATGAAGCTATCCAAAAACCGCGCCATCGATTTCCGTGTGAACACCTTACCCACCATGTTTGGTGAAAAAATCGTTCTGCGTATTCTGGATCCCAGCTCGGCCTATTTGGGTATCGATGCGCTGGGTTATGAGCCCGAACAAAAGACGCTTTATCTTGACGCCCTCGCGCGGCCACAGGGCATGATTTTGGTCACCGGACCTACCGGCTCGGGTAAGACAGTGTCGCTGTACACCGGTCTGGGTATTCTCAACACTCCCGAGCGCAACATCTCCACCGCCGAGGACCCGGTGGAAATCAATATGCAGGGTATTAACCAAGTCCACGTAAACAACAAGGTGGGGCTCAATTTTGCCGAAGCGCTGCGCTCGTTTCTCCGCCAAGATCCCGACGTCATCATGGTGGGTGAGATCCGTGACCTAGAAACCGCCGAAATTGCTATCAAGGCTGCCCAAACCGGTCACCTGGTACTTTCAACGCTCCATACCAATAGCGCCTCAGAAACCATTACCCGCTTGCTCAATATGGGCGTACCGGCGTTCAACATTGCCTCATCGGTATCACTGATTATTGCGCAACGCTTGGCCCGCCGACTGTGCACCCAATGCGCGCAGCCCGAAACCGAGGTGCCGAAAGAAGCCCTCTATGAGCTTGGCTTTACCGACGAGCTATTGAAAGACGCCCAGATCAAAAAACCCGTCGGTTGCAGCGCCTGTGGAGACGGCTATAAGGGACGAGTGGGTATTTACGAAGTCGTTAAACTCACCAAGCCGATCGCAACCACAATTATGGACGGCGGCAACTCATTAGAAATTGATCGTCAGGCGCGGGAAGAAGGATTTCACGACTTACGGACCTCCGCACTGGTAAAGGCTGCAGCCGGTCAAATCTCGCTCGAAGAGGTCAATCGAGTGACCACAGACTAAGTGCTGCGTTAGCATATTAAGCGCCACGCCTTGAGGAGTTTTTAGCACCATGGCAACCGACACCACCTACATTTGGAGCGGACAAGATCGCAATGGTCGCCAGAGTAAAGGCGAGATCATTGCGGCCAGCACGGCCATGGCCAAGGCCCAGCTACGCAAGCAGGGTGTTATCGCTAAAAGTGTAAAGAAAAAGCCCAAACCCCTGTTTGGTGGTAACAAGACCATTAAGCCCGCCGACGTGGCAATCTTCACCCGGCAAATGGCCACCATGATGAAAGCCGGTGTACCGCTGGTGCAAAGTTTTGACATTGTGGCAGAGGGCTTAGATAACGAAGCTATGCGGGAACTGGTTTTGAATGTGAAAAGCGAGGTCGCAGCTGGCGGAGGGCTCGCCGCTGCGTTAAGCAAACACCCCAAGCACTTTGATGAATTGTTTTGCAGCTTAGTGGGCGCAGGTGAAGATTCGGGCACATTGGAAATCATGCTCGACCGTGTGGCTACCTACAAAGAAAAAACCGAGGCGCTCAAAGCCAAGATCAAGAAAGCCATGACCTATCCCATAGCGGTCATTGTGGTAGCCATTGTTGTCACGGGCATCTTGCTGGTGAAGGTGGTCCCGACCTTTGCCGAGACCTTTAAAGGCTTTGGTTCAGACCTGCCGGGATTCACGCTGTTCGTTCTGGGTATTTCAGAGTTTATGCAGCAGTGGTGGTTTATTTTTCTTATCGGCATCATCGCTACCGGTTGGTCTTACTCTCAGGCGCTACAACGCTCGCCCGAGTTTGCCGATCGTATTGACGCGCTGGCACTCAAGCTGCCCATAGTAGGCAGTATCGTGCATGACTCAGTAATCGCCCGATTCTCTCGAACACTCTCTACCACTTTCGCCGCAGGCGTACCGCTAGTAGATGCCCTGGACTCCACGGCTGGTGCCTCGGGTAATGCCATATATCGTAACGCCATTGGTCAGATTCGCGATGATGTAACCACCGGCACCTCGTTGTACCAAGCCATTCGTTCTACCGGCTTGTTTCCCACGCTACTGCTGCAAATGGTGTCTATTGGGGAGGAATCAGGTTCCTTAGATGATATGTTGAGCAAAGTGGCGGATCAGTATGAGGCGGCGGTCGATAATGCCGTCGACAGTCTGAGCTCATTGATGGAGCCAATGATTATGTCTATTTTGGGGGTGCTGATTGGCGGCTTAATGATTGCCATGTATTTGCCCATCTTCATGCTTGGCTCGGTAATCTAAGACGCGGCACTGCCTACAATGACCTTGCTCGCAACCCTGACGGCAACGCCGTGGCTCTTTCTCACAACAATTACCGCCCTGGGCCTTATTGTCGGTAGCTTCCTCAATGTGGTGATCCTGCGACTACCGCGCATGATGGAGCAGGAATGGCAACGCGACTGTGCCGAGCTGCAAGGCCTACCGGCACCTGAGCAGGAAACGCTGAGTCTGTCGCGGCCGGCGTCCCACTGCCCGGGGTGTAAGGTAGCCATCAAGCCCTGGCAGAACATTCCGGTAGTTAGCTACCTCTGGTTGCGAGGTCGTTGTGCTAACTGCAGTCAATCCATTGGGCTGCGCTACCCCGCGGTTGAGCTCGCTTCGGGCGCCCTATCACTGGCGGCAGCCGCCACATTTGGACCCAGTGTTTCACTGCTCACGGCGCTGCTATTCATTTGGGTGCTGATTGCCCTCACGGGTATCGACATTGATACCCAGCTGCTGCCGGACAACCTCACGCTGCCGTTACTGTGGCTGGGACTCGCCGCAAACCTGTTCGAAGTGTGGGCCGATCTGCCTTCGGCTGTGATCGGTGCTATGGCGGGTTATCTCAGTTTGTGGAGCGTCTACTGGCTATTCAAACTAGTGACTGGGAAAGAAGGCATGGGCTTTGGCGATTTCAAATTGCTGGCGGCGCTCGGTGCCTGGTTTGGTTGGCAAGCGCTACCACTCATTATTTTATTATCGTCGTTTGTTGGCGCCGCCCTAGGGATCACATTGGTATTAGTCCGAGGTCAGGACCGCAACGTACCGATGCCCTTTGGCCCTTATCTCGCCGGCGCGGGTCTGTTGTATCTCTTTTACGGCGAACCACTTAATAAGCTGTATTTATCGCTAACTGGCATACAGTAGAGAGCAGCGTATTAATGAACTACGTGGTAGGCATCACCGGCGGAATCGGCAGTGGTAAATCGGCGGTCACCCAACACCTTGAAAAACTAGGTATCGTCGTGGTCGACGCCGACCTTGTAGCGCGCGTGGTGGTGGAGCCCGGAATGCCGGCGCTCGCTGCTATTGCCGAACATTTTGGCGAGGACATCTTGTTAAGCAACGGACAGCTGAACCGGGCCGCGCTCCGCCGTATCGTCTTTGACAATTCCGAGGAGCGTCGCTGGCTCGAGGGCGTTACTCACCCGGCGATTCGCGAGGAGATTGCCCGCCAACTACAAGAAGCCAAATCTGACTATGTGGTGCTGAGTTCACCTCTACTACTGGAGTCGGGCCAAGCGACGTTTGCACAGTATGTGGTTGTGGTGGACGTACCCGAATCGGTGCAGCTCGAGCGCACCATGCGCCGCGATAGCAACGATGAGGCATTGGTTCAGCAAATCATGGCCGCTCAGTTACCCAGAGAAGAGCGCATCGCGCGAGCTGATGAGGCCATTGATAACAGCGGCGATCTTGAACAGCTCTACGCCAACGTCGACGCTCTACACCAGCGTCTACTGACTCGGGCTAAGGCCTGAGCAAGCACTCCAAAATAGCCACATTGGCGTCGGGAAAATCGAGCGTCTTGAGGGCTTCGGGTAGTAGCCATGCCAATGGCTGACCTTCCAACCCGCGGGGCTCATTGCGCCACTGGGTCACGCGATGCACATCCAACGCGACCTGTTTATCGCCATAATCGTGCTCGATGCGGATAAGCGGTTCCGAAGCCTCCACGGTTAACCCCAGCTCTTCTTTCAGCTCCCGCGCCAAGGCCTCTAACACGCCTTCGTCCGATTCCACCTTGCCACCCGGAAACTCCCATAAGCCGCCCTGGTGGGCATCAGCCGCACGACGCGTCACCAATATGCGCCCCTTATCATCGGTGACCACACCCACGGCTACTACGATCATAGACAAGGCTTCGACTCAGGTACGGTATTCGGCATTGATGCGGACGTAATCATAAGAGAGATCAGTGGTCCAGACCGTGCTCGCTGCCGAACCACGATTTAACAGCACCCGAATCGTAAGATCGGTCGGCGCCATGGCTTCAACCCCTTGCGCTTCGGTGTAGCTGGCAGCGCGGGCGCCTTCGGTGGCGATTAAAACCCCGTTTAGGTAAACCGACACGCCCTCGACGTCCAAATCTGTCAATCCCGCCCGACCGATTGCCGCCAGTAGCCGCCCCCAGTTGGGGTCACTGGCAAACAACGCGGTTTTTACCAACGGTGAATGGGCAATGGTGTAGGCCACCGAATCACACTCGGCCAGGTCGGCACCCTCCTCCACCTCGATCTGCACAAATTTCGTAGCACCTTCACCGTCACGCACAATGGCTTGGGCTAAGTCGATGCAGAGTGCCGTGAGCGCATCCTGAAATAGTGATAATTCGGGGCTATCTTCATGAATCCCAACACCACTCGCCGCCGTCGCAGCTAAGATAGCGGCGTCATTGGTGGAGGTGTCGCCATCCACTGTTATGCGATTGAAGCTAGCGGTTACGGCCTGCCGAAATATTCGATCCAGTAAGACACGATCAATGCGGGCATCGGTTGCCAGAAAGGCCAGCATGGTAGCCATGTCAGGTCGGATCATCCCGGCACCCTTGGCCATTCCCGTAATAGTCACCGGTTTCCCGCCAACAAGTACCTCACGGCTGGCCACTTTTGGGCGTGTATCGGTAGTCAAAATCGCGGTGGCAGCGCGCTGCCAGCCACTGTTAGAGAGATCAGCCAGGGCCTGAGGCATGGCGGCCACCAGCTTTTCTGTCGGCAAAGGCTCGCCTATGACACCGGTAGAAAATGGCAATACGGCGTCGGGCTCTGCACTTGTTAGCTCAGCCAATGCCGCGCAGCTCTGCTGCGCCGCCGCCAGCCCTGCCTTACCCGTACCAGCATTGGCGTTGCCGGTGTTGATCAACCAATAGCCACAACCGCCCTCAGTGCTCTCCAGACGCCTACGAGCCTCTAGCACCGGCGCAGCGCAAAAGGCATTGCGGGTAAACAGCGCCGCGCATTGAGATCCCGGTGCCAACTCCACCACGGTAAGGTCATCCTTGTTAGCCTTTTTAATGCCAGCCTGAGCCACGCCCAGCCGGACACCAGCAACAGCTAAAATTTCGTCGGCATTCAACTCAAGGCTCCATGACATTGTTTGTATTTCTTGCCACTGCCACACGGGCAGGGGTCGTTACGTCCAACCTTAGGTGTGTCTCGCTTAACAGTTTGCGGACGCTCGGATTCCGATTCGGGCGAGGCTGCCTCAGACGCAACGGCAGACGCCTGAGCATGTTCAAACGCCATTTGCCGCCGGGCCGCGGCCTCGCGTCGCTGGCGCTCAAGCTCTGCAGCCTCGTCCTGCCGCTGCACTTGTACATGACTTAAGAAACGAACGACTTCGTATTTGAGACGATCTAGTAAACGCTCGAAAAGCTCAAAAGATTCGCGCTTGTATTCTTGTTTGGGATTCTTGTTGGCGTAGGCGCGCAAGTGAATACCCTGTCGCAGCTGATCCATCGTCGCCAGATGCTCTTTCCACAGCGTATCGAGCACCTGCAGCATGATCTGCTTCTCGAGTTGGCGCATGCTCGGACCCACGAAATTCGCCTTGGCGTCATAGGCCGCTTGAACTTCTTCAACGATACGATCGCGCAAACTTTCCTCATGCAAACTCTGGTCTTCTTCGAGCCACGCGCTGATCGGCAACGTCACGCCGAACTCCGCCTCTATTTGTCGCTCTAGTCCCGGAATATCCCACTGCTCTTCAACACTCATGGGCGGTACATACGTATCGATGGCCGTGTTCACCACGTCAACGCGGATTTGGGTCACCGTCGCTGCGATGTCGCTCTCACTCAACAATTCGTCGCGCTGACGATAGATAATACGACGCTGGTCGTTGGCCACATCGTCGTACTCTAACAACTGCTTGCGAATATCAAAGTTTCGGCCTTCCACTTTGCGCTGCGCTTTTTCAATCGCGTTAGTAACCATACGGTGCTCAATGGCCTCACCTTTCTCCATGCCCAGCGCCTGCATAAAATTCTTCACTCGATCGGAGGCGAAAATACGCATCAGATTGTCTTCTAGTGACAGATAAAACCGCGATAATCCAGGATCGCCCTGACGACCGGAACGGCCGCGCAACTGGTTATCAATGCGCCGAGATTCATGGCGTTCAGTACCCAAAATATGTAATCCACCAGCGTCCAACACCGTCTTCTGGCGCTCACGCCAAGCCTCGGTGATCGCCTCGCGCTGGGCCTCATCAATGTCCCCAGCTGCCGCAAGTTCAGCCTCTAAATTGCCGCCCAGTACGATATCAGTACCTCGACCTGCCATATTAGTTGCAATGGTGACTACACCCGGGCGACCGGCCTGGGCAATGATCTCCGCTTCCTGTTCGTGGAATTTGGCATTGAGTACTTTGTGTTCAATCTTAGCTTGGGTAAAGCGGCGGGAGAGCTCCTCCGAGGTTTCTACTGATGCGGTTCCCACCAACACCGGCGCCTGGTTTTCAATGCACTCCTTGACGTCTTCCATGATCGCGTCGAATTTTTCGTCGCGACTGAGGTAAACCACGTCGTTCAGATCCTTGCGCTGCATGGGCTTGTTGGTCGGGATGACCAATACCTCTAACCCGTAAATTTGCCGAAACTCAAAAGCTTCGGTATCGGCGGTACCGGTCATGCCCGCCAGCTTGTCGTACAGACGGAAGTAGTTCTGAAAGGTCGTTGAAGCCAGGGTCTGGCTCTCACTCTGAATATTCACGCCCTCTTTGGCTTCGATCGCCTGATGCAAACCCTCCGAGAGACGACGACCAGGCATAGTTCGACCGGTGTGCTCATCGATCAGGACCACCTGATTGTCTTGCACAATGTATTCGACATCCCGGTGAAACAGCGCGTGGGCGCGAATACCCGAGTGCACATGATGGAGAAGACCCAGGTTGGTGGCGGCATATAGGCTATCTCCCTCCTCCAGCAACTTGGCGTCGATCAACATTTGCTCGACCTTCTCGTGCCCCTCCTCCGTCAATTCGATCTGCCGCTGTTTCTCATCAAGGGCGTAATCGCCCTCTTCAGCCTCGGTGGATTGAACCAGACGTGGGATAAGTTGATTGACGGTTTTATAGAGCTCCGAGCTGTCTTCAGCCGCGCCAGAAATAATGAGCGGTGTTCTAGCTTCATCGATAAGGATGGAATCCACTTCATCGACAATAGCGAAGGCGAGTTTTCCCTGGGACTTGTCGCTGGCGCTAAAGGCCATGTTGTCGCGCAAGTAGTCAAAGCCAAACTCGTTGTTAGTGCCATACACTATATCGCTGGCGTAGGCCGAGCGCTTGTCCTCTACCGCCTGGCCCGACTGAATCGCGCCCACCGTCATCCCCAAAAATTCGTATAGCGGCCCCATCCAGGCAGCATCGCGTCCGGCCAGGTAATCGTTTACCGTCACCATGTGTACGGCGTGCCCTGTGAGGGCGTTCAAATAGGCGGGCAAGGTCGCGACCAGGGTTTTACCCTCTCCCGTTCGCATCTCGGCAATTTTGCCCTCGTGCAGCACAATGCCACCCACCAATTGCACGTCAAAATGGCGCATGCCCAACGCTCGAACCCCGGCCTCTCGCACCGCTGCAAAGGCCTCGGGTAATAGGGCATCCAGACTCTCACCGGCGGTCAGGCGACTGCGAAATTCGTCGGTTTTTGCGCACAGAGCGGCATCATCCAACCCTTGATACTCGGCCTCGAGTTCGTTGATTTTCGAGACCAGCCGGCCTATGCGTTTAAGCTCGCGGTCATTGCGGGTACCGAAAATCTTTCTGAGGAGTTTAGCGATCATAATTCATGTGTCCGATATACAGGATGCCACCGGTACCCCAGGGGCACCGTCCAGAGCAAAGTTCTGGGGTGGGTTTAGCGCAGTGTGCGCCGGATATAGCTTGACGGATCGACCGGACGACCGTGCTTGAAGACTTCGAAGTGAACGTGAGGGCCAGTGGACCGGCCGCTGTTTCCCATTAGCGCCACAGCGTCACCGCGACGAACTAAATCGCCGACTTTGACGAGATTCTCCTCGTTGTGGGCGTAGCGGGTAACCAAACCGTCACCGTGAGCCACCTCCACCATGGTGCCGTAACCCGAGCGCTCACCGCTCCAGCTCACCACGCCTGTGGCGACAGCGATAACCTCATCGCCGGCCTTGCCCGCAAAATCAATACCCTGATGCCAAGCCTTACGACCGGTAAAGGGGTCCTTGCGATAACCGTAGTAGGAGGAGAGCCAACCGGAGGCGACCGGGCGTCCAGCAGGAACTGCCTCGGCCTGCGTCTCGGCGTCAAACAACAAACCCGCAAGAATATCGAGCTGAGTTTCGCGATCGTTCAAGGTCGCCGATAGAGCATCTAACTCCGACAACAGTGAAGGCGCCGCAGTGGCATCTAGGGGCTGTGGCGCCGCCAGTGGCCCCCCCACTGCAGGCAGCTGAGAGAAATCGAATTCCCCTTCATCTAAGCCCGCCAGCGCCGTTAGGTGGCTGCCTAGGGCGTCGAGCCGCGTCACCCGGGACTGAAGCTCGGCCAAGCGCAAGGTCATAGCCTCTAGCTTTCGCCGTGCCTCGGCAGACATTTGCGCCAAGTCACTAGCACGATCACTGGCCTCCTGCTCGGCCGCCGTAATACGGCTAAATTGTGCCTGTTGGGCGCCCTGACGCTGCCCCAATTCGTAGCCAACAGCCATGAGAACCAAGGGCAAGCCTAGACACAGCAGTGACACAGCCGCCCACGACCACTTACCCATTTCCAGGGTGCGGGACGCTGCATTTCTAGGTACGTAAATCAGTTTCACAGGGTTTCGGGATAGCCCTTGAGCAGGTAGTCACTAACGGTTGGGCACTATGCCATGAGAACGCGCAGGAGCAAAGCAAAATGGGAGCCCAAACAGCCCCAGTTAACGCCAAAACTGATCAAATTTTAGGCAATAGCAAGGCTCGGTGAGGCGCCGTAGGATATGGGCGCAGTCGATGCATCCTCAAAGATCACTTCCTCCCAAGCATCGGGCTGCTCAAGTAACGCGCGCAGAACGGCGTTGTTGAGTGCATGACCGGACTTGTGGGCGCGAAATTCGCCAATAAGCGAGTGTCCCAACAGATACAGATCACCAATGGCGTCTAGAACCTTATGACGCACGAATTCATCCTCATAGCGCAGACCGTCCTGATTGAGGATGCGGTACTCATCAACCACGATGGCATTGTCGACACTACCACCGCGAGCCAACCCCCGCGCGCGCAGGTACTCGATCTCATGCATGAAGCCGAAGGTACGGGCTCGACTGACTTCCTTCACAAAAGAGGTCGTCGAGAAATCGATCTCAGCATACGCGGAGCGATCGTGGAAAACCGGATGATCAAAATCAATCGAGAACGCCACTTTAAAGCCCTCGAAAGGCAATAAGCTGGCCTCTTTGTCACCATCCGAGACGGTGACCGGCTTTTTGATTCGAATGAATTTCTTCGGCGCAGATTGCTCTTCGATACCGGCGGACTGCAGCAGGAACACAAAGGGTCCTGCGCTGCCATCCATGATCGGAACTTCCGGGGCTGTGACATCGACAAAGGCATTATCGATGCCTAGGCCTGCCATGGCGGACAGGAGGTGTTCGACGGTCGATACCTTCGCCTCACCTAAACCGAGGCTAGTAGAAAGCGTTGTGTCACCGACGTTGTTGGCGCAGGCGGGGATGTCCTGCGTCGGGGATAGGTCGGTGCGTCGAAAAACGATACCGTTGTTGACTGGTGCTGGGCTCAAGGTGAGAAACACTTTCTCGCCTGTGTGCAAACCCACACCCGTCGCCTTGATCGGGTTTCGCAACGTTCTCTGTCTAATCATCCTTCCTTCCCTCGTCCGCCACCGGGCGCAGGCTTTTTAGCCCTGTGTCAACGGCCGCCGCTGCGGGCAAAGACTCTGTGCTATCACTCCAGAGCCCCGCCAAAAAGCGGCTGACGTTCGAGGTCAGTCCGCTTGGCGGCGTAAAAATGCGGGAATATCGAAATACTCTTCACCGCCCGTTTCAGCAACCGCTACATCCTGATCTCCTCGGGCAGATGACGCTATTTTCGCGCGCTTTGCCGGCGGCAGATCATAGTTATTGCCGTAGTCTGGCGATCCAGCTTGAGCCGTTGACGCCGGAGCATCGACAACTGTCAGCGCGGGTCGCGCAGCAGCTCCGCCCAATCCAGTGGCAACCACGGTCACCTTGAGCTGATCTGCCATGTCGGGGTCAATGACCGTCCCGACTACGACTGTCGCGTCCTCAGACGCGTACTCTTCAATGGTGTCACCAACCTCAGAAAACTCGCCTAGAGACAAGTCTAGACCTGCGGTGATATTGACCAACACACCACGGGCACCACTTAGGTTGATGTCATCAAGCAGCGGGCTGTTGATCGCCCTCTCTGCTGCTTCTCTAGCCCGGTTCTCACCGGAAGCGGCTCCTGTTCCCATCATGGCGGAACCCATTTCCGACATAACGGTGCGGACATCGGCGAAATCGACGTTGATCATCCCGGGACGGATAATCAGGTCCGCGATCCCCTGTACAGCACCTAAAAGTACATTATTGGCCTCCCGAAAGGCATCCAAGAGGCTGGTATTTTTGCCCAAAACCTCCAACAGCTTTTCGTTCGGAATGGTGATCAACGAATCACAGTGCTGAGCCAGCTCATTCAAGCCCTGTTCGGCGATTTTCAGGCGTTTTTTGCCTTCAAAACTGAACGGACGGGTCACTACGGCCACCGTCAGAATCCCCAGCTCTCGCGCCACTTCGGCGACGATCGGGGCGCCACCCGTACCGGTACCACCACCCATGCCGGCGGTAACAAACACCATATCGGCACCGTGCAACGCGTCGGCAATTCGATCGCGATCTTCCAAAGCCGCAGCCCGGCCAATCTCGGGATTGGCGCCGGCTCCCAACCCCTTGGTAATCCCATTGCCCAACTGCAATACCGTTTTGGCGGTGATGTCCGCCAAAGCTTGGGAGTCGGTGTTAGCACAAATAAAGTCGACGCCATCGACATGATGCTCGATCATGTGTCGGACGGCATTACCACCACCGCCGCCAACGCCGACCACTTTTATCACCGCACTTTGCGGAGCGCTGTCTACCAATTCAAACATGTTTATTTCCCCTTTTTAGTACTGTTCGCCCGCATACGCGGGCTCCCCTTTCTTCCTAACAACTACTCAAAAGTGCTTGCTAAACCACTCTCGAATACCCGATAGAAAATCCGTATTGAGCAGAGGCCCTCGAGCGGGCGCTGGCGCCCCCTCATCTCCAGCTCCGTGAATCAACAAACCCACCGCGGTGGCGTAAATGGGATTGCGAATGATGTCGTTCAGGCCCTGTGCGCGCTGCGGGAGACCCACGCGGACTGGCATGTGGAAAATTTCTTCCGCCAACTCGACAGCGCCTTCGATTTTTGAAGTACCGCCGGTCAAAACCACTCCCGCTGGTATCAGCTCCTCAAACCCCGAGCGCCGGAGTTCGGCCTGAATCAGCGTAAACAGTTCGTCGTACCTCGGCTCTACCACCTCGGCCAATGATTGGCGGGAAAGGTCTCTGGGGGGACGATCCCCCACACTCGGGACCTTGATGGTCTCGTCAGGACGGGTCAGTTGCGTTAGCGCGCAGGCATAGCGAATCTTGATCTCTTCGGCGTGTTGGGTTGGGGTACGCAGAGCCATTGCGATATCGTTGGTTACCTGATCGCCTGCAATGGGAATCACCCCCGTGTGCCGAATCGAGCCCTCGGTGAAAATGGCGATGTCCGATGTGCCACCACCGATATCAACAAGACAAACACCCAGATCACGCTCGTCATCGGTAATTACCGAATAACTGGATGCCAATTGCTCCAGAATGATCCCGTCGACCTCTAGACCACAACGCTGGATGCATTTCTCGATATTCTGAGAGGCATTTACGGCGCAGGTCACCAAATGCACCTTGGCTTCAAGACGCACACCCGACATGCCCAGCGGCTCTTTGATACCGCCTTGGTTGTCAATGATGTATTCCTGGGGCAGTACGTGAAGTACGCGCTGATCGGCGGGGATAGCCACCGCCTGAGCGGCATCGAGCACTCGCTCAACGTCTTGGGGAAAGACCTCGCCATCTTTTATAGCGACGATCCCATGAGAATTCATGGAGCGAACGTGACTGCCGGCGATGCCGACATACACCGAATGAATTTGGCAGCCCGCCATCAGTTCGGCTTCTTCCACGGCCCTGGAAATAGCCGTCACTGTGGACTCAATATCGACCACAACGCCCTTTTTCATTCCCTTGGACGGATGGGAGCCGATGCCCACAATCTCCAGACTGCCGTCGTGATCGACCTCTCCCACGACCGCCACGACTTTTGAGGTACCAATATCAAGCCCGACGATGAGTCGCTTATCTTGTGCTGATGCCATCAGTGAAACTCCTTTTGATCGGGTGCGACCGCGGCAATGTGTGCTTCCGCCAATGTCACCGCGGCCCCGCTGGGGTATCGCAGATCAACACTGGCAATGGTTTCAATATCGAGGTGCCGCTCAATCAAGCTGACAAAACGGCGCATGCGCTCGGCATGACGTTGATCGCCGAGCAGTACTTCTATACCGCGATCGAGTTGTAGCCGGGTTTGGCCCACGCCATCGCGGTCCAAATTCACGATCCCAATACCCGTACCTACCAATAAGGCGTCCAGACTTTGGTAACTGGCGATCAACGCCTTCTGCGAATCTTGTGGACCATTCAACGTCGGCAAATCGAGCCAACGAGGATCGATCGGTGCCTGGAAATACTCGCCTTCATGATTGATATAACCACTATCACCCCACAGTGCGATCGGTCGCTGCTCGGTGATATCGATGACGAGGGTATCGGGCCAGCGCCTGCGGACACTGGCCTTGTAAACCCATGCGTTTTGCTCCAGAAGCTCTTGGACACGATCCAAATCGACCGCCAACAATCCTGCACCAGCGTGGGCGGCCACGGTGTTTTCTATTGCGAGGCGATCAACCGAATTAAACTTCCCGTTGATGACGATCCGCTCTACTGGCAGCGACACCAAGTAGTGCCCAGACTTGGCGAGGCCGCCCAACGACAACAGCACGCCCATAATGACCACGCCGCGCAACACCCACTGCTTTACACGCTGGCCTAGTGAGGCACGGCTCACCTTTTCGTGACGATTGACTCGCGCTGAACGCTGACGGCTATTGGCCACGACTGCGTTCCTCCATACTGAGTCGATAGATTTCCGCCAACAGCACCGGCATGGACAAGCCCGCCGCCTTGGCCGCCATCGGTACCAAGCTGTGACTGGTCATACCGGGAATAGTGTTCACCTCTAACAACTGCCACTGGCCTGAGCTCGATCGCATGATGTCCACTCGACCCCATACACTCGCCCCCGCCACATCGAACGCCCTCAGCGCCAACTGCGAAACGGCATCTTGCTCGGCATCGCTCAATATGGCGGGGCACAAAAACTGGGTTTGTTCAGAAACATATTTGGCATGGAAATCGTAAAAATCGGCGACAGGACGAATCTCAATAGGTGGCAAGGCCCGATCACCCAAAATAGCCACCGTGTATTCTGGGCCGGCCACGAACGCCTCTGCGAGAACCTGATCACCGAATTGTCGCGCCGCCTGGTAAGCTGAGTGCAAAGCGCCGGCATCAGAGGCTTTGGACATGCCTATCGATGAGCCCTCTCTGGCCGGCTTCACGAAAGCCACACCCAGATCATCAATCAGCTGCTGCCACTGGCTATCGTCAGTTAACAAGGCAAACGGCGGTGTCGGCAGCCCGGCACCCTGCCATAACCATTTGGTCCGTATCTTGTCCATGGTCAGGGATGAACCCAAAACACCGGAACCACTGTAGGGTAAGCCCAAAGATTCAAGCATCCCCTGAACCGTGCCATCTTCACCACCAGGTCCGTGCAGCAAGTTGAACACAAATTCCACCTGCTCAAGCCGCTGCCACCACTGCGTGTCTGCTGGATCGACGCGTGTAACTTGCGCACCCGCACTTTCTAACGCGCTCGCCACGTTGTTGCCGCTTTCAAGCGAAATATCGCGCTCGGCCGCGGTACCCCCTAACAGCACGGCGAATTTTTTATCGGCCAGCGTCACCATGGTCATACTGACACCCCCACACTGCCAGCCGCGGCCAGTTGTTGTGCTAAACGGCCTATATCGCCGGCACCCTGGGTAACCAGTAAATCGCCATCATTTAGGATGCTTCCAAGTACCGCGGGCACCTCATTGATATCAGCAATAAAAATGGGATCTACCTTGCCGCGCTGGCGGATACTGCGAGCGAGGCTGCGGCTGTCTGCCCCCACGATGGGCTCTTCGCCGGCGGCATAGACTTCGAGCAAAATCAGCACTTCGCAATCCGATAACACCGCCACAAAATCGTCATAGAGGTCCCGAGTACGGGTGAAGCGGTGTGGCTGATATACCATCACCAAGCGACGCTCACCATGCGCTTGGCGAGCGGCCGCTAGTGTCGCGGACACTTCGGTTGGATGGTGCCCATAATCATCCACCAACAAGGCTTGCCCCGCAGGCAGAGCCAGCTCGCCCAGTTGCTGAAAGCGACGGCCAACACCCGAGAATCCCATCAGCCCCTGTTGAATCGCACTATCCGCCAGGCCCAATTCGGTGGCGACAGCCACGGCTGCGGTGGCGTTGAGCACGTTGTGCATACCGGGCATGTTAAGAACCACGTTCAGCCTAGCCTTAGCACCCGGTCGCACAACGCTAAAATGCGTCTGCAAGCCATCGGCCTTGACCTCTTCAATACGATAGTCCGCACCACTGTGCTGACCGTAGCTCAACGTTTGTCGCGTAATCTGGGACTGAATAGCCATGACACCCGGATCGTCGGCGCACAGAATGGCCAATCCGTAAAACGGCAGGTTTTGCAGGAACTCGACAAAAGCATGTTCGTAGTTCTCGAATTCGCCGCCATAGTGATCCATATGATCGGGCTCGAGATTGGTCACAACGCTGAGCATCGGTAATAGGTGTAAAAACGATGCATCACTCTCGTCAGCCTCTACTACCAGGTACTTACCCGCACCCAACTGGGCATTGCTGCCCGTGCTGTTGACCACGCCACCAATGACAAATGTGGGATCTTCGCCAGCCTCGCCCAACACCGCGGCAATGAGACTGGTCGTAGTGGTCTTTCCGTGCGTACCGGCTATCGCTATGCCGTAGCGATAGCGCATGAGCTCAGCCAACATTTCAGCACGGGGTACCACAGGGATACGACGTGCACGAGCCTCCTTGAGCTCTGGATTGTCGGCGCCGATAGCACTGGAGACGACCAGCACGTCCGCCTCTGCCACCTGACTCGCGTCATGGCCGATGAACGTTTTGATCCCAACGCTTCGCAGCCGCGCCAAAACGGTGCCATCTTGCTTATCCGAGCCGGCCACTTCGTAGCCCAGCTTGGCCAGCACCTCGGCGATGCCACTCATACCTGAGCCGCCAATACCGACCAAAAAAATTCGCCGTATGCGAGACATCATGGGTGACTGTGCTGAAATGACCTCAGGCCGCATCTGCTACCTCCTGAAGCACTTCAATAACTGCCTGAGTAGCATGCGGATACGCCACTAAATGAGCACGCGTCCGCATATCTTCGATTGCACTTGGCTCGGATAGGCAGTGCAGTAGATGTGCCGCCAAACGCTCAGCGGTTAATTCGGCTTGAGGCAACAAAATCGCTGCACCGACATCACTTAGCACCTGAGCGTTGCGCATTTGATGATCATCAATGGCATGGGGCAGTGGCACCAGGATGGCGGGCGTTCCCGATGCCGCTAACTCGGCAACGGTTAAGGCGCCGGAACGGCAGACGACCAAGTCAGCCCGTCCATAAGCCGCCGCCATGTCCTCGATGAAGGCTTCAACCTGAACCCGCATGGCCGATATTGGGTCGTAGGCAGACCGCGTATCGGTGACGTTTCCCTCTCCACACTGATGCACCACTTCTAGCTGATGACGTTGTACCTCACTCAATGCGGCAAGCGCCTGTGGCAGCGCGAGATTAATCGGACGACTTCCCAAGCTACCACCCAAAACTAATAATCGCAGCGGCCGCTCGGCATTGAACTGGGCAGGCAAGGGTTGCGCACTGGCTGCCAACGCCACAATTGCAGCGCGGATAGGATTACCCACCACCTGACGATCACCACGATCAGCAAACGCAGAGGAAAAGCCAGCAAGCAGCCGAGTAGCCAATGGCGCCAAAAGTCGATTAGCAGTCCCCGTTACAGCGTTTTGCTCATGTAAGACCAGTGGGCGACGCAATAATGCTGCAGCAATCCCGGCGGGCCCGGAGGCATAGCCACCCATACCCAGTACAACGGAAGGCCGTAATTTCAGTACCAATCGGATCGCTGAAACGCCAGCAGCGAGCAAGCGCAACAGGCCACTCGCGCGCGCTCCAAAGCTCTTACCTCGCAGGCCGCGTACCGGTAGCGTATGCAGCCTGATACCGTGAGCGGGCACTACTCGAGCTTCGAGTCCGCGAGCGGTACCGACCCACTCTACGGCCCAGCCTCGCTCAAGTAGACCCAATGCCACGGCCAGCGCCGGATAGACATGCCCGCCAGTGCCACCCGCCATAATCAATGCACTAGGCCGACTCATGCCGAGGTCCACGAAGTGATCTGACGATTAACGGCGGCAACGCGCAGCACGATAGCCAACATAATCATGCTAACTATGAGACTCGAACCCCCGTAGCTTATTAAGGGTAGCGTCAGCCCTTTTGTCGGCAGTAAGCCTGAGCTCACGCCCATATTGACGAATACTTGTCCGGCGAAAATTAGGGCTACTCCGTAACAGACGTAGGCCGAAAATAGCTCTTTGCGCATCAGCGCTTGGCGTCCCACGTGTAAAATGCGCGCAATAAGGACGGCGTAGAGCACCATCACGAACAACGCACCAAACAGGCCAGTTTCCTCAGCCCAAATTGAAAATACGAAGTCCGTGTGGGCCTCGGGCAGATAGAATAATTTCTGAATACTGTTGCCCAACCCGACGCCCCAAAGGTCGCCGCGACCATAGGCAATGAGTGACTGAATGAGCTGAAAACCTGAGCCGAAAGGGTCGGACCAAGGATCGGTATACGCGGTTAATCGCTGCAACCGATAAGGCGCTGCATAAATCAGCAACACCAGCATGCCAATGGCAGCTGTCAACATCGCCAACACATAAGACAAGCGAGCACCCGCCAAGAACAACATACCCAGCACGGTACCCACTGAAATTACGGTTGCGCCGAAATCTGGCTCCGCTAGCAGCAGGAGTGCAATCACACATAAAACCGCCACTGGCTTCGCTAACCCCTGCCAGTGTTGGCGAACATCACTTTCATGACGCACCAAGAAACCCGCGGTATACAGCGCCAAAGAAAACTTGACGATTTCAGAGGGCTGCAGGGTGAACGGACCCAGAGGCAACCAACGCTGGCTACCGTTGACATCGCGCCCAACACCCGGGATTAAGACCAAGATCAACAGCGCCATGGCCAGCAGTAACCAAGAAGGTGAGCTCTGCTGCCACAGAGGTAATGGCACGCGGTAGGCGACTGCGCTAAGCACGACAGCAATAATAAGGTAACTACCATGGCGTAACGTGTGGTGCCATGGATTTCCGAAGTGCCAATCGCCGTACTCCACCGATGCAGAAGCTATAGCGATCAACCCAATGCCCGCTAGCGCCACCACCAGCAGGCTTAAGACTGGATCCAAGATCCGTGATGGCGTAGCAATGGAAGGATTCATGCTGCGCCTCCACATCGATCGAGAACCGCACGCTTAAACGCATTACCTCGAGCAGCGTAATTTTCGAACATATCGAAGCTGGCACAGGCGGGCGAAAGCAGCACTACATCACCCGGCTGAGCCCATTCGGTCGCTTTCACCACCGCCTGCTCTAAACTTTGAACACGCTGCACGGGTACGCGTGACCCCAACGACACCTCAATGTCGCGAGCCGATTCGCCAAGCGTAAACACGCGGCGACAATGCTGCTCGGTGGCGTCCGCCAGCACAGTAAAATCCTGACCCTTCCCAACACCGCCGACAATCAAAATAACGTTACCGTTCCCTCCCAATCCCTGTAGCGCGGCCAGCGTTGCACCCACATTGGTACCCTTGCTGTCATCTATCCACAAGATTCCGGCCTGCTCGGTTACTACCTCACAGCGATGCGGTAGACCTCTGGCTTGACGCAATCCCGCAACCAACTTGTCAGCGGCCAAGCCTAGGGCAGCACCCAATGCCAACGCGGCCAGCGTGTTGGCCAGATTGTGTTCTCCTGGAAGAGGTAATTCAGAGACAGCCAGCAGGGGTTCCCGCCCTGAGCAAATTTGGCGGACCCCATCAACTTCGCGCACACCAAAGTCAACCAAATCAGGCTCGCCCACTCGCCAACCCCAAACGGGCACACTCGCTTCAATTAAAGGCTGCGTGAGGGGATCGAGCCGATTTACCACCACCGCGCGCGCGCCGCGAAAGATCCGGTGCTTGGCCTGATGGTAGGCCGGGAGAGAACCGTGACGATCCAAGTGGTCTGGAGAAACATTTAATACTGTGGCTGCAGCGAGATTCAGTGATTGGGCGCGCTCGAGCTGAAAACTCGACAACTCCAAGACGTAGATCTCAATCTCATCGTCCAACAAATCGAGTGCGGGAGTACCCAAATTACCCCCCACAGCAACACGCTTGTCACAGGCAGCGATCATTTCGCCCAGCAAGGTCGTCACCGTTGATTTGCCATTGGAACCCGTAATGCCCACAACCGGCGCATTGGCTGCCTCACAAAACAGATCGATATCGCCCTTGACGCCAACGCCCGCCGCCAAGGCCCTCACCACCAACGGGTGATCCATGCCAATACCTGGACTGACGATCAACTCACTAAAGCCATTGATATCAATAGCGCTGAGATCGCCAAAGACACTGGGGGTCTCCTCTCCCAACACCGCGCGCAGCGCCGCATCCTCTGCCAGCTCAGCTCGAGTGTCGACTGCCACAAACGGTATACCCTGCCGGCGCCAATAACGGGCAACCGATTGGCCGGTGACGCCCAAGCCCAGCACAAGGCGGGACTCGGAGCTTGAAATGAGATGTGCCGACATAGTGCTCACCCCATCACCGCAGCTTCAAAGTGGCCAGTCCAAACAGGACTAGAACCACAGTGATAATCCAAAATCGCACGATGACTCGAGGCTCAGGCCAGCCTTTAAGCTCAAAGTGGTGATGGATGGGGGCCATGCGGAACACCCGCTTGCCGGTCAGCCGAAACGACGCCACCTGAATCATGACTGAGACCGTTTCAAGCACGAAAATACCGCCCATAATGAACAGAACAATTTCATGCCGAATAATGACAGCAACGATACCCAAGGCAGCGCCTAGGGCTAACGCCCCCACATCGCCCATGAATACCATTGCTGGATAGGTGTTAAACCATAGAAATCCAAGGCCTGCGCCCGCGATGGCGCCGCAGAAAATCACCAACTCACCAGAGCCTGCCAAATAGGGAATATGCAGGTATTCGGCAAAGCTCGTGTGACCAGTGAGATAGGCTACAGTGCCGAGGCCCGTAGCCACCATGACTGTCGGGAGGATAGCCAACCCATCGAGGCCATCGGTCAGGTTAACCGCATTACTGGAACCCACTACCACCAGGTAGGCAAAGGGAATAAATAACAATCCCAACGGCCAGGCGACGTCCTTAAAGAAAGGCACATACAATGCGGTCTCGGCAGACACCTGAGCAGTGGCGTACAGATAGATCGCCGCGACTAAACCAATCACAGATTGCCAAAAGTACTTCCAGCGTGCGGGAAGCCCCCGGGAATCACGGGCCACCACTTTACGGTAGTCATCAACCCAACCCACTAAACCGAAGCCCAGGGTTGTCGCGAGTGCTATCCAGACATAGCGGTTTCCCAGGTCACCCCACAGCAACGTTGAGGCGCATATCGCGACAATGATGAGCGCGCCACCCATAGTGGGCGTTCCCGTCTTGGCGAGATGGCTTTGCGGACCGTCAGTGCGGACCGCTTGACCAATCTGTAAGGTATCTAGCTGGCGGATCATGCGCGGGCCCACAAGCAGCGCAATAAGTAAGGCTGTAATGGCCGCCAAAATGCCCCGCAACGTAATGTACTGAAACACCGAAAACCCGGCATCAAGGAAGGCGAGCTTATCTGTCAGCCATATCAGCATGACAATGACTCCAACCAATGCGCCACCAACACATCTAGCGCTTCTCCCCGGGAAGCCTTGACCAATACAGCTGAATCCGCTTCGAACCCCCCCGCATTGGCAGCAACCGAATCAATGTCAGCGAAATGTCGATGACCAACACCGAAATGCCGCCCCGCAGGCTCGGCGTGCTCGCCTACCGTCCACAATTCGTCGATGCCACGCTCACGGGCGTAATCACCTACGGCTGCATGCAGCACTTCGCTGTCGGCGCCCAACTCCAGCATGCCGCCCAACACCAAGTAGCGACGTCCAGGATGACTGGCCAGCAACTCTATCGCGGCACGCACTGCCTCAGGATTGGCGTTATAACTGTCATCAATCAAACTGACCCGATTCGCCAGGGTGTGCAGACTGCCGCGCCCTGGCGCGGGTCCTACATCAGCAAGCCCTTGAATAATTGTGTCGGGGCTGACGCCCAATGCATGTGCCACTGAAGCCGCGGCCAGCGCGTTCATCACGCCGGCACGCCCCGGTAAAGACAATGTGACTGGCAGTGCTTGCTCGGGGGTCTGCAGGGTAAATCGAGACCCCGAGAAGCCGCTAAAAACGATATCTCGCGGGTAATAATCTGCCTGCGCGCTGCTACCAAACGTCAATACACGAGCGGGCTTGGCCTGCTCACGCCAAGACGGCGCCCAAGCGGCGTCGTGCGGAAAGACCGCCAGTCCAGTTTCCGGCAGGTTCGCAAATATGGCCGACTTGGTTTCTGCGATCGCGTCGAGACTACCGAAGCGACCCAAATGAGCGGCGGCGACATTGAGCAAGACAGCCACGGTCGGTCGTGCGATAGCCTGCAACCAAGCAATATCTCCGGGTTTTCCCGCGCCCATCTCTAACACGGCAAACTCGGTGCTGGGATCCAATGCCGAGAGCGTAAGCGGCACGCCCAATTCGTTGTTACGATTACCCTCGGTCGCCAATACCTGCCCCGTGCGGCGCAAAATCGCTGCCAACAAATTTTTAGTCGAGGTCTTGCCAGCGCTGCCCGTGATACCAATCACGACGCCCTGATACTGATCCCGCGCCAAACGACCGAAGGCGGCAAGGGCACCTTCGGTATCACGTGCTAGGACCGCAGGCATGCCGGCATCGATCGGGCGCTGTAGCAAGGCCGCACCGGCACCCGCATCGCGGGCTCGCCCTAGAAAATCATGGCCATCAACGCGAGCACCCTTTACAGCCACGAACAGATCACCCGCTTTAATCGACCGACTATCCAGTGTCAGCCCAGTTACGCTGACCTCCTCCGCATTCTCTGCAGCAACTAGCTGCCCATCGCAGGCGGCGGCAAACTCACTGAGTGTCAGAGGGGCAATCACCGAGCACCTCCAAGACCGGCTAGCTGCGGCGCCGGCACCTCGTCATTTGAGGGCAGGGCGTTATTGAGTCGCAGCACACCCTCGGTGATGCGCGAATAAACCGGTGCAGCGGCCGCACCACCGCCATAGTTATCGCCTTGGGGACCATCTATAACCACCACGGTGACATAACGCGGCGATTCGATCGGCGCTATGCCGGCGAACAGCGCAATATATTGATCATCTAAATAGCCGCCCTGCCCCACCTTGTGCACGGTCCCGGTTTTGCCGCCGACTTCAAAATCATCAACCCGAGCGCGCTTGCCTGTACCCTCGGCACCCGTCACTCGATGCAACACCTCAACAACCTGGTTGGCAGTGGCCTCGGAGATCACCGGCCTGCCGTCAAAGACCGCATCGGCAGGTTGCTGCAATAACGTCAGTGGTGCTTGCTTGCCACCGTTGGCAAATACCGAATAGGCGTGAGCAAGCTGCAGCGGTGTAGACGTCAAACCGTATCCAAACGCCAGTGTCACCTCTTCGATTGGGCTCCACCGATCGCGGTTAGGTAGCACGCCCGATCGCTCCCCTGGGAAGCCGATTGCGGAGGGCTGACCCAAACCAAAGCGCTGAAAAACATCGAGGATGGGCGCATAACCCAACTGCTGAGCAACCTTGGTAACGCCTACTTGACTCGACTTCTCAATAACTCGCGACAGACTGATCTCGCCGTAATTCAGGGGATCAGGCAGGACTTTACGACCCACGCGAATCCGCCCCGGTGAGGTATCAATCAGCGTATCTATGGTGAACTTTTGGCTCTCAAGCGCAGCCACCAAGGTCAGCGGCTTCATGGTTGAGCCGGGCTCAAAGGTATCCGTAACCACCCGGTTGCGAGTGGCCGCATAGTCAAAGCCCTCTCGACTGTTGGGATTGAACACAGGGTGATTAGTCATGGCCAGTATTTCGCCCGTCCAAGCATCAAGGGTCACAGCTGCGCCAGCCTTGGCGCCAGTTTCTACCATCGCCCGCTGCAGCTCGCGGTGTTGCAGGTACTGGAGTCGCAGGTCAATGGATAGGGCTAACGTCTTGCCGGGCTGAGCCTCCTGAATGACACCAACATCTCTCACCACCTCTCCATGCAAATCCTTGATAAAACGTCGCTTCCCCGGGCGACCCTTGAGCCAATCGTCAAAGGCTAACTCGACCCCCGAAATGCCTGCGCCATCGACATTAGTCAGCCCCAAGATTTGTGCGGCCACCTCACCGGCGGGGTAAAAGCGGCGGTATTCACGTTCACCATTGACGCCGGCGACGCCCAGATCCAGTACCGCACGAGCACGATCTGGAGCCTGGTGCCGGGCCAGATACATAAATTGCTTATCAGCGTAGAGATCAAGACGCTGCTCTAATTCGGCGAGGGGCATAGACAAAGCTGCAGCCAACTCGCCTTTTCGGTTAGAGTCTCGTAGTTGTTTGGGGTTGGCCCAGATAGAGACCACCGGTGTGCTTACCGCTAAAGGCTGGCCGCGACGATCCGTCACCAAGCCACGGTATGCTGGCAACTCCGCGGTCCGCACCGACCGCATTGCACCCTGCCTCTGCAAAAATTCTGCGCCCTGATCCCAGTCCAGCACCTGCAGTTGAAACAACCGCCCCACGAGTAAAAGCCACATAGCGATCAATAAAAGCGCCACCAATGACAGACGCCAGCGATAAGTCGGGCTCACGGCAGCCTGGGTACGACGACTCATGGACCCACCACCCGCCGAACCGAGAGACTGGGCTTGACCATACCGAGGCTTTGCTCGGCGATCCGTGCCACCCGGTGTGGACTCGCCAGCGTACTGTGCTCCAACAGCAGCCGGCTGTACTGCTCCTGCAACCGCCACCGCTCCACTTCCAGCTGTCTTAGCTGCCCGTAAAAGGCGCGGCATTGATGGGTACTACTGATAACAGCAAAAGCCGACGCCATAATTAATAACAGCACGCCCCAGTGCGCATTCGCTCGCAGCGTAAACAGACTCAAGGCAATCGCTCCCCGACTCGCATTACCGCTGATCGCGCCCTCGGATTAGCCGATACCTCGTCTGCGCTGGGTTTCTGGGCTTTACCCAGCAACTTAATCGTTTGGCCACGCTCACCGTCAGTGATGGGTACGCCTCGCGGCAACTCAATACCGCGACTTTGATCGCGCATAAACCGCTTCACTATTCGGTCTTCCAACGAATGAAAGCTGATAACAACGAGCCGCCCACCCGGCATCAGACACGACAATGACGATGCCAGGACATCCTTGAGCTCATCCAACTCACGGTTGATATGGATGCGAATGGCCTGAAACACGCGAGTAGCCGGATGCTTATGCTTCTCCCAGCGAGGATTCGCCGCTGATACCACCTCAGCCAGATCACCGGTCCTGGAAAATGGCTGCGCCTGTCGCCGCTCGATAATGGCCCGCGCCATACGGCCCGCGAAGCGCTCTTCACCGTAATCCCTGAACACCCGCACCATGTCCGACTCGGCGGCACTGTTAATCCAGTCCGCCGCGGTGATTCCAGCGCGGGTGTTCATCCGCATATCTAGCGGGCCATCGTGACTAAAACTAAAACCCCTTTCAGCGTCATCAAGCTGAGGAGAGGACACACCCAAATCAAGCAGTAAGCCCGCAAGCGATTGCGGAGCACAATGCTTCGACAGAGCACCAAAGCCATCGGCTACAAAGGTGAGTCGTGCATCCTGCGCAGACAGCGTTGCAGCGGATTCTGCCGCTTGAGGATCCTTATCGAAAGCAATCAGGCGACCCTCAGGAGCGAGAGCGGCCAAGACCTGAGCGCTATGTCCGCCCCGGCCAAACGTACCGTCTACGTACGTGCCACTCGCTGTCGTCATGAGCGCCGAAACCGCCTCCTGCAATAGAACCGTCTGATGCCCGAAGGTCATCAGAGATTCAGGGTTAGTAATTCGGCGGGCAACTCACCGCCCGCCTCCGCAGCCAGGGCCGAATCTCGCTCGGCCAGCCACAGGTCCTCACTCCAGAGCTCTAATTTGTTGCCCTGCCCCACTAGAACTAAGCGCTTTTCCAATCGGGCGTATTCGCGCAAAGCTGGAGGAAGCAAGACACGACCGCTGCCATCGAGCTCAACGTCACTGGCATATCCAAGGACCAAACGCTGGAAGCGCTTCACCCCCGGATTAAGGGCGGGCAGTGCCTGAACATCACGCTCGATACGCTCCCATTCGGGCAAGGGATAAATGGCGAGGCAGGCGGTCTGCGTATCAATAGTGATCACGACATGGCCCTGGCATTCAGCCACCAGGGCCTCACGCTGACGCGTCGGAACGGCAAATCGCCCCTTTGCATCTAGGTTGATGTGTTGTACGCCGCGATACATTGCAAACGACACTCCGCGCCATTAGATCCCACAAAGCGGCCATAAAACCCACTTTGCACCACTTTTCACCACTATACCCACGGCGACACAGGCGGTCAACGCGATATCGAGAAAAAAGCTAGGTTTTTCAGCCGCTTACAGTCATGGCTCGACGTGATCTAGCGCAGCAGGACGGTGGCCAAACTCATCGCAAAAACAGGATATTACATGTCATGCAATACAAATTAGATTATTCAAAATCTCTAAAAGGAATATTTAATTTTTTTTTATTTCAATAAGAGATATGGCGCACCCCCGGGACCGGGGGTGCAGAGTGAGTTAATCGATAAGCCGGGTTCTGTCGTGGACGATCATTCATCTGCGACGGACGTCACCGCCCGCCTGTAGCGACCTACCCGGATCCACCGGAGGTCACGGCATTGGATCCCTATTTGGTCTTGCTCCGGGTGGGGTTTACCATCGCCGTGCCTGTTACCAGCCACGCGGTGCGCTCTTACCGCACCTTTTCACCCTTACCTGATCACTCAGGCGGTTTCCTTTCTGCTGCACTTTCCGTGGGCTCGCGCCCCCCAGGCGTTACCTGGCACCCTGACCTACTGGAGCCCGGACTTTCCTCTGCTGGCAACTGCCAACAGCGACCGTCTGATCAACTCGTCGCCACTGTAAAGCCAGAGCCCCCAACACTCAAGACACGTCACTGTCACTTTGACGCTGTGTTAGCAGCCAAGCGTAAGCATCGCGGGCTCGGACACCCGTCATATCACCGAGGATTGCCGCGGCCTTGCGCGGCGGTAATTCTTGCGCGAGGCGGATGAGCCATTTTTGCTGATCGGCGGTTAATGCCTCATCAGCGCCCTGTACTGCGGGACCTATGAGCACTACTAACTCACCGCGCTGCTGGTTGCTATCGGCGGCGACCCAGTCAACTAACTCGAACAATGGCGCGCGTCGAATAGTCTCGAAAGCCTTCGATAATTCGCGCGCCAGCGCCCCCTCGCGGTGGCCGCCCAACACCGAGGAGGCCTCCGACAGCATCTCCAGAATGCGATGCGGCGCCTCGTAAAAAATCAAGGTTCCGGGCTGCCCTTTTAGGGCATCTAGCCGATTTTTTCGCGGACCGGGTTTGGCGGGTAAAAAACCCTCGAACCAAAATCGATCACTGGGCAGACCCGCACCACTGAGCGCCGTGATAGCCGCGCACGGTCCCGGTAGGGGAATAACCCGATGCCCCGCGTCTTGAGCTGCACGAACAATTCGGTAACCGGGGTCGGAAATCAGCGGTGTGCCGGCGTCACACACCAAAGCCACCGCTTCACCGCGATCAAGTCGCCGCAGCAGCTGCTCGGTGGCCAGCTCGCCGGCATGATCGTGATAGGCTATTAAGGCCTTTTCAATAGAGAAGTGTCTAAGCAATACCCCACTGTGACGTGTATCCTCTGCCGCGATCGCGTCGACCTGACTGAGAACGTCTACTCCCCGTGGGCTCATATCAGCGAGGTTGCCAATCGGTGTTGGCACAATGTACAAACCGGGTTCCAAGGCGGTCACTCCTCTCTATACTGGCAACATGATCTCAAATCCTCTCCAACCTCGGCTAGTCGCGGGAAACATAATCTCGCCACTCATCGTACTTTGCGCACTTTTGCTGCTATCCAGCTGCGCGACAGCACCCTCCTCTAGCCAGACCGATAGAAATGGCCGTGGCTCAAGCGACGTCAAAGCCACGACAGAGATCATCGGTGCAGCACCCATCAATATCGAAGCATTTCAGCAAGTCAAAACGCTGGCGCGCCAAGCGGATAGCCGACAAGCACGCGCACTCCATGAGCAGCTTCAAGCTGCTGGACTGTCCGCGGTCACGTCTCAACTCATTGAATCCGAAATTGCCTGGCTAGAAGGCGATGTCACACGCGCACACGCGTTGACGGCACAAATATCGCTGACCGATAGCCAAAGTCAGCAGGCGCTTCTGGACGTGCGCATCAGCCGTGCTATTGAGCAACAGCAATGGCTGTCGGCTGCGCATTCGCAGGCGGACAAGCTGTCTGCGATGCGTCGGGTAGGGCAAGAAGATATTGATCGGCTGTGGGGACTCATCCTCAGGGCTTACCCGCTCTCTCCGCGAGAGCGCGCGCGGGGTATGCGCAGCGACTTGGGAGCTTGGGTGGAATTGGCCGACGCTTATTTTCAAGGGCCGGCGGCCGTACTGAACTGGCAACAACGTAATGCCAATCATCTGGCAACACGAAGTCCACCGTCAGGAATAGTCAGATGGATCAACGCGCGAACCCCGCAGACCATCGCGACTCTGCTGCCACTGTCGGGGAAGCTGCAAGAAGCCGGGGAGGCATTACTCTCAGGCATGGTGACAGCGCTGTACACTCGCTACCCCGATGCCCTGCAGCGACCTCAGCTGATTGCCATCGATACCGAGATGTTCGACAGCGTTGAGACCGCCAGCGATGAGGCACGAGCAGAAAATGCTGACATTATTCTCGGCCCATTGGTTAAACCTAGAGTCTCTGCGCTGGCTCGACAGCCCAATCGGCAACTGCCGGTAATAGCCCTTAACCGCGGCGACTACGATGACCCTCCTTCGGGTAACTGGCTGACATTGAGTTTGGCCCCAGAAGATGAGGCACAGCAACTCTCCGAGTTGGCCTTCGCCCAAGGCCATCGACGGGCGTTATTCATTGCGCCCGAAACCGAATGGGGCACGCGTATGCTAAAGACGGCTCAAAATAGCTGGCGCCAACTGGGCGGCACCGTTGTTGATACGCTGCATATTACGCGCGAACGCGCCTTGTCGATTCAAATCAGTCAATTGGTAGCTGGCGCTGACTCAGAAGAACGCATAAAAGCGGTCGAGGAGGCTTTTTTGGCGCCTGTCGACGCTAGGCCACGACGCCGACAGGACATCGATACTGTCTTTATGTTAGCGGCAACCTCAGCTGATGCCCGCGCCATCCGCCCTCTACTGGTGTACCACTTCAGTGGCGATCTTCAAGTTTTCGCACCTTCAACCATTTATAACGGCTTTGTGGACAGCCAAAACCGCGATCTCAATGGCGTAACTTTTGTCGATATTCCGGCCATGCTAGCGTCATCACCAGAGCAGAGATTTGCACGGCTGGAAGCGCTGGGACAGGATGCCGTCGCCATGATCGAGCATTGGCAACAGGCTCTAGACACCTCA
Organism: uncultured Alteromonadaceae bacterium; assembly: GCA_964412695.1. Lineage (GTDB taxonomy): Bacteria > Pseudomonadota > Gammaproteobacteria > Pseudomonadales > Halieaceae > Luminiphilus. The sequence goes on along the minus strand of CAYPPU010000008.1, from coordinate 46,119 downwards.
ACGCCACTGCTAGCGGGCAAAACTGGCCTGCTACTCAGAGAACCCTCTGGTGATGTTCGCCGAATACTTGAAACAGCCACCTTTGATGGCGGCATCATGACCCCCCACAAGGCACACTAAAAGGCTCCGATAGCAACAGCAGGGCCCATATGTCCGCCACAAACGACCTCCGCGTATGGCCGCTCCATGACCACTGTTAAGGGTGCCTTCGCTGAGGTGGCCGCTCGTCACTGGCTCGAACGACAGGGCTTAAGCACACTGAACACTAACTACCGCTGTCGCGAGGGCGAAATTGACATCATCATGCGCGAGGGTAACCTCATTATATTTGTGGAAGTCCGCCTCCGTAAGCACTCGCGCTACGCGTCCGCCGCAGGCTCTGTCGATCCAAAGAAGCAACACAAACTGCGACAAGCAGCGCGTGATTTTTTATACCGACATCCCCAGTATCGAAATTTTCTCTGTCGCTTCGATATGATCGCGTATGATGGCGAAGTGACCATGGAGGCGACACCCACATGGCTTCAACAAATCTTGTAACGATGACCTCGCTGGACACTTAATGACCTACGAAGCTACGACGGCCTTTTTTCATCAACATCTTGAGGCGATGAGTCTAGCTGTGGATGATATTGCCGAGATCGTTGAGCAGGCCGGGGGCCTGGCTCAGCAGACTCTAGTAGCTGAAGGTAAAGTCTTTAGCTGCGGACTGGGATACAGTGTCAGCAGCGCCATCATTTTCGCAGACCTACTCCGCGAGCATCCGCTACGGGAACGCCCTGCGCTGCCGGTCGTAGAACTCTGCCCAAGAATCGGCCCATCCGATCCTACGACGAGTGCATGGCTTTCATCGCAGTTAGTTGCTCTTGGGCAGCCCGGCGATCTGGCAATCATTTTTGCCTCAAATCTACTCGACGATGAATTGGAAAACATCGCTACGGCGCTGGCCAAGAGAGCCGTTAACGCAGTGTGGGTGGGCTCACCAGGACCCGGCGTGAGTATCGCTTTTCCTGATGCGGATGCTCTGTCTATACTTGCGCTCAACCAAGCATGTGCCATGTGTTTGGCCAACGCAATTGATATACATACTTTTGGTCCTTTGGAGGAAAACACGTGACGTACAGTTCTCGGATCATTGCAGTCATAGCGCTTTTTAGTGCGGCGGTAATCACCGGATGCGGCTCTATGCTGGCGGGCGTAGAGTCCAACGCCATCGAGGAAGATCCAGGTAGGCGAACAATCGGTAGACAAGTCACAGACGAGAGCATTGAAACCAAGGCCATCGTTAATATTCATGCCGCCAATGGCAGTTTCGATGATGCCAGCTTTACAGTCGTGTCCTACAACGGCTTCGTGTTGATCACCGGTGAAGTACCCAGCACAGAGCTCAAAGACCAAGCCACAGAAGTCATCCGGCGTATTGAGGGCGTTAGGCGGATCTACAACGAACTCATCGTGGGGCCTGTCTCGGATGCGGCAACACGTGCCAAAGACACATGGCTGACTACAAAAATCAAAACCAGTCTACTCACCACCTCCGACACACCCGCAATTCGCGTCAAAGTCGTGACAGAAAACAGTGTCGTTTATTTGATGGGCTTGGTGACGCAGCCGGAGGCTGATCGCATTGCTGGAGAGACCGCCGAAGTCAATGGAGTCGAACGCGTGGTGCAGCTGTTCGAAATCATCTAACGTCGTTGCTGTTTATTTTACAATTTTGAGTGCCGGCCGCGTGCGCTCGGGCGGTGTTGGCGGCGTGGGTTCAGGATCATCAGCAGCATCAAATACCATCCCCTGGCCATTTTCCCGGGCATAAATGCCCAGGATGGCATGAATGGGAACAAATACGTCGACGGGCTGGCCACCGAACCTGCCGTTAAAAGACACCGCATCATTGGCCATCTGCAGACTGACAACAGCCGTGGGTGAGACGTTGAGAACGATTTGCCCGTCGGTCACGTAGGCCGTCGGCACCTCAACATGCTCAGCAGTGGCGTCCACCAAAAGGTGCGGTGTACAACCGTTATCTACGATCCACTCATAGATCGCTCGAACGATGTAAGGGCGACTCGGCGTCACGGGATTGCAGCAGCTTAGCTGCGCATCTCCCGCTCTTGAACAGACAAGCTTTCCTGAAAAGACTCTCGCGAGAACAAACTGTCCATATAGCCCAACAGCGGTTTTGACTGTTTGCTGGGACGAATATCAATACCCAGAGATGGCAAACGCCACAGAATGGGAGCAATACAACAATCTACCAGGGTAAATTCTTCGCTCATAAAAAATGGTTTTTCTTGGAAGATCGGCGCAATCGCCATCAGACTATCTTTCAAATCTTTGACCGACTTCTTAACCACATTGTCTGAACGCGAATGCTGGATGGAATCCACCAACGCACACCAATCCCGCTCAATGCGGTACATGAATAAACGACTTTCTGCACGAGCTACTGGGTATACAGGCAACAACGGCGGGTGCGGGAAGCGCTCATCCAAATACTCCATCATCACTTTAGATTCATAGAGCACGAGGTCGCGATCAACCAGCGTGGGCATACTGTTGTAGGGGTTTACATCCGCTAGTTCCGGCGGAACTGATCCACCATCAGACTCCACCAGATCAACAGTCACACCTTTTTCGGCAAGAACAATGCGTACGCGGTGGCTATAGTGGTTGGTGCTATCAGAAAACAGCGTCATGGAAGAACGCTTTGAGACTACTGCAGATGCATCGTCTGAGATTTTCATGCTTTTCTCCGGAGTGGCGTCTCGCGCCGGGAACGGGCGCGCTGCCGCGCCCGACTAGTGATTTTGATTCAGTGTACGTCTTTCCAGTACTCGCGACTTAATAGCCAACCGAATACGAAAAACACTGCTAGGAACAGCATGACATAGATTCCCATCGACTGGCGCTGCAGTTTCATGGGTTCAGCCGTGTATGCCAAGAAATTCACCAAATCATAAACAGCCTCGTCAAACTCTTCGGTGCTCATGGCACCCGTGTCGGCAATATCGAGGCTGGCACACGCACCGTGGCCATGATCACCAGCTGGAACACAGGAAGGTAGACCTTGAAGCTCTAGCAACACATGGGGCATGCCCACTTTGGGGAATACACGATTGTTGACGCCGTAAGGACGACTGTCATCACGGTAAAAATTTCGCAAATAGGTGTAAAGCCACTCAGGTTGGCGCGCGCGTGAGACAAGGGTTAGATCAGGCGGCGTGGCGCCGAACCAAACCTTGGCGTTGGCCTTGTCCATGGCATTGTCCATGAGCGAACCCAGCTTAATCGAGGGATCAAACATAAGATTTGCCTGGAACAAATCTTCGGGGATACCAAGGTCGCGAGCAACTCGGTTGTAGCGCGAGTACTGCAACGAGTGGCAGCCCATACAATAGCTCATGTAAACCGCCGCGCCCCGCTGCAAAGACTCATTATTCGCGGGATCCACTTCGATACTGTCGCAGGGCATTGTTCCACAATTGAAGGCCGACTCTGAGCCCACAGCTTTCAAGGGTAAGACTGTCAACACAGCAATAATTGCCACAACGCCGATACCACGGAAGAACCCTATACCACCATTCATCGTAACGCGCTCGGGTACGGGCTTAACTTTGTCCATCTTGGACCAGATAGGCATTGCCAAGAAGAAAACAAAGTAAAAAACCGAACAGATCTGCGCCAAGAAAGTGCGCTCCGGCGTCGGCGCCTTCACACCCAAGACACCCAAGATGATGAAGCTGGCAACGAACAGAATGAGCATGCTGCGATTGAGCATGCCTCGATAACGCCACGACTTCACTTCACAGCGATCCAGCCAAGGTAATGCAAAGGGCAGTGCCACGGAGGCCGCAAAAAACACGAAACCCCAGAACTTATCAGGCACTGCGCGCAATACTGAGTAGTAAGGGGTGAAATACCATACCGGCGCAATATGCTCAGGGGTTTTTAAACCGTTCGCTTCCTCAAAGTTGGCGTATTCCAAGAAGAAACCACCCATTTCAGGGGCAAAGAAAATAATGCCGCAGAAGAAAAACAAGAAAACGGCAATGCCCTGAATATCATGCACCGAGTAGTAGGGATGAAAACGGATACCGTCTACCGGAATACCGTTAGCATCCTTGTTCTTTTTAATCTCGACGCCGTCGGGGTTGTTCGAGCCCACCTCGTGCAGTGCCAGAATGTGCAGCACCACCAAGGCCAGCAGAACAATTGGCAGTGCCACCACATGCAAGGCGAAGAAGCGATTCAAGGTAATGCCTGAGATCAAATAGTCACCCCTAATCCAAGTCACGATGTCCTCGCCCACTACGGGGATGGCACCAAACAGGGAAATGATGACCTGCGCACCCCAGTAGGACATTTGCCCCCAAGGCAGTACATAGCCCACGAACGCTTCAGCCATAAGCACCACGAAAATGAGCATGCCGAAGATCCAAATGAGCTCACGGGGCTTTTTATAAGATCCGTACAACAGCGCGCGCATCATGTGCAGGTAAACCACAATGAAGAAGGCGGAAGCACCAGTGGAGTGCATGTAACGCAGCAACCAACCGTAATCGACGTCGCGCATAATGTATTCTACCGAGGCAAACGCCTCCTCGGCAGACGGAGTGTAGTTCATGGTCAACCAGATGCCGGTCAGAAGCTGATTCACCAAAACCAGCAGCGAAAACACACCGAAGAAATACCAAAAGTTAAAGTTCTTGGGCGCGTAGTACTCGCCCATATGGGTATTCCAGGTTCGGGTTAGGGGCAGACGGTCATCAATCCAACCCATCAATCCAGTCAATGCCTTTTGCATTATGCAGCCTCCGCGTCGACACCAATTACCAGCACGTCGTCACCCTCAAAGCTGTAGGGCGGGACAACCAAATTGGCCGAAGCCGGCACGCCGGAATACACCCGACCTGCTAAATCAAACTTCGAACCATGGCAGGGGCAGAAGAAGCCACCCTGCCAATCATCACCCCCCAAGTCAGCGGCACCCACTTCGGGCCGGTACTTGGGCGCACAACCTAAATGAGTACACAAACCAACAATAACCAGATACTCAGGGCGGAGCGCGCGTGCTTCGTCAGTGATGTAAGCCGGCTGGTCGGACCCAGCAGATTCCGGGTCTTTTAAAATACCGTTCAAGTTCGGCAATTCAGCGACCTGCTCTGGCGTGCGATGCACCACATAGACGGGCTTACCCCGCCATTCGATCACAACCATTTGACCAGGCTCGATCTTGCTGATGTCAGCTTTCACCGGAGCTCCCGCCGCTTTAGCTTTTTCCGAGGGATTCCAAGACCCCAAGAAAGGGGTCGCCACACCAACCACACCGGCCGCCCCGACTACCGAGGTGGCAGCGGTCAAAAAACGGCGGCGGTTCTGGCTTGAGGCCTCGGCCTGCTGGGTATCGATATCGCTCATCTAAACCTTCTCCGGATGAGAGTGGGGGCACAACAACCCCTGAAATGAAAGAAAACGGGACGAGGGCGACATGGCGTCACCCTGCACTCGAGTTTTGGGCGCGTGAATGTTAATGGCATGCAACCGCTGGGGCAAGCCGAAAGACCGTAAGTGTCCATATTTCCGGTGGTTTCGCTCAAGATTTGCGCCGCAATGTCGTACAAAAAAGCCGGCATATGCCGGCTCTTTGAGACTGAGAAGCGAATTAACGCTTGGAGAACTGAGGGCGACGGCGAGCCTTGCGTAGACCCACTTTTTTACGCTCCACCTCACGTGCATCTCGGGTTACGAAGCCCTCCGCCCGCAGGGCGGGGCGCAAGGACTCGTCATAATCCATTAGCGCGCGGGTCAAACCGTGGCGAATCGCACCCGCCTGGCCAAAACTACCACCGCCAACGACAGTCACATTGGCGTCGAATTTGTCAGACAGCTCAGTCAGCTCTAGGGGCTGACGCACGATCATACGAGCTACCTGACGGCCAAAATACTCGTCCAGAGGACGCCCATTGACCGAAATGTTGCCAGAACCCGACTTCAGGAATACACGCGCCGTAGAGGTTTTACGACGTCCAGTACCGTAATATTGTGCAGTTGCCATCTCACTTTCCTCAGATATTCAGCGTCTGGGGCTGCTGAGCCGAATGGGGATGCTCAGGCCCAGGGTAAACCTTCAATTTCTTAAACATTGCACGACCCAGCGGATTGCGCGGCAACATGCCTTTTACGGCACGCTGTAGCACGCGCTCGGGCGCGCGGTCGATCAGCTTTTCAAAAGTGAAAGACTTCAAGCCACCCGGATACCCGGTGTGGTGGTGGTACATTTTGTCAGTCGTTTTCTTGCCCGTAACACGGATTTTTTCGCAATTGACGACCACGATGTAGTCGCCCATGTCCATGTGGGGGGTGTACTCCGCCTTGTGCTTGCCACGCAGACGGTGGGCGATCTCAGTAGCGAGACGCCCCAGGGTTTTGTTCTCGGCATCGACGACGAACCAATCGTGGTTAACGTCACCGGCCTTGGCGCTGAAGGTTTTCATGGTTATCAGCCTATTGGGCCAAATTAAAAGGAGCGCGGATGTTATAGGAAGCCTACGGGGTATTCAACACTGAATTTGCCCATTTTTCGCTTTAGCGCTCAGGGCCGGTGCTCCCTGGCCAAATAGTCTGCAGACTGCATCTCCTGCAACCTTGACAGGGTGCGCTGGAACTCAAATTGCAGACGACTTCCCTGGTACAAGTCTTGAGGCTGCGCCTCCGCGCTAACCACCAAATTAACTGATCGATCGTAGAATTCGTCCACCAAATTCACAAACCTCCGGGCCGCATCCTCTCGCTCACCGGTCATAACCGGCACACCTTCGAGGTAGACGGTTTGAAAAATTCGCGCCAATTCAATGAAGTCACTAGCGCTTCGGGCCTTATTACACAGCTCATCGAAACTAAACCAAGCCATTCCCTCAATTAACCGCTTGGCCATCACAGGACGATGGTTAATGTCCAATTGTTCGGCTTTTGCCTCCATACCATTTGCCAGCGTATGGAAGCTCTCGACCATGGTCGTTTCGGCCTCAATACCCAAGGGGGTGTGCCACAGGGCTACCTGTTGCAGGGTCCGCAATCGATAGTCCACGCCTGAATCAACATTAATAACATCGGTGTACTCACCTAACAGAGCGATTGCTGGCAGAAAACGCGAACGCTGTAACCCGTCCTTGTAAAGGAGCTCCGGAGGAATATTAGAAGTGGCTACCAACGTGACGCCGCGATCGAATAATGCTCCCAGTAGTCCCGCTAACAGCATGGCATCACCGATATCACTGACAAAAAACTCATCGAAACAAATGACGCTAGCCTCCCGAGCAAAACGGTCAGCGACTTGTTCCAGTGGATTTTTCTGCCCTGCCAGCGCCGTCAAGTCCTGATGGACCCGCTGCATAAACCGATGGAAATGCACGCGAAGCTTGGCGTCAAAGGGCAAACACTCGAAAAATGTGTCCACAAGGTAGGTTTTTCCCCGACCGACGCCTCCCCAAAAATAGAGCCCTTGTTCTGGCTGCCGCGCCCCCTTGAACCAATGGCCAAGGCGACCCCGCCAAGCCGATCGGCGCTGCTCACGCGCCAACAACCGATGATAAAGATCATCCAGTCGCTGCACCCCCAGAAGCTGGGCGGGATCCTCAGAAAAATCAGGGCGCGCGAGGTCGCGTTGGTAGCGCTCTAGGGGTGTCATGGGGTGCACAAATGAGTGGTGATAGTGAAGAGGTCGCCACTGTAACGGTCCAGATTGATCACCGCAAACCCAACGCGAGAAGACTGCGACATTTTGCAACAGTGTCGCTACAATAGCCGAATGTCGCAGATATCCGCCGCCGGAGGCGAGTTCCTATGCCATCAACCCTCGCTCTAATTGCCACCGCCCTTCTCGCCCTGTGTTTAGGTTTAGCGGGGGGCTGGATGCTGGGAATACGCCAGCGCAGCAAACGTGATGTGATTCTTGACCTCGAAGCCAGACTAGAAAAAGCGCTGGAAAGCCGTGCTGATTACGAAGCTGAGGTGGCCGAACATTTTGCGACCACCGCGCAGCTCTTAAATCGCCTTACCGAGGATTACCGGGCGGTATACGGCCACTTGGCGGAGGGCGCGCGGGATCTCTGTGATGGCGACGTCGATATTGCCCTACCCAGCGCCATGACTAACGATGACGCTGAGCTGTCCAGTCTGTCAGGGGATAACACACAACCTCTGGACTATGCCCCGCGCCGCAGCCCCGATGAACAGGGCCAACTCTCTGAAGCCTTTGGTATCGAACGTGAAACCGTGGTGGTCCCACCCATCTTTGACAAGGTCGCTGGCAGCCGCTAAGGGACCAGAAAGGCCGCTCAAGCCGGATTGTCGATATCGATAAATTGGTGCTCGATACCAAACTCATTCGCCACCCATTTACCCACTGATTGGGGACCAAAGCGCTCGGTAGCATGATGGCCCGCGGCAATAAAACCGACCCCCTGCTCCCGAGCACTGTGAATAGTCTGCTCCGAGACCTCTCCTGTAACAAATAGGTCAACACCCGCCGCCGCCGCTGTATCAATGTAGCCCTGACCACCCCCGGTGCACCACGCCACACGCCGGACTAGACCCTCGCCCTCAGACAACACGGGTCGTCCAAGCGCCTCAGAAAGCCTTGCCGCCACAGCCGACTGCTCAAGTGGCTGCGCAAAACCGCCCGAAAATACCGGCAAACTGGCATCAGTGACATCGAGGGGACCAAATGCTTGCAAGCCAAGCGCTTTTCCAAGCCCAGCGTTGTTGCCCAACACCGGGTGACAGTCCATCGGTAAGTGGTAAGCGAACAGATTGATGCCAGCCGTTACGAGGGTTCGAATGCGACGTCCCTTCATCCCCACCAAGCGCGGGTCCTCACCTCGCCAAAAATAGCCGTGGTGGACCAAAATAGCATCAACACCGTCCGCCACTGCACGATCAATCAGCGCTTGACTGGCAGTGACTCCGCTATACAGCATCGCTATATCGGCTCGGCCCTCAACCTGTAAGCCATTGGGGCAATAGTCCTTGAAACGATCTGGCTGCAGCAGTTCGTTGAGTGCGGTTTCCAGCTGACTCGCGGTCACTGACATAGATGCGACTCCAATTAGTGAAATGCTAAATAACGACAGATTACCCCGCCTCGCATGTTTTACAATGCTGACTTGTGGAGGTGCCTGTGAAAGAGTTTTTAGTCAGCCTACTTTGGCCCGTGATTGCCGGATTACTTGCGGCCATTCTCATCCTAGACCGATGGGTATTGAGCGAGCCTCTATTGGGCACGCCCAGTGCAACGCTAGCCAGTTACCGTGAGGCTGTCGCCAAAGCGACGCCATCAGTCGTTAATATTTACACCGCTAAACTCGTGACCCAGCGCCAAGGGGCTCGACTCAATGACCCCCTTCTCAGGCGCTACCGTGGCCCAAGCGCGGGGCGCCAGCGTGTAGAGCGCTCACTGGGTTCTGGCGTGATTATGACGGCCGAGGGTCACATCATCACCAACAACCATGTAATCGCTGAGGCCGATGCGATACAGGTTTTGCTCTATGACGGCCGAACCGCGAATGCCGTGGTTATTGGCAGCGACCTTTCCACCGACTTGGCGGTTCTCAAAATTGATCTACCTGGACTCAGTCCCGCCATACTGGCCGACTCAACGAAACTGAGTGTCGGTGATATTGCTCTCGCCATCGGCAACCCCTATGGATTCGGGCACTCCGTCACCCAAGGGATTATCTCGGGACTCGGGCGCTCGGGGCTGCAGTTATCGGACTACGAAGACTACATTCAGACCGATGCCAGCATCCACTTAGGCAATTCGGGTGGCGCTCTGATCGATTCCGAGGGGCACCTACTCGGCATAAATACACTGATCTATACCACCAATAGCGACGGCAGCCAAAGCACGGGCATTGGCATCAACTTGGCCACGCCCTCTAATCTTGCCATGTTTGTCATGCAAGACATTATCAACTTTGGCACGGTGGTCCGTGGCTGGCTTGGCGTCAGCGTCGAGCTCATCCTCTCCCAGAATAATGACGGTGTACCGGAGCAGGCGCTGATCGTGTCCGCATTAGCACCCGAAGGACCCGCAGAACGTGCCGGTCTGCAGGTGGGTGACGTAATCGCCGTTATCAATGGCGAACCCGTCCGCGACGGCCGCGTCACAATGCACCAGATTGCCCGGCTGCGGCCCGGTGAAGTGGCAAGCATTCAGGTGAGCCGAGGCGGCCAAGATGTAGACCTAAAAGCTGTAGTGGGAACGCGAGCGGAGTCTTGAACTAAATTAGGCCTCTGAGCGCAGATCGGCACTACGGGCGTGCGCCGTCAACGACTCGGCCCGGGCCAAAGTAGAGGCTACGCCAGCTAGCTGTTTGGCTCCATCGCGACTGCAGTGGATTACCGAACTGCGCTTTTGAAAATCATAGACCCCGAGAGGTGACGAGAACCGTGCCGTTCCCGAGGTCGGTAAGACATGGTTAGGACCCGCGCAGTAATCGCCCAGTGATTCGCTGCTGTCTGGGCCCATAAAAATGGCACCAGCGACACGCACTGAATCGACCCAAGCCTCAGGGTTAAGCAGCGCCAACTCCAAGTGCTCTGGACCCAATCGATTAACCAACGCGAAAGCCGACTGAAGATCAGCCACTTGGATCAATGCACCTCGGTTGCGCAATGATGCCGAAATGATGTCCGCCCGTGGCATAGTTGGCAGTAAACGCTCGATTTCGCGATAGACTGCCGACAAGTAATCGCCATCGGGTGAAATCAGAATCGCCTGCGCCTGTTCATCATGCTCAGCCTGAGAAAATAGATCCATAGCCATCCAAGCAGGATCAGCGCTGCCGTCAGCAACAATCAAAATCTCTGAGGGCCCCGCCACCATGTCGATGCCCACTTGACCAAACACCTGTCGCTTGGCCTCTGCCACGAAACGATTCCCGGGCCCGGTAATTTTATCCACCTGAGGTACTGACTCCGTGCCATAGGCAAGTGCTGCCACTGCTTGAGCGCCGCCAATGGTGAAAACCCGGTCCACGCCGGCCATAGCCGCGGCGGCCAGTACTGCGTCGTTAAGCACACCGCTTGGCGCAGGCACTACCATCACGATTTCACCCACACCAGCCACCTTGGCAGGAATCGCATTCATGAGTACTGACGATGGATAACTGGCCTTGCCGCCAGGTACGTAAATTCCCACTCGCTCCAGAGGCAAGATACGCTGACCTAAGCGATTGCCCAAAGCATCCTCAAAGTCCCAGCTGTGTTCTTTTTGCCGTTCGTGAAACAGCCTTATCCGACCGGCAGCATCACTCAACGCCTGGCGAAGATTGGCATCGATGCGCGCAAGAGCCTCCGTCAGCTGCTTGCCCTCCAAGACCAAATCAGACATCTTGCTGGCGGGGTGTTGATCGAAGCGCTGAGTGAAATCGACCACCGCTGCATCACCTGCCTCGCGAACGCGCGCAATAATCCCAGTGACCTGGGAAACCAAATCAGGATCACGTTCCTCATGTCGCTCAGTCAGGGCATCCAACTGTTGGGCAAAATCTGAGGCACTGCCATCTAATCGGCGAATCAATAGGGAGCTCATCAGGCCACTCGCTCACTCAATGCCGCGGTAAGATCTGCTAACAAGGTCGTGATGGCTTGGTGGCGTGTTCGCATCGCGGCCTTATTAATGACCAGCCGGGAGCTCACATCAGCGATATGCTCGAGCGGCGCCATACCGTTAGCCTTGAGCGTGTTACCGGTATCCACGATATCTACAATTTCATCCGCCAGATCCATAAGCGGCGCCAATTCCATGGCACCGTAGAGTTTAATGATTTCTGCCTGTACCCCCCGCGCCGCATAGTGCTTGCGGGCGACATTGACGAACTTCGTGGCCACACGTAGGCGACCCGAGGTTTGTTTGCGATCAGGAAAGCCCGCCGTCATCAGGCGACATTTTGCAATCCCCAAGTCGAGCGGTTCGTATAGACCGTGGGCTCCGAATTCCATCAAGAGGTCCTTGCCGACCACACCCACGTCGGCGGCACCGTGCCGCACGTAAGTCGGCACATCAGAGCCACGCAGTATCACCAGTCGGACGCTGGCGTTCGTGGTTTCAAACAAGAGCTTGCGAGAAGTCGACACATCCTCGAGGGGCTCGATGCCCGATTCCGCCAGTAGCGGTAGCGTCTCTTTCAAAATGCGCCCTTTGGTCAGGGCCACCGTCAGTGCTTGCATCATTACCTAATGTGCTCCCAACTCAACCGGGCTGACGCCGAATGTCGGCACCCAACGATTGCAGCTTCTCCTCAATACATTCATATCCGCGATCTATGTGGTAGATACGATCAACTAGGGTTTCACCCTCAGCCACCAAGCCTGCGATCACCAAACTGGCTGATGCCCGTAAATCGCTCGCCATAACTGGCGCACCTTTTAAGTGGTCGGCGCCGACAATATGGGCGGTATTACCGTCTATGCGTATCGACGCCCCCATACGATTCATCTCATGGGCCTGCACCAAGCGATTTTCAAACACCGTCTCTCTTACTACGGATTCACCGACTGACACTGTATTCAAAGCCGTAAACTGCGCCTGCATGTCTGTTGGAAACCCCGGATAAGGTGCGGTCTCAATATCCACTGCCTGAGGTCGACGGTTGTCCATATCGAGCTCTATCCAATCGTCGCCTGTGCTAATGTTAGCGCCAGCCGCACTCAACTTCTCCAAAACACTTTCCAAATGCGCCGGCACAGCGCCCAGCAGCCTCACCTTACCGCGGGTGGCCGCAACAGCAACGAGGTAGGTCCCTGCCTCAATGCGATCTGGCATGACGGCATAGTCACAACCGTGTAACGCAGGGACGCCTTCAATGATAAGCTCCGAACTGCCAATACCCTCTATTTTAGCGCCCATGGCCACTAGAAACTGAGCGAGGTCTACAACTTCCGGTTCTCGGGCGGCATTGCGGATGATCGTCGTGCCTTCGGCAAGGGTTGCCGCCATAAGCAGGTTTTCAGTACCGCCTACCGTCACAGTCTCTAAATCTAGCTCCGCGCCCTTGAGTCGGCCCTCACAACGCGCCTTGATATAGCCATCTTCGATGTCTATCTGGGCTCCCATGGCCTCGAGGCCTTTGAGGTGTATGTCGACGGGTCGTGCACCAATGGCACAACCACCGGGAAATGACACTTCGGCATGTCCAAATCGGGCTAAAAGCGGCCCCAACACCAAGATAGAAGCGCGCATAGTCTTTACTAATTGATAAGGCGCCTGAAAGCTCTTTAGCGTCGCTGCACTCACTTCAATGCCCAGCCTCTCATCCACCGTGAGATCGGCGCCCAAACACCCCAGCAGCTCAATCATGGTGGTGATATCGTGCAGGTGCGGCAAATTACGCACGGTGGTCCGCTCAGCGGTCAGCAGTGTGGCGGCCAAAATTGGCAGTGCCGCATTCTTGGCACCCGAAACCTTCAGCGTGCCAGCAAGGCGGCGCCCACCCTTGATGAGGAGATTATCCACCCGCTTATCAGGCTGCGCCTGCCTCCGCGGGCGTCTGAGCTTTGATATTAACCGCGTGAATCACGCCAGAGGCAATGACATCAGCCAAGGGCGCATAGACCTGTTGCTGGCGTGCAACAGCACGCAAGCCCTCAAACCCCTCCCATACCACCCAAACACTGCAGTGGTTGCCCTCTAACTGCGCAGTCACTTTACTTCCTGGAAGCGCTTGCTGAATCTTTTGTTCTACTTCAGGTGTTTGCATCGCCGCTGCCCTCCGTATCTGCATCAACCTGCGTCTGGTCCCAATTGGCAATTACCTGGTCCAAATCGCCAGCAAATTCCTCAGCAGAGGCGGCGAATTGACCTCTGTAGATTTCGCCCAGATTGATGTTTTCAATAATGAGGTTCCGCAATTTCCACGAACCGTCGCGATACTGGCCCATCTGGTACTTCAAGACATAGGGCTTATCACCCTCACCAGAAACATAAGAAATCACCGAAGCGACCTTGTCGTTGTCCGGCGAGAATTCGGTCTCCCCTACCTCTATCCGAGAGCCACCAAACGCCAATAACCCCCGACTATAGGTGCGAATAACATTGTTTCGCAGCACCGCCGTAAAGGCATTTAACTGCTCCTTGAGCTGTTTGCGTCCGGCCTCATCTAAGGTTCGATACCGTGCTCCACTGGCATAATCGCCCATGACACCGCGGGCAAAGCCTCGGAAATCGACAACGGCATCAAGCTCCTGTCCGATAGCCGTAAAGTAACGATCGGGATCATTATCGAAATAGCCTTTTGCATCTTGGACGATTGTCAAAATCCGGTCTGTCGCTGTTGTTACCACCTCACCGGGACCCGCTTGCGGTTCGGCGGCGTGGGCACTGAAGGCAAGACCACATGCGCAAACAAGAAGGAAGGCCTTTACAGCTTCCCATAGGCAAGCAAAATTTACGGTTGAACGCATCTCAGTCTCCGATTACCGCTTTGGTAGGTTACACTCGCGAGCGGGTAAGCGTGGTCGCTGACGCTGGGCCCGCCCCGCGTTGACGAATGATACCCGATTAACCCGGGCGGATCTGGTCACGCTAACCGTAATAAAGCACAGATTGCCAGAGTGGAAGACATCGTTAGGGGCATCATGAGTTCAGAGTTACTTCCCCATTTTCTCATCATTGGACTGGGATTTGCGGCGCTGCTGTGGAGTGCGGATCGCTTTGTAGCGGGAGCAGCCGCCATCGCAAGGCAGGCAGGCGTCTCCCCTCTGGTGATTGGAATGACAATTGTCTCTTTTGGTACCTCTGCGCCTGAAATAGTTGTTTCCTTTGTATCGGCCTTGCGCGGTGCGGGCGAGTTGGCGGTGGGCAACGCGCTAGGTTCTAACATAGCCAATACTGGCCTGGTCTTGGGCGCCACTGCGGTTATTGCACCCCTGGTGGTCAATCGCGTGACCATTTTCTCCGACATACCCATCCTCATTGGTGTCATCTTGGTAGCAAGCTGGCTTCTCAGCGACGGTGAGCTTAGCGCTGCAGATGCCACTGTGCTATTGGCAGGACTATTGTTATTCCTGGTAAAGCTTTATCGCGATTCACGAAAGGGTGGCACCCCGGTAGACAGTGACTGCCTACCCGAAATGTCATCCACAAAAGCATGGCTTACCTTCTCAGTGGGTCTGGTAGTACTCGTCGCCAGCTCACGATTCCTGGTGATCTCGGCTACCAAAATCGCGCTGGGTCTAGGGGTAAGTGAACTGGTCATTGGCCTTACCATTGTGGCGTTAGGTACCAGTCTCCCAGAGCTCGCCGCTTCGATTATGTCGGCCATGAAAGGGCACGCCGATATTGCGATTGGCGCGGTGGTTGGCTCTAATATATTTAATCTGCTGGTTGTACTCTCTTTGCCCGGGCTATTCACTGATTTAACCGTGGGTAGAGCAGAGATGTTGCGAGACATGGGGACCGTGCTGGTTACAACGCTGATCCTGTTTGGCTTCTTGCTCTTTTCCTGGTGCAAAAGCAACAATTCCGCACGACTTGGTCGTGGTGCAGGGGTAATCTTGGTGTCAAGTTACGTGTTCTACTATGCCTTGCTGATAAAAACTCACTAACGAACTGCTCGCCATGTCAGATAATAAGCTTGTCACCGCTTCAGCTCTTCGCACCATAAAGATGGAAGGCGAGGCCGTTGCGCGACTGGCTGATCACATTGATCAGGCGTTTGTACGGGCATGTGATCTGATACTGGCCACACAAGGTCGTGTCGTCGTGACCGGCATGGGTAAGTCAGGTCATATCGCTAACAAGATTGCTGCCACGCTCGCCAGCACGGGAACGCCCGCGTTCTATGTGCACCCCGGGGAGGCATCCCATGGCGACATGGGTATGATCACCGAGAAAGACGCCGTGATTGCGCTGTCCAACAGTGGCACCACCCCCGAAGTCCTCACCCTATTACCACTGTTAAAGCGACTTGGCGTTAAGTTAATCGCGTTAACCGGGCGTCCTCAATCTGAACTCGCCCAAGCCGCCGATGTACACCTCTATGCCGGCGTCGAAACTGAGGCCTGTCCTCTGGACCTTGCCCCCACGTCCAGTACCACAGCCGCCCTTGTAATGGGTGACGCATTGGCGATTGCCTTGCTGGAGAGCCGCGGTTTTACCGCAGAAGATTTTGCCTTTTCTCATCCAGGGGGAGCCTTGGGGAAACAGCTATTGCTGCGGGTGGAGGATGTCATGCTAACCGATGCACAAATTCCCCAAGTCCCTCCGACAGCCACCTTGGCCGAGGCCTTGATGGAAATTACCGCCAAAGGTTTGGGGATGACCGCGGTAGTTAACGACGGAATCCTCAGCGGCATTTTCACCGATGGTGATCTGCGTCGCGCCCTAGAGGATCGGCCCGACATCCACAAGGTGCGGATCGATTCCATCATGTCCCAGGGTGGCAAGACAATTGGACAGCAGCAGCTCGCTGCCGAAGCTCTGCGCATGATGGAACTGCATCAAATCAGCGCCCTAATGGTGGTTGATGAGCATCAATACATTCAAGGTGTCGTGCACTTAATGACGCTGTTGCAGAAAGGGCTGGCCTGAGATGACTATCTCCCCAGATACGGCGACGGCCATTCAGCTCCTGGCGTTAGATGTTGATGGCGTCATGACCGACGGTCGGATTGTCTACAGCAGCGATGGCCAGGAATCTAAGGCTTTTCACATCAAAGATGGGCTTGGTATCAAACTGCTTCAGAAGGCCGGCATAGAGGTTGCCATTATCACGGGAAGAGCATCCGAGATGGTGGCAAGGCGCGCGCGCGAGCTCGGTATCACGACTGTCCTTCAAGGACGCGAGGATAAGCATAAAGCGCTATCGGCTCTAGCCGATGAGCGGCAGCTTGACGCGCGCCAAATAGCCTACATGGGCGATGACCTACCTGATCTCGCAGCCATCCAATGGGCCGGGCTGGGAGCATGTCCTCGCGACGCCTGCATCCAAGTCCTCGCGGTCGCAGACTATGAGAGTGCATATGATGGCGGCCAAGGTTGCGTTAGGGAATTTGCCGAGGCCTTGCTCGCTGCGCGAGACCAGCTGTCAGAAGCGGTAGCGCGTTACCAGCTATGAAGCTGACGCTATCGTCATTACTGTTTGTCGTTGCCGCGGTTGCGCTTTGGCTGACTCTGGGACTCGGACAGACCCTGCCTCGAATCGCCGCGTCGACGCCGGAGCAACTTATAACGACTTACCTTGATACAGCGGAAATTGTTCGGTTTGATAAAACGGGTGAACAGCAGGAGGCTCTGACTGTTGTTCGCGCGAAGCAATATTCCGATGCCAATGTATATTATCTAGAGGGTATCTCGGCAACGAACACCTCTGCTACCTCACGCCCCTGGCGGCTTCAGGCACAACGAGGGCAGTACCACCACGACACGGCAACCCTCGAGCTGCAGGAAAATGTTATCGTCGATGACTTGAAAAACCGCGGCCAATTGGTCACCGAGGCGCTCA
The DNA here is from genome assembly GCA_964412695.1 of uncultured Alteromonadaceae bacterium. Taxonomy (GTDB): domain Bacteria; phylum Pseudomonadota; class Gammaproteobacteria; order Pseudomonadales; family Halieaceae; genus Luminiphilus. Next base: position 28,612 of record CAYPPU010000008.1, on the reverse strand, counting down.
CACTCAAGCCTAATCAACACTTGGCCCTAACCGACGCACCCGTCGTAATTACCGGTAACAAGACGATAACGACCGCTGTCGGCATGCTCGCTGACTGGGAGGAGGAGCATATCGCTTTGCATCACGAGGTCGAAACGCGCTATGCCCGGTAAATTGATTGGACATTGGCCAATACTATTGGCCTTGCTGTGTCCACCGATCGCCAACATACAGGCCATGCCTGAGGATCGTGACCAACCCATCAAAATTACCGCCGACTCGGCGGAGCGTTCGGAGCAAGTAGAGGAAACTCGGTATACGGGCAACGTTGTACTTACCCAAGGCAGCCTTAGAATAGAGGCGGACTCCTTAGTTGTTCACAATAACGACGCGGACCTGATTGTAGCCACTGGGGCGCCCGCCACACTCAAACAAACACCAGAACCAGGCAAAGCTGACATCAACGCCAGTGCGGTCCGTATCGAATACGATCGACCTCGCGATCAAATCACGCTGAAAGAGACCGCGAAAATTGAACAAGACGGGGCGGTCGTTATGGGTGCGATCATTAACTACCAAGTGCTGGAACAACGTGTCATCGCCGTGGGAGACCCCAGCAGTCAGGCAAAACAGCGCGTTGAAGTTATTATTCCGCCCGACAAAGTCAACACTGATAGCACTAAAGCGACATCGGCACCCCAAACATGACCAAGCAGCTCTCGATTCAGCACCTAGCCAAGGCTTACAAGGGGCGACAGGTCGTTATAGACGTCTCTTTAGAGGTGAAGACGGGTGAAATCGTCGGCTTGCTGGGACCCAATGGTGCGGGGAAAACAACCTGTTTCTATATGATTTTGGGCCTCGTCCATGCCGACGCTGGCCAAATCCTGCTGGACAATGAGGACCTAACGGGTTTGCCGATACACCGCCGGGCCCGCGCTGGACTGGGCTATTTACCCCAGGAGGCCTCCATTTTCCGGCGCATGTCTGTCAGTGACAACATTCACGCTATTTTGGAAACTCGACGCGACCTCACAAATAAGCAGCGCCAGACGCTCTGCGACGATTTGCTCGAGGAATTTCACGTAAGTCACCTTCGCGACTCATTGGGTCAGGCATTATCAGGAGGGGAACGACGGCGCGTCGAGATCGCCCGAGCGCTTGCGACCGATCCTACGTTTATTTTGCTCGATGAGCCGTTTGCAGGGGTGGACCCTATTTCTATAGGGGACATCAAATCCATCATTACACACCTCCGGGATCGCGGTATCGGCGTGCTGATTACGGACCATAATGTTCGCGAAACTTTGGACATTTGCTCCCACGCCTATATCGTTGGGGAGGGTCATGTCATCGCCTCAGGCAGCGCCGAGGACGTTCTCGCCAACGAGCGCGTGCGCGCGGTGTACTTGGGGGATAATTTCTCACTCTAGCTGAGAATGCCACCAAAGCAAATACCGGGCCAACAATTGCTTGGCGTGCAAACTAGAGGCTAAACTGGGGTCACGACTTATCAGTGGCCCAAACAACGCCGAAATGAAACCCACCCTGCAACTCAAGCTTGGACAGTCTCTGACGCTAACGCCTCAGCTGCAACAAGCTATAAAACTGTTGCAGATGAGCACCTTGGATTTACAACAAACGATCCAAGAGACCCTCGAGACCAACCCGCTTCTGGAACGGGAAGAAGACTATATTGATGACGGGGAGAGTGGTGACGACAGCGCCAGTGATAACCCAGTAGATCTAGTATCCGTGCCAGAACCCAGCCCAGAGTCTGAACTCGCGGTAGATACCCGCTGGGAGGACCTGATGCCGTCTTCAGCGCCGCCAGTTAACACCGACTTCGTTGACGACGGTCCCTTCGGTGAGCGCGACGCCACTCCCGAGTCGCTGCATCATCACCTGCTGTGGCAGCTCAATGTCACCCGTTTTTCTGACACGGATCGAACCATAGCGCTTAGCTTGATTGATGCCATTGACGAAAATGGCAGGCTCACGCAAACCCCAGAAGACATTTTGTTTGGCTTGGGCAGTGAAGATGTAGAAATCGACGAGGTGCTTGCTGTCTTGCACCGGCTGCAACATTTTGAGCCGACAGGGGTGTTCGCCGCAGATTTACGCGAATGCCTGCTATTACAACTCAGGCAGATGCCAGCTGATGTGCAGCACAGAGAGCTTGCCGGTGCATTAGTTAGCCGCCATCTTGATCAGCTCACCACCTTCAATGCCAAACAACTGGCGCGGCGTTTACGCGCCTCGGAAGCCGATATTATTTCCGCGCGCGAACTGATCAAATCTCTGGACCCCTACCCCGGCGCCTCAATTGGCGAGGATGACACTCAGTACGTCATTCCTGATGTCTTTGTTAAACGCACCGAGGGCTATTGGCGAGTAGAGCTCAACCCCGACATTGCGCCAAGGCTTCGCATCAACGATAGCTACGCCAACCTTACCCATACCGGCTCCGATCAAGACAAGTCTTTTGTTAAGGACAACTTACAAGAAGCCCGCTGGTTTATGCGGTCACTACTTAGTCGCAATGAAACCTTGCTTAAGGTCGCGGGTAAAATCGTTGAACTACAACGGGGCTTCCTAGAGCACGGCGACGTGGCTATGAAGCCCTTGGTACTCTCTGACATTGCCGAAGAAGTAGGCTTGCATGAGTCAACGGTTTCAAGAGCGACGACACAAAAATACATGCACACTCCGCGCGGCGTGTACGAGCTGAAATACTTCTTTAGTGCTCATGTTGCTACAGCTGAGGGTGGCGAGTGCTCGTCAACAGCGATCAAAGCGCACATCAAAAATCTGATAAACAATGAAGATGCTGGAAAGCCGCTGTCTGATAGCAAGCTTTGCAGCAAATTGGAGGAAAAAGGGCTAATCGTGGCTCGCCGCACCGTTGCCAAATACCGCGAGCAACTGCACATTCCCCCCTCTAACGAACGGAAAAGACTGATTTAGCAAGCTGTTTCAAGGAAAAGGAGTACGCAAATGCAATTGACAATCAGTGGCCATCACATCGATATAACCGACAGTCTCCGTGCCCATGTCGCCGACAAGTTTGAGAAACTTCAACGCCACATTGACCAAATCACTAATGTTGAAGTGACGCTCATCGTCGAGAAACAACTACACAAAGCCGAGGCCAGTCTCCACATATCTGGTGCCGATCTTTTTGCCTCGGCAGACTCGGATGATATGTATGCGGCGATTGATGCTCTGGCGGTAAAACTGGATCGCCAAATTATCAAACACAAGGAAAAACATCGGGGTCACTAAATGATAAACGCCCTGCAAAAATTGTTACGCGCCGAACACTTGCTATGCCGTGTAGATGCGGCCAGCAAAAAGCGGTGCTTCGAGATTGTCGCCTCGCACATCGCCCTGCAAAACCCGGCATTGGACGAGGAGTTGGTGTACACCAAACTACTGGCTCGGGAAAAATTAGGTAGTACAGGCTTGGGTAATGGCGTAGCCGTGCCCCATTGCCGAGTGGAAGGCTGTCACTCGCCTACGGGCTACCTGATAACACTGGCAAATAGCCTTGATTATGATGCCCCTGATGGCGTGGCTGTGGATCTACTGTTCGTGTTACTCGCACCGCTAGAGGCGACCCAAGAACACCTCGATTTACTAGCGGATGTTGCGCGCTGTTTTTCCGATACTGAATTTTGCGTCGGGCTACGCTCCGCCTCAGACGCCTCGCTACTACTGCAAGCGGCCCAGCGCCCCTTATCTTCCCCTGCATGAAACTCATTATCGTCAGTGGGCGGTCGGGATCTGGTAAGAGTACAGCACTGCACCAATTGGAGGACTTAGGCTACTACTGCGTAGACAATCTCCCTGCAGGGCTACTACCCGCGTTAACCGAGCAGCTTGAGGGTCCGCAATATCAGGACTTTCTCGGTGTCGCCGTCTGTATTGATGCTCGTAATAGTGAACAAGACTTGCACCAGCTCATCGACGTCATTGACAACCTGCCCAGCACCATCCATTGCGAAGTCATTTACCTTGATGCCAGCGACGGTATTTTAGCTACACGCTTCAGTGAAACCCGGCGCCCCCACCCCCTGCGAGACGAATGCCAATCACTGGCAGAGGCCATTGAACGCGAAGCGGTCCTCCTCGACGGGCTCTCTTCCCAAGCGACGTTGAGTATCGATACGAGCAATCTAAATCTTTATGACCTGCGAGCGACAATCTCACATCGGATCGGAGAAGAGAATCCTGGCGGTCTGTCGCTGTTAATTGAATCGTTTGGCTTCAAGAAAGGTCTCCCTGCCGATGCCGATTTGGTCTTTGATGCCCGTCATCTTCCCAATCCGCACTGGGTCCCTGAGCTTCGTTCGTTAACAGGTGAAGATGCAACCGTCGCTAATTTTTTGGAAGACCAGCCCGAAACCCGAGCTTACATTGACGACATCAGCCAATTCCTATTGAAGTGGCTACCAGCCTATGCGCGATCACAACGAAGTTATGTTTCCGTCGCCATTGGCTGCACTGGCGGCCAGCACCGTTCAGTGTATATTGCGTCACAGGTATTTGAATCGATTAGCGCACAGTATGTGGGCGCTCAACTCAGACACCGAGAACTCACAAAAATGGCGAGCCAATGATTGAGAGAAAAATAGAAATCATTAACAGGCTGGGACTTCATGCCAGAGCGGCTGCAAAGCTGGTCGACTGTGCGGCGCGTTTCAGTAGCCAGATCCTACTTGTGAAAGAGCAGCAAAAAGTCGACGCCAAGAGCATTATGTCGGTCATGATGCTAGCGGCGGGTCAGGGTAGTCATCTGACCCTACAGGTTGAGGGAGCTGATGAGAGCACTGCATTGGAGGCGCTCTGCGAGCTCATTAATGATCGCTTCGGCGAACCAGACTGAATATTTACACTCCGATAGGATGCAGTGAACCCGGCTCTGACCGATAATAGCTCCGCAACTTAGGGGGTATCGGTGTGAATACAGCGGTCAAATCAGAAAAGCAGCTGGCACGCCTAGATCAGGCGCTGGAGAGCGGTACCCTCGCTGATATCTCTGGCATTCTCGCTGATCTGTCGCCGGGTGATGCCGCCCACCTGATCAGTACCTCACCCCCACGATTCCGTGAATTACTTTGGGGTTTACTTGAACCTGAACAAGAGGCAGACGTTCTCAACGAGCTGCCCGACGAGCTTCGCAGCAGCTTCATCGAGTCGATGGAGCTCACCGACGTCGCTTCTCTAGTCGGACAGCTTGATGACGATGACATCGCCGACATTCTGCAGGAATTACCTGAGGAGATTACCCTCCAGGTTCTAGGCATCATGGACGATGCCGACCGCGCGCGGGTAGAGGCTGTGCTCGGCTTCTCGGATGATGTCGCCGGGGGCCTGATGAGCACCGATACCATCACTATCCGAGCAGACCTGACCCTAGATGTCGTGCTGCGGTACCTGCGGCGGCACAGCGAAATTCCACAGAATACCGACAACCTTGTTGTCGTCAGTCGTAACGACCGTTACGTCGGCATATTGCCGATACGAACCCTGTTGGTGACAGATCCTAGTGTCTCCGTCAGAGAAATGATGGTCACCAGTCGAGAGCCAATACCCGCACACCTGCCCGCCTCTGAAGTGGCAAGGAGATTTGAACGCAACGACTGGATTTCAGCACCCGTGGTTAATGAGGAAGGCAAACTGCTGGGCCGTATCACCATTGACGATATCGTCGACGTTATTCGAGAGGAGGCCGATCACTCATTGACTTCACTGGCGCGGATTGGCGAAGAGGACACTTTTGCGCCCGCACTACAGGCGGCACCGCGCCGAGCCGTCTGGCTTGGCATCAATCTCCTTACCGCGTTTCTTGCTGCGGGCGTCATCAATATGTTCCAGGGCACCATTGAAAAGGTCGTGGCACTCGCCGTCTTAATGCCCATCGTAGCCAGCATGGGTGGTATTGCTGGTACCCAGACGTTAACAGTCCTGATTAGAGCCATGGCGTTAGGTCAAATTAATCGGCGTAATCAGATCTGGCTGGTGGGTCGCGAAGCGGTGGTGGCCAGCATCAACGGAATTTTGTGGGCCGTCATCGTCGCGATCAGCGCTTCATTCTGGTTCAATGATCAAACACTGGGACTTATTATCGCTTGCGCTATGGTGATCAATCTGATCACCGCCGGCGTAGTTGGTGCCGCCCTGCCACTTGTGCTTCAGAAACTCGGTATCGACGCCGCGTTGGCCGGCGGGGTTGTGCTGACCACCGTGACTGACGTGGTCGGCTTCTTATCGTTCTTAGGTCTGGCGTCGCTGTTTTATGGATGATGCTGTTGATGAAGACTGGGACGACGGGCCCAGCAAAAGCGAGCTAAAGCGGCGTATGACCGACTTGCAACACATCGGCGAGAAGCTCACGCAACTTTCCCCAGCGCAATTAGAAAAGGTAGCCATTACCGATCAGCGCCTCATTGAGGCCATCGATCAGGCCAAACGGATCAATGCCCGCGGCGGTAAGCGGCGCCAACTGCAATACATTGGTAAGTTGATGCGAGATATTGATGCCGACCCTATCCGGCAGGCGATACAAGACCTGGAACAAGGGAGCCAAGCGGAAAATCAACGCTTTCACCGACTAGAGAACTTGCGAGATACCTTACTCACGCAAGGCGACGCCGGATTAGAAACCGTGGTTGAACAACTACCCGGCGCTGACCGACAGCATCTGCGCCAGCTGCTAAGAAAGCATCAGCGTGAAGTTGGCGAAGGCAAACCTCAAGCCACAGCACGAAAAATTTTTCGCTATTTGCGCGCCTTAGAAGAGTCCGTATCAGCCGAGTCCTCAGAAGATGGGGAGTCGTCATTGGACTCCTTGGAATCCTCCGACGGAGTTGATTGATCGACGTCATTGGGACTGCTGCCCTGAGCATCAAAAATACGGATAAATTTCACGTCGGGCTTGGCCAGATCACCGGTCACCGAGTAGACCCCACTCGATAAGCTCTTCACCTCGTCTTCGAACAATTTACTCGCCAAATATGCACCGGCCGCTATGGGAAGGCCGCCGGCGATGGCCGCCACCCAAGGAATATTCTCCACCAGCGGGAGCGTCACCACCAATTCACCATCAACGGCCTGCTGAGCAAGGTCAATATTGCTACTTAAAGCGAAACCACCGCTCGTCCCATCTACAACAAAGTTTGGCAAACGTAGCGTACCCGACTCGAAAATAAATTGACCCTTGGCCCTTCGAAACGCCACGCCAGGATCAAAGAGTCGAGTCACGTTGGCGCGCTCAAATAATCCCGATAAATTAATCAAACTGATAATACGTAAAAAACCATTAGCACGGGCTGGCACAGGCAAAAATGAACCGCGCCGAATATCAATATTCAATTCACCAGAGAGCGCTATCAAACCGAAATCCATGGGCGCTCCCGGCCAGGTTAGTTGACCCAGCATCTGTCCCGAGCGGTTTTCAATAACCGGGTCAACGTCCAGGCTTTCCAAAGTTCGACGCAAGTCCTGAAGTTGAGCATCTATCGTCATTGCGGTAACGGCTGTGCCATCGGCCCGCATCTGCCAACGCAGTTCGCTGGCACTATTCAGAGCCACCTCCGCCAAGTTGCCGGTGATTTCGCTGACAACAAGCTCGGAGGCGTCGCTCCTCAGCTGAAAGCTCACGGCGCCCTGGTTATCACCTCCATAGAACAGGTTGGCAACAATAACGTTCAAGGCGAATGGCAAATCGGGTGGCTCGGTCGCCTTCGGCGTTGCAACAATCTCGGCTTCAACAACTTCATCAACATCGAGGGCGGCTTGCCCGTCATCGCCCAAAGGCTGTCGCATGGCTGCCCACACGTCCAAATCTAATCGGTTTACGATGAGACTGGCACCTACACGACTGCGCTCTAGGGTGAGCTCAGCATCTACCCACTCAGCGTTGATACCCAACATATCCCAATCTTGATAGGGGGTTAAATCGAGAACAGTAGCGCCCAGTTCAATATCACCAAGACGGGTATCATCAATCGTTAATCTGTCTAGACTCGTGCCTCCGCCGTCGGACCCCGGCCCTAGATCCTTGGTAATCGCGCGCGTCAGCTGCACCCATTCGCCTAGATTGAGTGCTGGCAGGTGCCCGCCAACAATGAGTCCGGTGGTGGCGGGTGCCGCCAATAGATTCGCGCTTGGCCCACCCGGAGTCGCATCGACGCGCACACCCTGAATCTCTCCAGCTTTCCGATAAATGCGAGCCGACGCCGCCTCGTCCCAATTGATCGACCAAGGCGCCTCCTCAGAAAAATCTAGCACCGCCGTAATGTTACCCGGGGTCCCAAGCGCTTTACCCAAGGGACTGGGGAATTCTATCGCCATCTCTGTAACGTCCGCGGCCAACGTAATTTCCGTGGTATCGCCAATAAAGACACGTGTATCGATCAACGCCGCACCCTCAAAAGGCTTGGCTGACGCCGGCAGTGACCAGCCATGATTTGAATCCGCGCTCAGCCACCGATCGAGACTGGCGGCATCGACCCGCACCCTAAACATACCATCGAAAATTGAGGGCGCATCCGCTCTGGTGGTCCCGCGCTCAATCAACATCTCTACCGGCTCCTCCCAGAGCAAGCCCGAGAGGTCGTCAGCCACAAATCCGTGAGCCCATGTAAACCCCAATCGACCGCTGATTTGCTCTAACGCAAGGTCTAAGCTTTTCGAATGCAGCCTGTTGCCCTCAACATCAATCCAGACATCCAAGGCCTTGGGTGCCGATAAATCCGCCAAATTGAGATCCAATTTCAGTGTGCCCTCGGCGCTACCCAAGGCACTAAGATCCTCGAGCACCCGCCCCGCCTTGACCGCAACGGGGGACCGCCGAAGTACGTCGAGCGCGGCCTCTGTGGCCCCTTCAAACCGCGCCTGCAGACGCAGTGCATTAGCCCCCTGCTCTCGACCCAACTCCGCAGAAATTGCCTGCACTGGTAGAGCTAAAATCTCTGCGGAGTCTGACCAAATACTAGCTCGATTGGTGTCCAATAGGACTCGTGCTGTCGCCACATCCGCTGACGGCCAGTCAGGATGGAACTTAATTTCGATATCACTTAAATCGACGCCTAACTGTACCGACTGCCCACCTTGACCGTAATTATCGAAACGGCCGCGCCATAAGAACACACCCTCATTGACTCGGCCGTAACCGATAGCGTCATCTAGCCATTGGTAGAGCGATGGGGGCAATCGAGTCGGGGTATAACGCGTGCGCGCCGCTATCGGCATTTCACCAAAGCCGACCGCTAAATTCATAGTGGTGATAGGCGCCGTTGGGGAGGCTTTATTGAGCGAGATATCCATATCGAGCTCCACTAAAGCTCGATGATCCATTGCCTCTGCTAATAAACGCCCTTTGTCGAGAAAGAGCGCATCGCTTCGCCAAGTCGCCTCCAACTGCCCCAACACACGATCGAATGAAATGGCGGCGGGAAAAACAGCAGGGAGATCGAAGGAAAATTGTTCCGTATCGATCCAGGCGATCGCCCCATCAGCAGTGGCTTCAATGGTGGCATCAATACCTCCGAGCCCCGGTGCGCGCAGGTAGGGCTGAACTGACAGATCTTGCACAGCGGCTTTTGCCTGCCAACCCTGTCTAGGCTGACGCCAGTCGTGAATGTTAGCTTCCAGCGCCAATATCTGACCAGTGGGCGCAAGTGCGGTCACGATCTCGGTTGCCTTAGGGGATAATGGCTGCGTCTGAATAAGTGCTGTCAGTGCCCCGACATCAATCATTGTTGTCGCAACACTGAGTGTTGAGTCGCGCAGTATTAAACCCACACGATCAAGCGAAAAATCATTCGCGTCTTTATTCGCCTGCAGGTCCTGAACATAAGCCATCAGGGCGTCGTCCGTCGGCCTCACGGATGCTTGAAAGGAGATCGCATCAAGTCCCATCAATCGATCGCCGGGGACAGCCCACCTCGCATCGTGCGCCTTAGCATCCAAGGTTAGACTAGGTTGGCCGTCGCGCACTGTGTACCAAAAATTGAGCTCCGCGGAGCCTTCTATCTTGGTATCAAAAAAAGGCAGTATTGGCGCTACATCGCTAACACTAAGGCGACCGAAAAATTCGCCTTCAAAATTTTTCACCTCAAATGGATTGCCGACGCCACGACCTTCGCCACTGGCTTCAAGGCCTGTGGGACTAGAAATCAAGAATCTGATCTGCCGCTGACTGCTCTGAACTTCAAAATCCATATCGAGCAACACCGGCAGTTCAGAACCATCTTCAGCGACCAGGGTGATTTCAGCATCACTCAACGAAACGTGCTGCAGAGAATTCATGACGTCACTGAGCATTTGCCCGCTTACATCTAAGGTGCCGGCGGAGTCGGTGCGGTGATGCCAGCGAGCTTTCACACCTTCAAGCTGCAGCAGTGCTAACCGTGGCTGTAATGCCAGCAACGACGCCCAGGGATCAAGTACCCAGCTAGCACGTTCAATCTCTAAGGGTTCGTCCTGTGCTTCGATACTGAAAATCTGTAAGCGATCCACATGCACGACAGGCGCGAATCCGTGAAGATGTCCCTCCAGCGAATCCACCAGAACAACAGAACCTAAGGCCTGCGAAAGAGTCTCGGTTACCTCAACTTGATAGTCAGGTAGCACCTTGATTAGAGCCCGAATACTCGTGATGTAGATTGCTAGCGCAATGAGCACCGCCACCAAGCCGTGCCAGAAAAACCTAGCCACCTGCTGTACTCGCGCTTCACTCATGGGAAGGCCCCGCCCAACAAACATCGACGCCGAATCCCTTCAGAAGTAAGCGTGCCTCTAATAGCGGTAATCCAACCACCGATGAATAGCTGCCATCAATCGCCGTGACAAAACTGCCTGCCCTCCCCTGAATTGCATAAGCTCCCGCTTTATCCCAGGGCTCGTCGGTATCCAAATAGGATTCAATTAAATCCGAAGAAAGCGGGGCAAAAGTGACGGCTGTTCTCACGCAATGACTACTTTCTTCTCCATCCCGACAGGCTGTAATTCCGGTAAACACATGATGCGTGGTGTTCGACAAGGACGCCAGCATGCGACGGGCATGCCCGCGATCCAGAGGCTTACCCATTATCGACTGATTTATGGCGACGCAAGTATCAGCGCCAATAACCACTCGACCAGGGCAATGGGTGGCAATAGATGCCGCCTTCTCGCGAGACAGTCGGAGCACATACTCCCCCGGATCCTCACCATGATGAACCGCTTCATCAATATTGGCGCTGTGAGTCTCGAAATTTGAAACTAGCAATGCCAGCAGCTCCTGACGCCGAGGACTCGCCGATGCTAACACCACAGTCGTCATCTGACTTCGTAATACCGTCTTATGCTGCGCAGAACGGCACGTACCGGGAACCAGCACAGCAAGGTAAGTGGCAGAGACAACAAAAATGAATAACCGGGTGCGACAACACCACCCGAGGACAACAGCAAAAAGCGCTCGATAATGAGGGCAACACCTACCAGGAGAGTGACCGTGACGCTCTGCTGCAAAATATCGAACTGTCGCACTCGCTGATAGGTGAACAACAGTATGAGAGCAGCAACAACTAGGCCAAGCGATGTGGCACCGGGTGTATTACCCTCAATGATGGCCATACAGACACCCACCAGCGTGGCGGTAATAACACCGGCCGTATGGGGTAGTGCCAATACCCAGTACATGAGGACAACGGCCGGTAACTCCGGTCGGTACCACGCTATGGCCCGCGGCATCGGAACGGCGTAGCAGATCAGCGCTAGCAACAACGACAGCGCAATAACCCAGCGCGCATGAGCTGTCGTCATCGCGCCGTCATCTCGGCAGGCGCCAACGCCAACAGCACGTGTCGGCCACGATCCAATGATGCCAGTGGAGTTGCACGAACCAAGGCAAAAGCAGCCTCAGGGCGCAGGTTGATTTCCACCACTTTCGCCACAGGATAATTTGGCGGGAAACGACCGCCCAAGCCCGACGTCACCAGTACGTCACCTACTTCGATATCCGTGGTGGCTGCCAAATGACGAATCAGTAGCTCTTGCACCGATCCAGTACCTTCTGCCAGCGCACGAACACCATTGCGCATAACTTGAACAGGCACGGCATGAGACGCGTCTGAAATCAAAATCGCTCGACTGGTTTGCTCGCCAACCAAAGTGACTTGACCCAGCAAACCCTCGGCCCCCAGCATGGGCTGGCCAATGAATACCCCATCTTTTGCGCCTTTATCCAACACCAGCATATGGTGCGCCGGATCGGCAACCACTGAGAGCACTTCAGCAACCATAATATCGTTTTGAATAAGCTCAGCCGAATTCAATAATGCTCGATATCGGGCATTTTCGGATAGGACTCCGGCGAGACGCTGGGTTCTGCCTTGCAACACCAAGTTCTCTTGTAAGAGACGTTGATTGTCCTGACGCAAGCGTTCGCGAGACTGAAAATACTCACCAACCGCGTCTATCAGTCGCGCTGGCCCAGCCGCCAGCGCTAACACCCAGGAGGAGCCGTCGACCGCGACTCGCCGAGTGCCTTCCAATTCTGGAGAATCATCAAAGTAAAAAAGCGCCAAGACACAGAAAGCCACCGCGGCGATCAAACGCCAACCCAGATGCTTTTCTTTCAAAAACAGCGGTTTGATGGCCTTCCCCCAAGCGGTGGCTCACCGCTATGGCATTACTCTGTAGACAGTAATTCTAGAGCGTGATGGTCCATGAGTTCCAGCGCGCGACCACCACCACGCGCAACGCAGGTCAGGGGATCATCGGCGACCAATACTGGCAAGCCCGTGTCTTCCGCAATCCATCGGTCAATATCGCGCAACAGGGCACCGCCCCCTGTGAGTACGATCCCCGATTCAGCAATATCGGCGGCCAGTTCAGGAGGAGATTGCTCTAGAGCCATTTTAACCGCTCTGAGAATTGACTCGAGCGGGTCGGCCAATGCGTCGCGAATTTCATCGCTGTTCAGACTAAAGCTCTTAGGTACCCCTTCAGCCAGGTGCCTACCTCGAACATCAATTTCGCGCAGCTCAGAACTCTTGTACGCGCAACCGACCTCTTGCTTGATGCGTTCCGCCGTCGAATCACCAATCAAACAGCCATGACGTCGACGCACATAAGAGACGATAGATTCGTCAAAGCGGTCGCCGCCAATGCGAATGGAATCGCGGTAAACCACCCCGTTAAGGGAAATAATGGCGATTTCAGTGGTACCGCCACCGATATCCACCACCATGCAGCCGGAGGCCTCCTCAACATCGAGGCCGGCACCAATGGCAGCGGCCATGGGCTCCTCAATCAAGCGCACTTCCCGGGCGCCGGCGCTCAAGGCCGACTCACGAATCGCCCGGCGCTCCACCTGTGTAGACATACAAGGAACGCAAATTAGCACCCGAGGACTAGGACGAATAAATTGCGTTTCGTGCACCTTAGCAATGAAGTGCTGCAACATCTTCTCAGTGACTTGGAAATCAGCAATGACCCCATCCTTCAAAGGGCGGATCGCCTTAATATTGCCCGGCGTTCTCCCCAACATGCGCTTGGCCTCTCTACCGACTGCCTCAATAGATTTCTGACCATTGTGTATGCGAATGGCCACCACTGAAGGCTCATCAAGGATGATGCCGCGATCCTTGACGTAAATCAGCGTATTTGCCGTACCCAGGTCAATGGATAGGTCGTTGGAGAAGAGGCCTCTCAGCCGTTTGAACATATTGTCATCCCGATGCGTAGGGTATGGCGCGGATTGGTGGCCAAATCACCACCAGCCTAGCGCCTGATTCAACGGCTCGCCCCCCGAACAGATCACTGGTGAGACACTAAAATCGCCACTTTCCAGCATCCGTAAGCTATGAACGCCCACGTTTCACGCGAATGTAGCAATGTGGGGGTTTTTGGGCAAGGTGATTCTGTGTAAGCTTCGCGGCTCTCCCCAATTACGGATTCAAATCATGTCGGTTAACTCTACCGACGTCGTCCAAGTCGCGGCGTTGGCCCGCCTTAAAATTGATGACCATAACTTGGAGGATGTAACACAGCGTTTTTCCCGGATTCTCGATTTGGTGGCGGAGCTCCAGCAGGTCAATACCGATGGGGTCGAGCCAATGTCCAATCCCCATGATCAAATACAGCGGCTTCGTGCAGATGTGGTCTCCGAAGAAGATCAACGTGAGCAATTGCAGGGACCAGCGCCAGCGGTAGCTGAAGGTTACTTCTTAGTACCTAGGGTAATCGACTGATGGCGACTCAAGACCCGCTGGCTTTCGCCACTGCCTCTGAACTGTCTTCCATGCTCGATCGTGGTGAAACGTCCTCAGTCGAGTTAACTCATTATTTCCTAAAGCGTATCAAAGCAAACGACGAGCACATTAATTGTGTTGTTACGCTTTGTGAGGAACAAGCATTGACCAGCGCTGAGGCGGCGGACAAGCGTCGCAAGGGCGATACTTATACGGCACTGACCGGCGTCCCAATGCTACACAAGGATATTTTTTGCACACGGGGTGTCAAAACCACCTGCTCCTCGCGCATGCTGGAGAACTTTGTGCCGCCCTATGATGCCACCGTGGTTCAAAAACTGAACGATGCCGGTGCTATCACACTGGGTAAGACCAATATGGATGAATTCGCCATGGGCTCATCCACGGAGACCAGCCACTTTGGCCTCACTCGAAACCCCTGGGATACTGAGCGCGTACCCGGGGGAAGCTCAGGTGGATCTGCCGCCGCCGTCGCCGCCGGATTCGCACCTTTGGTGACGGGCACCGATACCGGGGGGTCTATTCGCCAGCCGGCTGCCCTGTGTGGCATAACGGGTCTGAAGCCCACCTATGGTCGAGTATCGCGCCTCGGTATTGTGGCGTTCGCCTCGTCCTTAGACCAGGCAGGTCCCATGACGCGAACGGCAGAAGACGCCGCGTTAATGCTAAATGCCATGGCGGGCCATGATCCAATGGATTCAACATCAGCTGTTTGTGACCCCGAGGACTTTACTGCAGGGCTAACAGAGAGCGTACAAGGCTTGCGCATTGGACTGCCCAAGCAATACTTTTCAAGTGACTTGGACCCTGCCATAGCGAGCATCGTGAAAACGGCCCTAGACGAATTGGTAGCTGAGGGCGCCGAACTCATCGAGGTTGATTTGCCGCTGACACATCACGGTATAGCCACCTACTACGTTATTGCTCCCGCGGAAGCATCCGCCAATCTAGCGCGCTATGATGGCGTGCGTTTTGGTCATCGCTGTGACAATGCCGAGGATCTCACCGATCTCTATCTGCGCTCTCGTAGCGAAGGGTTCGGAGCCGAGGTACAGCGGCGAATCTTGGTGGGCACCTATGCGTTGTCTGCCGGCTTCTACGATGCCTACTTCAAAAAGGCCCAGCAAGTCCGTCGCCTCATCAGTGATGACTTCCATCGGGCGTTCAAAAACGTTGATGTCATTGCCGGACCTGCAGCACCCGGCGTCGCCTTCAAGTTTGGTGAAAAAGCGGCGGATCCAATCAATATGTACATGGAAGACGTCTATACCCTGTCAGTCAACTTGGCAGGGCTACCCGGTATGTCCATACCTGCGGGCTTCCACGCTGGCCTCCCGGTGGGTCTACAGCTTATCGGGCGCGCTTTTGATGAATCCACATTGTTGCGGCTCGCCCATCGCTTTCAACTTCGAACAGATTGGCATCAAGCATCCCCAACATTAAAGGGGAGGGCGGCATGAGTTGGGAGATGGTCATGGGCTTGGAGGTACACCTCCAGCTAGCCACACAATCCAAGATTTTCTCCGGTGCGGCGAACCGCTTCGGCGCCGAACCCAATGTCCAGGCCTGTGCCGTCGATCTTGGGATGCCCGGAATGCTGCCTGTTCTCAACGAACAAGCCGTTCGCTTTGCAGTGATGTTTGGTTTGGGCGTGGGCGCACACATTGGGAAGCGCTCGGTGTTTGACCGCAAGAACTACTTTTACCCCGATCTTCCCAAGGGCTATCAAATCAGCCAGTTTTTTGAGCCTATCGTTGGCGAGGGGGTCTTCAATGTGCCCATGCCCGATGGCAGCGTCTATCCCATCCGTATAACCCGGGCCCACCTCGAAGAAGATGCTGGAAAGTCGGTGCACGATGCCTTTGCTGGACAAACCGGCATCGACCTAAACCGCGCTGGCACACCCTTGTTAGAAATCGTCACCGAGCCTGATTTTCGAAGCGCCGACCAGGCTGTCGCCTACTTGAAAACCTTGCATTCACTGGTGACCTACTTACAAATTTCTGACGGCAATATGGCCGAAGGCTCCATGCGCTGCGATATCAACCTATCCCTTCGCCCGGAGGGCAGTGAGGAATTAGGCACGCGTACGGAAATTAAAAACGTCAATTCCTTCCGCTTTGTGGAACGCGCAATCGAGGTAGAGCGACTAAGGCAGCAAGAAATTCTGGAAGACGGTGGTCGCGTCATTCAGGAAACGCGCCTGTATGATGCTGACCGTAATGAAACCCGCTCGATGCGCAGTAAAGAGGTTGCCAACGACTACCGTTATTTCCCTGATCCCGATTTGTTACCCATCGAGATTGACGACGACTACATCGAAAAAATTCGGTCAAGTCTGCCCGAGCTACCCGAGGCCAAAAGGGTCCGGTTCGGCGAGCAGTACGCCTTGGGCAGTTATGACGCCGCACAACTGGTCTCGTCGCGCGAATTAGCAGACTACTTCGAACGCTCAGTCTCCATTAGTAATGAAGCAAAACTGACGGCCAACTGGATGCTGGGAGACCTGGCCGCTGCTATCAACAAAGAAAATCTCAGTATTAGCGAAGCACCTGTGGATGCAGAGGCACTGGCAGGACTGATCCGGCGAGTAGCCGACAACACACTATCGAGCAAACTGGCTAAGCAGGTGTTTGAAGGGTTGTGGGCTGGCGAAGGTAGCGCCGACGACATCATCAAGTCGCGCGGTCTCGAGCAGGTGAGTGATACCGGTGCGCTAGAGCAGATGATTGACGAGGTTATCGCAGCCAACCCCGAACAAGTCGCTCAATACGTGGCGGCTGACGACAACAAGCGTAAAAAGCTGATCGGTTTTTTTGTCGGGCAGATCATGAAGGCTTCAAAAGGCCAAGCTAACCCTCAGATGGTTAACGAGCTTTTGCTGGCAAAATTGAATAGTGCCTAGTTGTCGAGCTGAACGCGCCCCTTCATGAATCGCTCACGGTTCTCGCGTTTTTTGTCAGCGCTTTTCTTCAGCAACACATATACCGCGCCGGTGCCGCCGTGGGGGGGCTGAGCCGAGTGAAACGCTTGCACGGCCTCAAGATCCTGTAGCCATTGATTCACATAGGCCTTCAGTACCGCTGAGCGCTCCTGATCGGGCTTGCGCTGCCCCTTGCCGTGGGTAATTAGGAGGGTACGTAATCCATAATTCATGGCGTCGGCGACAAATTGAAATATCTCTTCGCGAGCCTGCTTCACTGTCATACGGTGTAAATCAAGACGCGCTTCAATCTGGTAGCGCCCCATTCGCAGCTTTCGGTACACCCCATGTTGTACACCGGGGCGTTTAAATTCCAGCACGTACCATGCATCGAGAGGCTCGATACCGTCATCAACCAACGGATTGATCGCCGCCGTTTCCCCCAAAGCCGCCGCTCGTCTGGCCGCGCCATCGCCGGTATTGGCGTCTCGTGTCAATCGCGCCCTCGGCTCCCGCTTCAGGGGTGCAACACCGGCCATTTCCTCCAAGAACAGATCCTCTTCGGACATGTTTCGTGCTTCCTCGCTGTTTCGATGCCAGTATACTGACTATTCAGTGAAAGGAGAGGTGCGCCCCATGCGCGGCAATTTGATCACCGGCGCAGGCTATTTTTTTCGTGGTCTCGCCCTGCTGACCCGCCCCGGGATTCGACACTTTGTCATTCTGCCCCTGCTGGCCAATATCGTGCTTTTTCTTGTGCTGGGTGGTCTGGCGCTGGACTATGTAGGGAACTGGATTACCAGCGCTGAAGAGGCGCTGCCATCTTGGCTGGCCTTTTTAACCTGGATAGTGATCCCCTTGGTGTGGTTGGCCGGTGGCCTACTGACGGGCTACCTCTCAACATTTGCGGTGCTGCTGCTGACGTCGCCATTTCACGCTCTGCTGGCAGAAAAACTTGAGGAGTTACTGACGGGTCAGCGCCTAACCTCCCAAGAGGGTCTTCTAACGGCGCTGTGGCAAATACCTCGGGGACTTTTTAGGGAGCTTCGCAAAATTTTGTACTACCTTCCCATGGCAGCGCTGGCATTTGTGATAACCCTGATCCCGGTTGTAAATGCCTTCTCCCCACTCATTTGGTTTTTGCTAGGGGCGTGGATGATGAGCCTGCAATTTGTCGACTACCCCATGGATAATCACAAACTGCCCTTCAATGATGTCAAAGATGCCTGCGCAGCGCGGCGCTTAAGCTCATTGGGATTAGGTGGCGTTGTAGCCTTTATTTCAGGGGTACCGCTTCTTAACCTTGTGGTCATCCCGGCCGCCGTTGCCGGCGCGACCTTGCTCTGGTGTGAGGAGTTACGAGCAGCCCGCTGAGCGCATCACCACCACTAATCGAGTAGTTCTGCAGGAGGTGGAACACAAGCGAGACGCTCGCCTAATAGTGCCTCCAAATCGGGCAGTAAGAAGGCATCGTCTTCGCTGGCGAAACTTATTGATACACCACTCGCACCAGCTCGACCCGTGCGACCGATACGGTGTACGTAGTCCTCGGGGTCTTCTGGTAAGTTGAAGTTGACCACGTGACTAACACCGTCAACGTGAATACCCCGACCCGCTACATCGGTCGCCACCAAAACAGAGATGCTGCCTTCCTTGAATTGCGACAGCGTTTTAGTTCGCTTGGCTTGGTTTATCTCGCCGGACAACATGCCGCAGGACACACCGGCGCGACGCAAGCGCTCATAAAGCTTTCGCACCTGGTCTCGGCGATTCGCAAACACGATAGTGGACGTCGCCTCGGGCTGCTTCAAGACGTTAAGTAATACCGTTTCACGCTCTCTGCTGGAAACCAGGTACACGCGCTGATCCACTGTTGCTGTTGCGACGCGCTCGGGCTCTATTTCAATAGTGATCGGGTCGAAGGTCCACTGTTGTGCCAAATTGAGAATATCTTGAGTGAAGGTGGCGCTGAACAGTAGCGTTTGACGCTCTTCTTTGCGCGGAGTAGCTCTGACAATACGCTTGACCTGTGGTATGAAGCCCATATCCAGCATGCGATCAGCTTCATCGAGGACCAAGGTTTCAACCCGATCCAAAAACATGTCCTGCCGCTGCAAGAAGTCAATCAAACGCCCCGGGGTCGCTACGACCAAATCCGTAACGCGGCTATTCACCTTGGACAACTGCTTTTGATAATCTGCTCCGCCGATCAAAGTCACGGTATTAAGCCCAGTGAATCGACCTAAATCCTGCGCGTCGGCTGCAATTTGCATCACCAACTCGCGCGTCGGTGCGATGATCACAGCTCTAGGTTCGGCTAGGAAGCGCTCGCCTTCGTGAGCATGATTCAACAAATCGTTAAAAATCGTGATCAGAAATGCGGCCGTTTTCCCGGTACCGGTCTGCGCCTTACCAATAGCGTCGTGGCCCTGTAGCGTGTGCGGCAAAATGCCCGCCTGAATCGGCGAGCAGTACTCGAAACCGAGCTCTGCGATGGCACGCAGTAGCTCAGGGCGCAGATCTAAGTCGTGAAACCGGGTTTTGCCTTCCTGGGGTGGCACGTTATATGAACGCGGATCCCAGTCAGAATCTGTGTTTTGTCGCTTCGATGAACTCAAAAGATAACTCGATGAACTTTGCAGGCGACGAAGTCTAGCACATGCGCTAACGTGCTAAATTGCAACTTGCCCACTATTGCCATGCTTTTTGTGAACCCATTTTCGCCCTCTCCGCCAATCAAACAGGAATTCGCCGAAATTTGGCGTATTGCCCTGCCCCTGTTAGTCGCCCAGAGCGCTCAAATGGGAACTGGCGTTGTCGATACCCTCATGGCGGCCCGTTACAACCCCTTAGATCTCGCCGCCATCGCGGTGGGCTACAACATTTGGTTGCCGGCTTACCTCACTATTTTGGGCGTACTGTATGCTGGCGCCGCTATCGTGGCTCAGGATTTCGGCGCCGGACGCACGCGAGAAATTCAGCGGCTTTTACCGCAATCACTCTGGGTTGCGATATTACTGGGGTTGTTAATCGCACCCTTGGTCTGGCAAAACCAGTGGGTGGTAGAGCTGCTAGAGCTGCATGACGACACCGCCCAAAAAGCCGTCGACTATACCCAGATGGTAGCCCTGGGACTGCCTGCAACGGGCTTATTCCTGGCGCTGCGTTTTCATACTCAGGGCTTGGGAATCACCCGCCCCTTTGCCGTGGCAAGTGTGGTTGGCTTTTTGGCCAACATTCCACTCAACTACGCCTTCATCTACGGCGCTTGGGGTGCCCCCGAATTGGGCGCCAAGGGTTGTGGCATAGCAACCGCCATATCTATGTGGCTAGGGTTACTACTCATTTTAGGTCAAGTCGCGCGGGAATCGGCGGTACGCGACTATTTACCGGCATTCCGCTGGCATCCACCAGAGTGGTCCATTATTAAAGAAATTATGCGGCTAGGAATCCCGCTAGGCCTCACTTTCTTTCTCGAGGTTGGGGTATTTAGTTTGATTGCTCTACTGGTGGCACGCTTGGGCGAAGTCGCTATTGCCGCACACCAAATTGCTTTCAATATTTGGGACATGTTCTACATCCCCATGCTGGCGATTGGATCGGCAATGTCGACACGAATTGGCCACGCCATTGGTGCAGAATTCAGTGAAGGTGTTCTCCGCGCTTTTTGGGTAGCCGCCGCTCTTGCGGCGGTTATCAGCCTCGCCACGACGCTCTTACTGTTGTTAGCTCCTGATTGGATTATTAGTCTCTATACCGACGATGCCGACATCCGAACCTTAGCCGAGCGACTTATAGGCTTAGCCGCGCTCTTTATTGTCTTTGACGCCGGACAGATCGTGGGGTCATTTACGCTCAGAGCGTTTAAAGAAACCCGCCTGCCTTTCGTTATCACCGTCGTCGCCTACTGGCTATTGGCACTGCCCTTAGGTTACTGGCTAGGCTTGGTTGTTGCCGACAATGCCAGCGATGGCGCAGCGGGATTCTGGTGGGCGACTATCGCGGGTATAGCGACTTGCACTTTGTTGATCGGCCTAAGAGTGGTCGCTTTGCTAAGAATGCCACTGGCAAAGGCCCCTCAATAACTGGAGTTAGATAGGTCGACAGCGCGATCTGCCACCTATTGATCGCCGCGGCAACGCGGACAATTCGGTCTTGGCGAAAACGTTAACCGCTGCTCAACATCGCAACGAAAATCACGCAACCAGATCTCACCAAAGGGCAAGGAGCCAGTACCGGTGATGAGCTTAATTACCTGGTTGACTTGGGTCATTGCAACCGCGGCGACCACGGAGCCGATAATTCCCAAGCGGGCACAATCGCCCTCAGGGCCCAAGGCGTCTGCCGTATCCTGTAGACACTGTAGACAACCGAAGTCGCGTTGGGCATCGAAGATCGCATTGATACCCGACATCTGAACCGCACCACCCATCACCCAGGGCAACCCCAGCCTCATCGTAGTGACATCAATTAGCTGCCTCGTTTGCGCATTATCGGTCCCGTCCACTACCACCGACGCGCCTTCAAACAGATGGAGCGCATTATCGCTATCGAGTCGCTGGGACACTGTCTCGCAATTCACCTCACTGTTGCGTGCCAAAATCTCTTCTGCGAGCACATCGACCTTATACCGCCCAAGATCGATCTCGCGAAAGGCAATTTGCCGGGGCAAGTTACTAAGCGACACGGTATCGTCATCGACAAGTGTCAAGCGACCCACACCCGCGGCCGCCAAATAAAGTGCTGCGGGGTTCCCTAAGCCGCCGCAACCGACTACACAGACGTGAGCCGCCGCCAGCGCCGATTGGCCCTCAAAGTCAATACCTGGCACTAGCAGCTGCCGAGAATAACGCTCGAGATTATGATCATTCATGGCAGCCAACAGCCCCCTGTCACTCGCTCATGACCCGCAAGATCTCGGCGCGTACTAACCTGACTGAAACCCGCTGCGACCAGTAATGCGCGCACTGCTGCACCCTGCTCCCAGCCATGCTCTAACAACAGATGGCCGCCGGGTAACAAATGTGACGGCGCTGATGCCACAAGACGACGAATGACGTTCAGTCCGTCATTGCCCGAGACCAATGCCGTGATCGGCTCCCTGGGCAGGTCGCCCTGAGTGAGATGGGGATCTGCCTCTGCGATATATGGTGGATTACTGACGATCAACGACCACTGCTGGCCCGCCACCTCATCGAAACAGTCACTGAGGCAGCAGCTAATGGGCAAAGCTAGACGCCGTGAGTTTTCGCGAGCCATTGCGAGAGCCTCCGCACTGATATCTGTGGCTGTAATGTCGCAATGGGGTCTCTCGTAGGCCAACGCTAGGGCGATGGCGCCACTACCGGTGCCGATATCAATGAGCGAGCACGGCTGCTCTTTCGGCACCAATTCAAGCGCCCAGCTGACCAGCGATTCGGTATCTGGTCGAGGAATCAATACCGCCGATGAAACTTGTAGGTTGAGTGACCAAAATTCGCGATAACCCAAAATATAGGCGACCGGCTCGCCAGCATGACGCCGACGCAGCAGCAACTGAAATTGCTCGGCCTGTTCGGTATCGAGTTGCGCTTCAGAGTGAGCAAACAACCAGGTCCGAGAGCGATCAATTGTATGCGCGAGTAACAACTGCGCTTCACTATCAGGGATAGCGGCTGCGGCGAGAAGGTCAGCCACTGAGGGCATCATTGCTCACTCATGGCGGCCAGCAAGTCGGCTTGATGCTCCTGACGTAGCGGCTGAATCACCGCGTCCAATTCTCCGGCGATAACCTCATCTAACTTGTACAAAGTGAGATTGATGCGATGATCAGTCACCCGGCCTTGGGGAAAGTTATACGTACGGATACGGTCTGATCGGTCACCCGTGCCCACCAAATTGCGTCGCTCCGCAGCCTGCTCCGCTGCCGCTTTCTCTTCAGCCGCGCTGGCCAACTTAGCCTGAAGTAACGACATCGCCCTAGCGCGGTTTTTATGCTGGGAGCGCTCATCCTGACACTCGACCACGATGCCGCTCGGCAAGTGGGTAATGCGCACTGCTGAATCCGTGGTGTTAACGTGTTGCCCACCCGCTCCGGAAGACCGAAATGTATCGATGCGCAAATCGGCTTTATTGATGTCTGACTCTGCCACCTGATCAGGCTCGGCTAGAATAGCTACAGTACAGGCAGACGTATGAATGCGACCTTGAGACTCTGTTTCGGGTACGCGTTGAACCCGATGCGCACCGGATTCAAATTTTAGGTGGGCATACACCTCGTCACCCTCGATCCGGGTAATGATTTCTTTGAAACCACCATGCTCTCCCTGGCGTTCAGAGATAATTTCCACTCGCCAGCGCTTAGACTCCGCATAGCGGCTATACATGCGAAACAGATCGCCTGAAAAAATCGCGGCCTCATCACCGCCGGTACCTGCACGAATTTCTAGAAAAACATTCTGGCTATCGCGGGGGTCTCGCGGTAACAACAAAACTTGCAAGCTATTCTCCAACTCCCCAAGCTGCTGCTGACATTCCGCCACCTCATCTTCGGCCAACTCGCGCAAATCGGGGTCGGCATCTTTAAGCATCTCTTGAGCACTGCACAATTGCGCCTGCGTATGCTGATAACGCTCCCAAGTTTTAGCGACATCATCAAGCTGGGCGTACTCTCGTGACAGCGCTTGAAACATTTGCTGATTCGCAATTGTATCGGGGTCACCGAGAAGGGCTTCAACCTCCTCGTGACGGTCAACGAGACGGTCTAGTTTTGTTTGAATTGATGCCTTCACTGCAGGGTCGGTTTATCGTCTTCGCTGCCGTCTTCGAGTCCCAAAAGCATTCGAGCCCGGCTGACCTGACCGTCATCGCCAGATCTAGCTAGACGCCTAAGACCCATTGTTGGGGCGTGAATCAACTTATTGGTCAAGTCTCGTGCAAGACGAGCCACCACGGACTCCGCACTATCACCCCGCTCTAGAGACTTCAGTGCTTTGGATAGCTCGGCTTCTTGGATGGATAGCGCGGATTCCCGGTAACTTTTAACCACATCCGCCGACTGTCGTGTCCGCAATTCCTCTTCGAGGGTGTCGATGCCCGTTGCGATAATCTGATCGGCTTTACTCGCCTCAGACGCACGCAGCTTTAGATTTTCTTCGATGACGTCGCGCAGATCATCAACCGTGTATAGGTATATGTCAGATAATTCGGCCACTTCGGGCTCGATATCTCGCGGGACCGCCAAATCAACCATCAGGATTGAGCGATGCCGACGCTGTTTCACTGCCCGCTCAACAGCACCCTTGCCTAATATGGGGAGCTGGCTGGCTGTAGAGGAAATGACTATGTCGGCTTGCCCTAAATGATCAGGAGCATCGGCCAGCAATATGGCTTCAGCGCCAAATTGCTCCGCCAACAATTCAGCGCGCGCCAAGGTTCTGTTAGCAATCAACAAGCGTCCGAGATTGGCTTCTCGAAGATGTCGAGCTACCAGCTCAATAGTCTCCCCAGCACCGATTAACATCGCTGTACATTGCGACAGATCAGAAAAGATATGGCCTGCCAAATCGACCGCGGAAAACGCCACAGAAACTGGATTCTCGCCAATGGCTGTGTCAGTACGCACTTTTTTGGCAATCCGAAAGCCCTCAGGAAACAGTCGCCCCAAACCGCCACTCACGGCGCCGGACTCTTCGGCAACCGCGTAGGCCGACTTGAGCTGACCAAAAATCTGCGGCTCACCCAACACCATAGAATTAAGCCCGGAGGCCACTCGGACAAGATGCGCAAACGCCTTGCTGCCATGATGGCGATAAATGACATTATCAAGCACACCGGCGCCCAACTGATGCGTTTGCTCAAGCCAGCCCACGACAGCGTCGCCTATGGCACTAAAGTCTGCCCCTGCTGACGTCAATAAATACAGCTCAGTGCGATTGCAAGTCGAGAGGATGACGGCCTCTTCAAGGCCTTGTCCTGATAGCAAAGACTCTAACGCCGCCGCGATTTTCTCTGGCGCAAACGACACCCGCTCCCGAATTTCTACGGAGGCTGAGTCATGGTTAATGCCTATCGCCAATAACTGCTCTAGCACGCGGCGGCCCTATTGGGTACTGAATTCAGGTGCAATGATACCAAGAACCGCGCGAGAATGAGCAAAGCCAAGCTGGGTGGTTTTAGCGGTCGGTTGTGTCATCATCCATGCCATGCTCAAACACGTTCAAATTCTTTGCCTATTCACGACTGTTGGTCTGTTGCAAGCCTGCGCCTCAACAGCGCCAGAGCCCCGTATGACAGACGTTAAAGTGCAGGTTGAAAGCACCGATGAAATCACGGTATCTGCAGCCGATGTCAATGAGCGCTCTATCCCAGACGACAGCATACTGCCCCTACTGAGCGCCGAATTTGCGCTGCGAGAAAAACAGTTCGATCGCGCCTTAGTGATTTTGAGCGAGCAGGCTCTGGTTCTGGAAGACGCCGAACTCACCCGTCGCGCCTTACGGTTGGGGGAATTTAGGCAACGGCCAGATATTGTGTTGCCTCTTGCCATGCAGCTCACCCGGCTCGATCCGAATGATGCCGCGGCGGCCGTGACAGCGATGGGGCTGTTGATCAATACGGGTGACATTGGTCAGGCGCTCGCCTTTGCGCGACAAGCCAAACAGCGAGGGGCGCGCATCAATGCCCCCGCTCTGCTACTGCCTATCAAGCAACTGCCACCAGAAGCCCGACACGCGCTGACACAGGAATTAAGGCGTTTTTATGCCGACTGGCCGACTGACAATGATATTGGCATTGCGGTGGCCTTGGCCGAGCGCGAGAGCCAAGCCCTCGCAGATGCACTCGATACCATCACTGGTGTTTTATCCAGAGACGTCGATGATGAGCGGGCCTTAATTTTACAAGCCCAGCTGCTGCTGCAGACAGGGGATGCAGAGCCGTTTTCGTCCCTACTGGCTGCACTGGAGCGAAATCCGGATAAAGAAGGTCTTCGGCTGCAAACGGCACGGCTATTGGCGGCTAACAGCCGTACCAGCGACGCGCTGGCGCAATTTGAGGTCTTAGTCGAGCAGTCACCCGATAATGGCGATTACTTATTTTCTCTCGCACTTGTTGAGCTTGACCGCGGCGATGTGGCCGCCGCGGAGGCTCATCTAACAACGACACTGACACTCGAACAGCGCATGGATGAGGCCAATTACTATTTAGGCCGAATCGCTGAAGATCGCGAAGACTATGAGCAGGCGATAGATTTTTACAGCGCTGTTGGGCCGGTCCGCGAAATGGTGCAGGCGCTCCAGCGGGCGGGCTCCATTGCCCACGAATTGGGCGGCCATCCTCGAGTTAGCGCGCTCTTTGACTTAGCCAGACAGCGCCATCCCGACGAGGCGGAAAGGCTGTTCGTCTGGCAGGCACAAATATTAGCTGAGCTCGATGAAAATCGAGCTGCCCTAGCGGCCTACACGACCGGGCTCGAAGTCTTTCCCGAGTCGGTGCCGCTTCGCTACGGCCGCGCGGTGAGTTACGAAGAACGGGAAGATCTGCCAGCGGCCGAAGCCGATTTTCGCGCCATTTTAGCTAGCGATCCCAACAACGTAACCACGCTGAACGCCCTGGGCTACGCCCTTACCCTCCACAGCAAACGCTATGCCGAGGCCGCTGAACTCATTGAGCGCGCCATTGCTTTAACCCCTGGGGAACCCGCCATCTTGGACAGTTTAGGCTGGGTCTATTTTAAGCAGGGTCGAAACCACGAGGCGTTATCGCTACTCAAGGAAGCTTTTCACCTGTTCCCGGATCCCGAGGTGGCCGCGCATTTGGGGGAGGTCTTGTGGGCCTTGGGTCGCGTAGACGAGGCCACTCAGGTATGGCGGTCCGCACTGGAACGCAGCCCCGAGGACCCCTTAGTCATGGGCACACTGGAGCGTCTGGGTGTTGTGCTGGAGTAGGCCGGCGGCCATCTCCCGCCAGCACTGGGCGACAGGTTATCTCCTGTTCGTACTATCACTTACGGGTTGTGCCACATCCCCTACTGCGCCGTCAAAATCGTCGATCCAGCCGCCCCCGGATGAACTGCAGCAATGGTCCGTGGTGGGCAAAGCCGCCATCACCCATGCTGGAGATACCGATACGGTTAATCTAACTTGGGAGCGCCTGAGTCAAACTCGAGATCGCGTCACGGTATCAGGTCCACTCGGCGCAGGCTTGCGCATCATTGAAAGGCAGGCCAATGCCCTTCACGAGTACCGCGGTGACGCTCTAGAGCCGCTCCAGCTAGCTCAGTTACCGGCTGCGCAGGCGGCACTGCTCACCTCGCTGCCTGTGGAAGCGTTGGGCGATGCTCTGCTGCGTGGTCGTGCGCCCAACGATGACTGGCAGGCAACAGTCAACGACTGGACCGACAGCGAGCGCTGGCGAGTGCCGCGCAAACTTACATTTCAGTCGCACAACCTGACACTGCGAATCGTGCTACTGCGGTGGACATTGCCCGAGGTGGCAAGATGAGTGAGACGGCAACCCTGCGTGCACTGGCGCCGGCCAAGCTAAACCTATTTTTACATGTGACTGGTAGACGAGCCGACGGTTACCACGAGCTGCAAACGGTATTCCAACTACTGAATTGGGGCGATGAACTCGAATTTGAGCGCACTGAAGATGGTGAAATCAGCCTCAGCTGCGATCAACCAGGGTTAGACACGCCCGATAATCTCATCCTAAAAGCCGCCGACAGCTTGCGAGCTCCGGGCCTCGGCGCCCGAATTCACCTCACTAAACGCATTCCCATGGGTGGCGGGCTGGGGGGCGGTAGCTCGGATGCCGCGACAACGCTTTTGGCCCTTAATGCGCTGTGGCAGCTTGACCTCAGCGTAGATCAATTGGCCACTAAAGCGCTGGCACTGGGTGCCGATGTCCCCGTATTTGTGCGTGGGCGCAGCGCCTGGGGCGAGGGCGTGGGCGAAGATCTGAAGCCAGTCTCACTACCCCCGCGCTGGTACGCCATAATTTGCCCCAACTGCCATGTGAGTACTGCCGAAATCTTTGCCGCCGCGGAATTGACACGTAACACCCATCCCATCACAATGTCGGCCTTTTTCGCGGGGGGTGGGCGTAATGACCTTCAGCCCGTGGTTGTTAGTCGCTATCCAGCCGTGGCTGAAGCACTGGAATCACTGGCACTTTATGCCCCGTCCATGATGTCTGGCAGTGGCAGCTGCGTTTTTGCTGCTTTTGATGAAGAGTCCGAGGCGCACGAGGCGGTGAGGGGTAATCCCTTTCGTGGCATCGTCGCTCAAGGTATCGATATTCGGCCCGACCTACACAATCCGCGATAAGACAGATTATTGGGGTGTCGCCAAGTGGCAAGGCACCGGGTTTTGATCCCGGCATTCGTAGGTTCGAATCCTACCACCCCAGCCATTTAACCCAGGCGCGAGGCGCATACCATGTCATCGAAGATGATGGTCTT
>CAYPPU010000007.1:0-81805 GCA_964412695.1 uncultured Alteromonadaceae bacterium | reverse complement strand
TCGGCGCCCGACCTGAACCTCAGAGTCATCCTGATTGCTGATGGCGTAAAACCGGCTTTGGAAGGCGCTACCGATCCTAATGGTGGCTTGTACAGCGCACAAATGGAGCAACTCCTAGCGCGGGGCGTACGGATTTTCGCCTGTGAGAATACCCTTAACAGTTTCAATAAGGCCGCTGATGACCTCACCTTTGGCATCGAAACCGTGGAATCTGGGGTTGCCGAGCTCGGCCGACTGCAGGTTCAGGCTGGCTTCGGCTACATTAAACTGTAATTCTGATGCGCACTCCGTCACTCATACTACTGTTAGCCACGCTACTGACTTCGTCTGCCCGAGCGGACGACTTACTCTATGTATTCGCCCCGGACTGTGGCGCCTGCAACCGCTTTGATAAAGAGGTGGGGGCCATTTATGCCAAGACGCAGGAGGCCCGAGCACTGCCGCTGGTGAAGGTTCAATTTGATCAATGGCAACGCGGAGCACACCCGCTTACGAACTGCGCCATCGGTCCGGTGTTGGGCACACCCACATTCATTCAGGTTGCAGGCTGCAAAGAGCTTGATCGCATTACTGGATACTCAAACGACGAGCTTTTTTGGATCGCGCTCAAGCGCATGGAAAACCGCTCTGTTGCGGCCTCAAGCGTCCGCTAATTGGTCGTCGCTTTACGGCGCTCGCCCGGGCCTGGGGGCCTAGCCGCGGCGCCAGCGAAACATTGCGCAATCCGCATCCACTCATCAGCCACATCGCCCTGAGTTACCAAATTCGTATCGGCCACATTGCGAGTTTGCGTCACAACCTGTGCAAAACCGACGGCATCGCCAACAATAGACTCAGTGCTATTCGCGTCGCCGAATTGCCAGAGCTCCCCGGAGGGCGCAGTTAAGGTCAGCGCCGGCTGCACTTCGGGTACCGGCAATTGATTAACCTCATAGGTCCAACCGAACGTGTTAACACCTAGGATCACAATATTACGCACCCGATCTGAATCAACACGGTCGCGACCCAGAACGTCGTAAATTCCCTGTCCGTGTGACCACGTTTCCATTTGCCGCGCGGTAATGCAGGAGCGCGCACTCATATCGGGGCCCACCCAAGCACACCGCTGCGAGGGATCAGCACGCTCGTAGGCCTCAGCCAGCTGGAGACTGGTCTCTCTCCATGCAGAAACCAACGCCGTGCCAGAGAGCGTAATGACAGAGCGCTCAAAGTCGGGTAATGGTTGGCCGCTTCCCAAGGCTCTTGCAGCGGGCTTTAAATCGAGCTGAAATTGCTCTGGGTCCACCAGGGCATTAAAGGCCATGCCGTCCCAGTAATGGAGATGACGAATGAGGTTCTCTATGGACCATTGCTTGAAGCCGGTCTCCACCAAGAGCCCATCATTTGATAACGGTGAGATCAGCTCATACAGATCGTCAATTTCCGCTCGAAAATCCACTGCCTGTTGCATAAAAAACCTCTGCCAAACTCCGGTTTATTCCGTCGCGGCCTCTGCATCATCCGCATCAATCATGAGGATCAAGTCCCCCGCCGCTACCTGCTGGCCTGCCTGCGCCGCAACACTCAAAACCTCACCTGCCACAGCCGCCAAACACTCATGCTGCATTTTCATAGCCTCTAATATGGCCACTCGCTGGCCCTGCTCAACTTTATCACCAACAGCGACATCAACCGCGACCAGCTGACCGTGCATGGGTGCGCAGACGCTGCCCTCGCCAGCTGTCTCAGCATCCTCGGGCGCCAACCGTGTCACGTCAGTGAGCACTGCCGAGACCTCATGATTTGATAGTGACAAGCGAGCTGCACTATCCGCGCAGAAGCGATAGCCCTCCAGCCTACCGTCTATGCGTAATTGCACACTGTCATCATCAAATGCCTCAACCGAGATATCCACGGTGTCATCGCCACAGCGCACGCGGTAAGCGCTACCACCCATAGCAGACAAGCTCAGGCTCACCGGCTCACCAGCCACCTCATACTGCCGAACCGACACCAGCGCACCGGTTGTATCCCAGTCCAATAATTCCTCGCTTACCGACAACGCCAGCGCATAACTCTCCGACAGAGACAGCACATGTTGAATGACCGCGGCGCTCGCCAAAAAATCAGACGAAAGCACCGCCCTATCGACACCCGCAGGATAGCAATCACCAATAAAATCCGTGGTGGCTTCACCTGCTGCAAAACTCGGCTGTTTGAGCACGTCCAACAAAAAATCGCGGTTGTTATTGAGACCCAGAAAAGCGGTTCCCGCCAGAGCGCGAATTAAACGCCGCCGAGCATCATTTCGCGTTTCGCCATGTGCGATAACTTTGGCGACCATCGCATCGTAGAACGGAGATACCTCATCGTCAGTCTCGATACCGGCGTCGACTCGCAGCCCCGGAGCATTGGGTATGTCAAATACATCCACGCTACCGGTACTGGGCAAAAAGCCCTGACTGGGATCCTCTGCGTATAAGCGCACTTCAATAGCATGCCCCGATAAAGCGATGTCTTCTTGCGCTACCGGCAAAGGCTCGCCCCGTGCGACCCGCAGCTGCCACTCCACCAGATCAAATCCTGTAATCAGCTCAGTTACCGGATGTTCAACCTGTAAGCGCGTATTCATTTCCAAAAAATAAAACGCGCCGTCTTCCGCCAACAAAAATTCAACCGTACCCGCACCTTCGTAATTCACGGCCTTGGCTGCTTCAACCGCAGCAGCACCCATAGCCTCGCGAAGCTCGGGGGTCATGACCGGACAGGGCGCTTCCTCAACCACCTTCTGATGACGACGCTGCACCGAGCAATCACGCTCACCTAAATGCACGGTGTTACCGTGTCGATCGGCAAAAACTTGAACTTCTACGTGGCGAGCATTGACCACCGCTTTTTCGATGATGAGATCACCCGATCCAAAGGCGTTCTGCGCTTCGGCACGGGCCAACTCAATTGCACTGGCCAGCTGCGCCGGATCCTCAACTAGGCGCATACCGCGCCCGCCACCACCCGCTGCGGCTTTCACCATGACAGGCAGCCCAACCTCATGAGCTTGTGCTACTAGGGTTTCGTCACTCTGATCCTCACCTTGATAACCCGGGATACAGGGCACGCCCGCCTCGATCATCGCGCTCTTGGCCCGCGCCTTGTCTCCCATAACATCTATTGCATGAACCGAAGGTCCGACAAATTTAATACCGGCGTCTTCACAAGCTTGAGCGAAGCCGGCATTCTCGGAAAGGAAGCCGTAGCCGGGATGAATGGCATCAACGCCTAGCTCACGCGCCACGTCAAGAATACGGTCGCCGCGAAGGTACGATTCGACCACGGGCGCAGGACCAATACAGACCGATTGATCAGCGCGCCGCACATGCAGTGCATTGGCATCGGCCTCTGAATAAACCGCAACAGTCTTAATACCCAGACTCTGCGCCGTGCGCATGATCCGCACGGCGATCTCACCGCGATTGGCGATAAGTAGCGTGTCAATTTGAGACATTTAGTTCACCTCTACGTGCCAAGCCGGCTGGCGCTTCTCAAGAAAAGAGGCAACGCCCTCAGCACCCTCTGGACCCTGCAACGCGTCGGTAAAACTGGCAGATGCGTACGCAATAGCGGCGGCGTCATTGAGATGAATAATATCGTTTATCAAGCGCTTACATTGGGCCACCGCCTCTGGCGCACAACTTAATACTTCTCGTTTAATCGCCCGCTCGGCGTCTTCAAGCGCTTCCACCGAGTCAACGACCTCATCCAAAATGCCCAATTGAGCCGCCTGGCCGCCCTTGAACTTTGCCGCCGTGAGCATTAATCGGCGTCCGGTGCTATAACCGCATTTCTGTAGCACGTAGCGCGCGATTTGTGCCGGCGTAATGCCAATGCGTGTCTCGGAAAAAGCAAAACGGGAATCTGTCGTCCCAATGGTCACATCGCAGCAACAAGCCATACCGAGGCCCCCTGCGATCGCCGCGCCTTCCACAAGGGCCACCGTCACCTGAGGCGTGTTGTTGAGCGCCGCCAGTAAGCGACCAATTTGATCACTCATTGCCAACGTTTCGTCACGCGGACCCGTAGCCATCGTACTAAATGCCTTCAAGTCCCCTCCGGCACAAAAAACACCGCCACGGCCTCGCAAGGTAATACCCCGAATATCGCGGTTATTGGCAACGGCCGATAGCACATCTGATAACTCTGCGACCACCTCGTCAGTCAACGGATTACGCCGCTCTGGCTGGTTGAACCAAATGGTGAGCCAACCTTCGCTCACCTCTAAGTCAATCGATTTTGTCTCGGGTAAAGCTGTCATCAATCACATCCTCGCTACCGCAAAACTATTGGGTCTCAATTCACGTAGGCGACCCTCAAGAACGGTTTCCAAACAAAACGCCAGTACTCGCCGCGTATCGCGGGGATCAATGATGCCGTGATCCAGTACTCGGCCGGAGGTGTAGAACGGATCCTCCTGCGGATCAAATACCGCCAATATCTTGGCCCGTTGTGCCTCTAATACCGCCTGGGGAACTTCCTCGCCTTTGCGTGCGGCTACCGATTTAGCGACCTCAGCCATGGTGGTGGCGGCGCTTTGGCCTGCCATGACACCGGTGCGCGCGTTGGGCCAAGCAAATAAAAAGTCTGGCTCATAGGACCAGCCACACATACCGTAATTACCTGCACCAAAACTGGCGCCAATGTACAGCGAGAGCTTGGGCATGCGCGCCGTTGCCACCGCCTGAATCATCTTGGAGCCATGCTTGATCATCCCGGCCTGTTCATACTGGGTGCCCACCATGTAGCCGGTGGTGTTGTTGAAGAAAATTAGGGGCAGATCAGCCTGATCGCACAGCTGAATAAATTGAGCTGCTTTGGTGGCGCCATCGGGATCTATGGGACCGTTGTTGCCAATAAAAGCACAAGCTATGCCGGTGATGCTGGCGTAACCACAAACGGTCGATACCCCATAGCGGGATTTAAATTCTTCAACGCTGGAATCATCGACAATGCGCGCCAGTACCTCTCGCACGTCATACGGAATTTTCGGGTCTATGGGAATAGCACCTGCCAATTCATCAATGTCATAACGCGGTGCTTTGTAAGGCTGTCGCGCAACGGGCCTAGCGCGTTTATTCCAGTCCAGACGCCGCATGACCTCGCGCGCCTTGAGTAGGCCATGGGCATCATCTTCAACAAGATACTCGACCACACCCGACTTACTGGCGTGCATCTCGGTGCCGCCCAGCTCACGATCATCCGCATCCTCGCCAGTGGCAGCCTTAACCAGGGCCGCCCCTCCCAGGGCCGCCATGCCATTCTTTTTCACGCCAATGACATAATCAGACATGCCTGGCATGTAGGCGCCGCCTGCGGTTGAACCCCCGTGCAACACCACCATCGTCGGCAAACCCTGCGCCGACATCCTTGCCAGGTTGCGAAACACCGCGCCAAAGTTGGACCAAAGCTCAACCGTGTAATTAAGTAAGTTTGCGCCAGCACTCTCGACTAAATGAATCAAAGGCAACTTATCGCGCATACAGATTTTTTGGATCGACAGGGCCACATGCACGGTATAGGGGGTAGCCGCACCGGCAGACAACCCTGAATCGTCCACCCAAATCATGGTGCGCACACCCTCAACAAAACCGATACCAACAATAACGGAGGCGCCGGGCACGCTGGTCTCGGGATTGGGGTCTTCACCACAATAATTGGCGATCGAATGCAATCGTACGAAAGGCATGCCGGGGTCCACCAACGCATTCAGGCGCTCCCGCGGCGTCAACTGACCACGCTTTCGAAAGGTGGCCTCTCGTCGCTGCGATTGATCGGCGGCGCGCTGCTCCAATTCACGCAAACGCGCGACGCATGCCAGCATAGCGTCCCGATTTTCCTGGAAGACAGCGCTCGTTTTTATCGTCTTAGATTCGATAACAGCCATAGCATTACTCAAGCAATGAGGATGGGACGGAAATCATTGTATCCAGCAGGATCTGGCCGTAGCACTTGGCTTGGGCATCGTTGCGAAGGCTTGCAATACCGCCGCCACCCAGGACGTTGTGCATGACATAATTCAGTGCCGGCAAACCAGGCAGGTAATAACGATCAATCGCCGGGGCTGTCATGAAATGATTGAAACGACTGGCTACGTAATGGGTGTCCAGTACGGCGGCTATCCAAGGTAAGTACGCAGCCTTACGCGCCATGACACCAATATTGGCCTTATCGCCTTTATCGCCCGATCGTACCCAGGCCAGCTGCTCCAGGGGTACTTCGATCAAGTCATCGGCAGTATCGGGCGCTGGCACAGGGTGACGCGCAGGCTCTCCTGGGGTAGGAAGTCCCGGGGCCGGCTCGTGAACGGTCACACCCTCGGCGGTTTCAATGGCGATCGGTAACTGCGCTTTATCGACCAACGTTGAGAACAAGCGCACCACCGGTGAGGGTCGCGCACGGGTACCGGCGAAAGAACACAGTCCCGCCGGCGCCCCCAACGCCACCCCGGAGAGCTCTTTCATCAACAAGGCTACCGCACCCTTATCTTGGTGCCGACAAGCAATTTTGACCGCCACTTCGCGACTGCGCACATAACGCGCTGATTCGCCGTAATGGCTCTCGTCACCCACAACTTCGATCAGAATATCGTCGTAATCAGGCAGGCCTTTAGCGTCGAGCTTTCTTCGGGCTCGAGCCACCGCTTCCCCGGCAAAAATACGCGCCTTATCCGCAGCGCGTCGACCCACGTAAAAGCTGATGGTGCCAGCGCGCCAGCCATCGGCCCAAGTCACACTGGTCTTGTACGTACTGGGCACACCCGCCCCAAGCGCGCCGGATACCTTGACTCGGTCATCACCCAAATCCTCAAGCGTCACTTGGGTGAAATCGCATACGACATCGGGCAAGAAGTAAGCGGCAGGGTCACCAATCTCATAGAGCAATTGCTCGCCCACGCTGCCCACCGTGACACAACCACCGGTGTCGGCGGGCTTGCTGATAATCGCACTGCCGTCGGCACTTACTTCAGCGATGGGATAGCCCACGTTATGCAACGAATCGGCCACCTGCTCCCAATCAGTGTAATTGCCTCCCGTCACTTGTGGCCCGCACTCAACCAGATGGCCCACCAAGGATCCCGCCGCCAGTTGATCGAGGTCAGTCGGCTGCCAGCCAAAAGCATGGATACAAGCTCCCAGTGTGACAGCGCTATCCACACAGCGCCCGGTAATTACAATGTCGGCCCCCTCGCTTAAGGCCTGAGCAATGGGGAAAGCCCCCAAGTAGGCATTGGCACTCGCGATTTTCTCTGCGGGCGGTAAACCTTCGCCAGAAAACATCTCGGTGGCGCCCGACGCCTGTAATTGCGCGAGCAGGGGCATGGCATCGTCGCCGGTGACAATCGCCACTTTCAGATCGAGCCCAGCCTCCGCAATGAGCTGGCGAATCACCTCAGCGCAGGCTTGCGGATTGACACCACCGGCATTGCTGACCAAACGCACGCCAGACTCGGCGATGGCCGATAAGTGCGGCTTCACGATAGCCGTCACAAAATCCGTGGCATAACCCATGTTTGGATCGGCATCTCGGGCTCGCGCCAGTAGCGACATTGTAATTTCAGCGAGGTAGTCAAAGACAATGTAGTCCAGACCGCCTTCTGCCAAAAATTGCGGTAACGCCAAGTCGGCTTCCCCCCAATACCCGGTGGCCCCGCCAATACGAATCGGTGCTTTGATCATGAACCGTCCTTTGCAAATGCCAAAAATGAACTATACTCATAATTAATGAATCATACTCAGTGAGAGTATAGGGGTCACCCGCGATGGCAGCAAGCGCTAATCAGAAGCCTGATCAGACAACCCGGCGGCAGAAGTTAGAGGCACGTGAAGCGGCCATCCTTGAAGCCGCCACAACGATATTTGTACAAAAAGGTGTTGATGGCTCGCGGATGCAAGATATCGCCGCCGCCGCCGATATTGCCGAGGGCACGCTGTATCTCTATTACCGTAATAAGCAAGCCTTACTGAATGGAGTGGTCGGCCATTTCTGGCATCAACTCACGCTGGGAGCTGAAGCGGCTATCGATGCCGAAGCCAGCGCTGCCAAGCAATTTCGCCAACTTGCCGAGTACCACCTGCGCTCGTTACTCGAGCAATATGAAGTCGTAGATTTAACCTACAGAGCCCGTCGAAGTCATGGCGAGCCCGAGCAACAACTGGAGCAGATTCGTGAATACGTCAGGGTATTCAATAGCGTTTATCAGCGCGCGTTCGATCGGCAGGAGCTGGATGACAGCACACCCCGCTGGCAGCGCCGAGATG
Source organism: uncultured Alteromonadaceae bacterium (assembly GCA_964412695.1). GTDB lineage: Bacteria > Pseudomonadota > Gammaproteobacteria > Pseudomonadales > Halieaceae > Luminiphilus. The sequence goes on along the minus strand of CAYPPU010000007.1, from coordinate 73,517 downwards.
TGTTCTACGGAAGCTTAGAGCACGCCGCGCGCACCCTACACCTGCGCGGTGAAGACTACGATCCCGGTGTCGTCGATACTGTTGTAGGCACCATCATGCCAAAAGCAATGACATCGGCATCGGGGGGCACGGCGAAAGATCGCCACTCAAACACTAGAGATCTCGAGACCCGACTCGACAGCATAGAGCGCTTGCTGGCGCAACTCGTTGAAAAATCCAGTTTCTAATAAGCTTTTTGCAGACGCTGCTAAAACGTCGTCGTAAGCAGCTAACAGATTATGGCTTAGGCATAGCGCGCGGCCAGCGCATCAACAAAGCGCGACAACTCGCTCGTGGGCAAGCAATTAATACCCGCTGCCGCAGCGCGACCCCCACCGGTATCAAACTGCCGGCAAACCTCGTCAGCGCCCACCCGATTATTGAGCGGCGCACGAATGCTCACTAGGTAGCCCCCCTCTATTTCAGTCAATACAGCATGGGCTCGATCGGGGGCGCTATTCGCCAGTGCATTGCCAAATACGCCACTAACCCGCCGCGCCCAGGGCTCACTGGGCAAAACGCGTACCGAGTAATGGGCGTTCTCGGCAATACTCGCTGCTTGCTCAGCCTGAGTCATGTCACTGGCGTAGGCGGCCTCCAGCACAGAGAGCAATTCGGGGTCCTCGTTAAGGGCGATTTCTGGATCTGAAAACGGTAACAGACGCTGGAACAATGCTTCGGGATGAAAATGCAGATCCTCGACTGTCGCACCATAGCCGTTGTAATTGAGCATGATGCCGAGGCTGCGCCAGCGCTCCAAATCGACGGAATGATCGAGCGTCTTGGCTAACGCTTGGGCGGTCCCATCCAGATTGTCGCCAAAACATCCCACCACCGCCCAACCACAACGAGCACCTTGCAAATGACCATTGACTAGGGCTGAGGTGGTCACATCGGACGCGGTATTGATGACCGCCTGCAAGCCCGGATGTTCGGGAATCTCCCCAGGATGGTGGTGATCGACGTATAAAACGTCAGCGCCTTGCTCCAATAGCCGAAGCAGCGCCACTCGATTTTTATCTAGGGAAATATCGAGCACAGTGATGCCATCCCCCGCGCCAGCCTCAACGCGCTCAAGTAAAGCAATATCGCGTTTCACACCCGTTATCTTAACGGACTGCCTAGGATCGACTTGCCGCAATTGCAACAAACTACAGATACCATCGGCATCCCCATTAAATACATCAAACTCGGCCACGCGACGCCTCTAAAGATCTTTGTCAAACGCGTAGTTTACGTCATCAGTAAACCCATAAACATCACGACCCACCGCCGCCTCACACCTCTTTTCTATAGACAACAGCACTCCAGCCGATTCATTTCGCCTCTTAAGTCAACGAAAACTGGGACTCGGCCCAGTGGTATTTGGTGTAGCTACTGCTTGAGAAATAAACGGTCGCATTCGGTTGACATGCACTCGAGAGCGAAGCAAATGGTCCAATGCCAAGTATTTTCCAGTATAGTCTTGACCATACTTCCCGCTCTGGAGCACCCCCATGAAACTTACGGTAAATGGTGTCGAACACGCCGTCGACGCGCCCCCGGAGACGCCCCTGCTGTGGGTTATCCGGGATCTTTTGAAGCTTAAGGGCTCAAAATTTGGCTGCGGCGCCGGACTATGCGGTGCCTGTAGCATGCTAATAGACGGCGCCTCCGTTCGCAGCTGCGTGCTACCCGTATCAGCGGCAGCTGGGAAAGCGATCACCACCATCGAGGGTATCGGCAGCCCCGAAAACCCCAGCCCACTGCAACAAGCGTGGGCCGATAATTCTGTCGCCCAGTGCGGGTACTGTCAGTCGGGTCAGATTATTTCGGCAACAGCACTGCTCCAAAGCAATCCCAATCCGACCGACGCAGAGATAGAGGCCGCGATGCAAGGCAACCTGTGTCGCTGCGGCACTTACAGCAAGATTAAAACCACTATCCGCCAAGTAGCGCAAAATGCAGGCGTACAGGTATACGAGCCGAACTCAACAGCCGTCAGCGCTAGGGAGGCGTACTGATATGTCGTTAAGTCGTCGCGATGTTCTCAAAGCGTTTGGTTTATCCAGCACTGGCCTAGTACTGGGCCTGCACCCTAGCCTATCCCTCACCGCCGATACGCTGGTGGATCAAGGCGGTAACTTTGATCCATTTTTACATTTGGCCGAGGATGGCCAATTTACGTTTATTTTCCCCAGGGCCGAAATGGGTCAAGGCGCCATCCAGGGTCTGACCACACTGGTCGCTGAAGAATTGAACCTGGACATAGAAAGCATCCAGGTACTGCACGCACCGGCGAATAATGCCCTGTACATGAATCCGCTGGTACAAGGCATGCAAATCACCGGCGGCAGTACCAGCATGATTGCGCACTACGAGCCTTTGCGCCAAACCGCGGCCGACTTCCGAGCCACCATCATTAACGCCGCAGCAAAGGACTTGGGCGTTGCCCCCAATGACCTCAGGTTAGAGCAAGGGCGCGTCGTCACGACTTCTACCGATTATCCTTGGCAACAGTTCGTTGCTACCGCGGCACAAGGAGAGCGGGCGACCGGGACGCCCAAAGTACCTGCAGACTTTAAGCTCATTGGGCAAAACTCACGTCGCCTTGACGCGATGGCCAAAGCGACCGGAACGGCCGTGTACGGACTCGACATCGACATCGAGAACATGCACAGGGCAGTGGTGGTTCGCTGCCCCGTTATCGGCGGTACACCCAAGACGTTTGATGCAGAAGCGGCCTTGAACAGCCCCGGTGTCATAGGCGTTTATCCCATTTTCTCAGGTGTTGCGGTTGTCGCCGACCAATTGTGGAATGCCCGCCTCGGCGCGAGCCTACTCGAAATCGAATGGGACTTGCCAGAACCCTTGCGGGGAATTCAATCGGCGCAATTACCCGCAGCCTTCTCGGCGGCGGCTGACGCCGAAGACGGGTTGACCGGGCATGAAGAGGGTGACGTCGATAGCGCCATGGCTCACGCCAATACAAGCCTAACCCAAGATTACTATGCGCCTTACCTCGCTCACGCCACCATGGAGCCGATGACGGCCACCATGCATCTCACCGAAAGCAGCTGCGACATTTGGACCGGCACGCAGGCACCTGATGCTGCGCAAGCGATCGTTGTATCTAAGACCGATTTGGAACCCGAGCAAGTTCGAGTTCACAACTGTATGTTGGGCGGCGGCTTCGGTCGCCGCGCCGCTGCGGATGTCATCCGTGAACTGGTCGAAGTCGCTCAAGCCGCTGGTGTTCCAGTACAAATGACCTGGAGTCGCGAAGATGACATGCGCAACGACTACTATCGCCCAGCGGCCCTGATGCGCTATCGAGCGGGAGTCGATGACAGCGGCAAACTCATGGTGCTGGACGCCAAACGTGTAGGCCCGCAGATTTTGGGCCACCAGATGAAGGACATGGCTCAAATCCTAGGCGCTGAAATGCTGCCCGAAGGGGCTGCTCGATGGTTGGGAGGCACACTAGCCAACTTCGCGGTAGACCATATCGAGCCGGATCCACCGTCGCTGGAGGGTTTGGTTGAAGATTATGACTGCGCCAATAAGCGGGCCGCCCAGATCACACTGGATCCCGGACTTCGGCTCGGCTATTGGCGCTCCGTTGGGCATTCCTACACCGCTTTTGGCAAAGAATCGCTCATGGACGAACTTGCCGAGAAAACCCAGCAAGATCCTGTCGACTTCCGCCTAGCGCACTTAAGGGGGAATTCGCGCCTGAGAGGCACCTTGGAAGCGGTAGCTGCCGCGGCAAACTGGCATGAAAGGCGAGCCGCCGGAGCACATATTGGTGTCGCCTCTCACTTCTCGTTTCAAACCGCCGTCTCAGAAATTGCCGAAGTCGACGTCAGCGACGGAAACATCCGCGTGACGAAAGTGTGGTGTGCGGTCGATTGTGGCTACGCCGTAAACCCTGACGTGGTGCGTGCCCAAATGGAGTCTGGCATCGTTTACGGCCTGAGCGCGGCGCTCTATGGGGATATCACCTTGGTCGATGGAGCAGTTCAAGAAGGCAACTTCAATGACTATCCCGCGCTGCGCATAGCCGAGATGCCCGAGATCGAGGTGATCATTGTCAACAGTGCTGATAAGCCCTTGGGCGGGGTGGGTGAGCCGGGAACACCACCCATTGCACCGGCGGTGGCCAATGCCATTTTTTCTGCTACCGGTCAGCGCTTACGAAGCCTACCGCTGCAACTCAGCTGACCAGTGCCTGGGAGCTTTAGCTCCCCGTAAATTGCTCCGCCGTCATGTCAAGCGTTGTGGTATCGAGCTGACTTACGAGTGCAAACTGAGCACTGACCTTAGGTAATTGGTAGCGGAAAAAATACTGGCAAGCTGCCAATTTACCCGTGTAAAAAGCCCTCTCATCACTACCTTCATTTAAGGCATCGGCAGCAGTGGCGGCTTGCCATAGCCATAGCCAAGCAATGACCACATGGCCGAAGGCATCAAGGAAGATCGTGGCGTTTGCCAGTCGCGTTTGGACGTTTGACTCGGCGTTGGCCGCTTCAACGGTGTCAGCGACCTGCTGCCAAGCCTGCAGTAATGCATCAGCGTGTGCAGTCAGTCCAGCATGTTGTTGGGCATGGCTGACAACACGATCAATTTCAGCCTTTAACAGCGTCAAGGCTGCACCGCCAAAGAGATTTACCTTTCGCCCAAGCAAATCAATGCCATGAATGGCGTGCGTTCCCTCGTGAATCGGATTAAGCCGATTGTCGCGATAGAAACGCTCAACAGGGTACTCACGGGTATAACCGTATCCCCCCAAAATTTGCATGGCGTGCTTGTTAGCCTCTAGCGTGAACTCAGAGGGCCAAGACTTAGCAATGGGTGTGAGCAATTCCAGCAGCAGCGATAACTGCCCTTTTTCATCTTCCGTCGTCGCAATCTTCTGCCTGTCGACTAATGCGGCGCAGTAGGACAACAGCGCCAAGCTACCCTCGACCGCGGTCTTCTGTTCGAGCAACAAGCGCTTGATATCGGCATGCTCAATGATGGGCAACATGGGGGTGTTCGGGTCTTTATCACCTGGGTGGCGTCCCTGCGGCCGGTTGCGGGCGTAATCTAAGGAATACAAGTAGCCCGCCAGTCCGGACATCGTTGCCAGCATACCCACACCAATACGGGCCTCGTTCATCATGTGGAACATGTTTTTGAGGCCTTCGTTCTCCTGCCCCACCAAATAGCCAACACAATCGCCACTCTCGCCGAAATTGAGCAGGGTATTGGTGGTACCTCGCTGCCCCATCTTGTGGTTTAGACCTGCTAGCACCACATTGTTGAAATCGCCCAGACTGCCATCAGCATTAACGCGGTACTTGGGTACCAAAAATAAAGAAATGCCGCGCACGCCGGCTGGGGCGTCTGGGGTCCGCGCCAAGACCATGTGCACAATGTTCTCAGAAATGTCTTGTTCACCACCTGAGATCCACATTTTGGTGCCAGTCAGGTGATAGCTGCCATCACCGACCGGATTAGCCAGGGTCCGAATGTCGGCTAAAGAAGAGCCCGCCTGGGGCTCCGACAAACACATCGTACCCAGCCAACGCCCCTCTACCATTGGCGCCAAAAATTGAGCCTGCAGAGCCTCACTACCACAGGCATGCAGCATATGGGCATTGGAGGCTGTTAAAAAGTGATAACCCACCGCGGGGGCGTTGGCCGCCTGGAAAATACCTTGCATCAGATTGGTAACCAAAGCGGGCAACTGCATGCCACCCAATTCAGCATCAAAAGTTGCCGCGGGCAAACCCGCCTCAACAAAACTCTTTAGAATCTTTTTCAGAACGGCGGGGGTCTTCGCTTCCCCAGACTCAAAAATGGGTTCGTATTCGTCCAGTTCAGCGGCGCAGGGGAGAAATTCTTCCTCGGCCATTTGCTGAGCGAGATCCAAAACTGCTGCTACAGTTTCTCGATCATGCTCCCGGTAACGCTCAGCGGCGAGAAGATCGTCGAGCCCCAAAAGCTCGTACATCAAAAAGTCTACGTCTCTTCGATTTACCACGAAAGACATATCACCCCCTCAATATGATGAGACACCCAAAGCAAGGGCGTCTAAAAAAGTTCAGGCTGAATACTAGCGAGCTGGCAGCAGAATACTAGTGAGGCAAAGATTTTTTGGAGAACCGGGTATGGCCGCAGCCCAAAAAACGATTCAGCTAGACGGCGTAGCGCGCTCAAAGGGCATAACATTCTCCCCCTCAACAGGCTTAAGCTGACGACGTCCCTCACCTCCCCGTTTTACCCAGATAAAATCATGTCGTGGTTCGTGACCCTCAAAACCGCTGACATGATCTTTCAGAATGCTGGCCACGCGAGAGGAATCGAGCTGATCGCAGGCAGCCATCAACTCATTGAAACCTCGCTCGAGGGTTTCAACATCCAAACTGTCTTCCTCCGCACGCATTATCATCGGATGACCCGTTCCGGCCACAGAAGTGCCCAATAGCAACTCTTCATGAAGCTTTTCACCCGGACGCAAGCCGATAAACTCAACACGAATTTGATCCATCGCGGGCGACTCGCCCTCAAGTTCATAACCGCTCAGCCGAATCATTCGGCGGGCAAGATCCACAATGCGCACGGGCTGTCCCATATCGAGTACAAAAACATCACCCCCCGTACCCATAGCGCCGGCCTGCAACACTAACTGGGCCGCCTCACGAATACTCATGAAATAGCGCGACACTTCTGGGTGGGTGACTGTTACAGGGCCGCCAACTTCGATCTGTTCCCTAAATAACGGCACCACGGAGCCCGAAGAGCCGAGCACATTACCAAAGCGAACAATGCAAAAGCGCGTTTGCGTGTCTGTTCGGGCCATTGATTGCAAAATGAGCTCAGCGAAGCGCTTCGAGGCACCCATAACATTGGTCGGTCGCACGGCTTTATCCGTAGACACCAATACGAAAGTGTCAACACCCGCATTCTGCGCGGCTTTGGCGGCACTCCATGTACCCTGCACGTTGTTAACCACACCCTCGGAGACGTTGTGCTCTACCATGGGCACGTGTTTGTAGGCCGCGGCGTGATACACAGTATCTACTTTAAAGGTCCGAAACAGTGTCTCTAATCGTTGTTGATCACGCACATTACCCAGCAGCGTCACCACAGGGAAGCGCAGATCATGCTCATGGCAGCGAGCACGCAACTCGCGCTCAATGTTATAAAGCGCGTATTCAGAGACCTCGAGCAAAATGAGTTCGGCAGGGGATGATTCGATAATTTGACGACAAAGCTCAGAGCCAATCGAACCTCCAGCCCCAGTGACCATGACAACCTTGCCGGTAATACAGCGGTCAATTAACTCAGGATGCGGCGGCACAGGGTCTCGACCCAACAGATCATCCAAGTCGACATCCTGAATCTGATTAACGCTCGCACGCCCAGCCACCAATTCCGATATTTTTGGCACTGTCCTGACGTGAACAGGCATACCGACCAGGGAATTAATAATTTCACGCCGACGTTCGTGACTGGCAGAGGGAATCGCCAACAGCACCTGCGATACACCCAGCTCCTCCACCAGGTCCTCTAGTAAGTCAGCGCTGCAAACCGGGCGTCCATTGATGACAGAGTTATGCACCCGCCGATCGTCATCGACGAAGGCAACCACTTCATGGCCCGGACCGTGATTGAGTGCATGCAAGAGTTGCTGACCCGATTCGCCTGCACCGTAAATGATGACTCGCTTGGCACTACCACGGGTAGTCGACTGATACCAGGAGCGGATTAGCATACGCACCCCCCCAGTCCCCACCAATACCAATAACCAAAATACTAAGGGCGCCACTTTGGCAATGTTATCGCCAAGCCAATATGTGGCAGCACCGAATACAAGGGCAGATAAGCTGACCGCGCGCACTAGGTTCCAAACGGCATGCTGCCCCATGTGGCGTAATAATGTTCGGTAAAGCCCAAAGCGAACGAAAATTACCGCCGACAACCCGCAAACGAGCAGACCTGCCATCATTTCAGAGGCGGTAGCAGGAAGCGGCGACCGGTCAGACCCAATCACCACAGAGCCCATTAGCGCCATAACGACGATAGCGAGGTCAAGGCCTAGAAAGGCCAAAAATCGAGAAAAATCCGAGATAAACCAGCCGCCACGGGCCGCAGCAAAGATGGAGCCGGGTGCCAAGAGCGAACTACTGACTTTACGGGACAGTCTCTTGACCATATCGACTTCCTACAACAACGGCGGAATGGGACCGTGGGCGCTTCAGGGGAAACCCACAGAAAGCAAAAGTTTACGGGTTCATCCGCTCGTAAGCCAGCAAACCTAGGGTAATAACAGGGGATAAAATTACCGCAATCCATGGGGAATACTCCCCCATGACCACCCAGCAGGCCAACGGAAACTGCCACAGCATGTGCATTGCCATCAACCCGAGAACCACCGGAAGTGGGCTTTGCATTCGACGAGCGAGGCGCTGATACAAATGATCGCTATGGGCGACGTGGGGTGGCAATCCACGACTTAGCCGAAGCAACAAGGTTGCCGTGGCGTCGGTGATAAACGGAGCCATCAGGATGGCCCAAGCGGCACCTAAGCGCGCATCCTGACGAAACGCCGCCATGCCAAAGGCCGCCAGAATAAAGCCCAAAAAAACTGCGCCGCTATCACCCATAAACACCCGTGCTGGCGGCCAATTGCGCACCGCAAACGGCAACAAAGCCGCCGTAAAAATCCAACCACCCCAAGCCAGACTCGAATGGGGGGTCGCAGCGGAATCTAGCGTCTGGCTAAAACTTGAGATCAGCGCCAACCCAACGGAAACCATTAATGCCTGGGTCACCGCCAAACCATCAGCGCCGTCCATGAAATTAAAGAGGTTAATATGCCAGGTGACGGCAATGGCAATGGCTATCAATGCAAAGGTGGAATGCCAGTCGAGCAGCAGGTCAACCTGATTTACCAACCATACCGCTGCCAAAAAATACGCCAGTAACCGCGGCAGACTGGGTAACTCAAACCGGTCATCCAGCATTCCCAGAGCGCAAAGCAACAATCCAACCAGCGCCACAGGGTAATCAAGTACCGTGGGTGTCGGCGTGACATAGAGCGCCAATGTTACTGACAGGGCAAAGGCAACGCCCCCGCCAACAACTACCGGCTGATCATGCAAGCTACGCGCATTGGGCTCATCGAGCAGTCCTAAGGCAGGAGCAAGGCGTTCAAACAACCACAGCAACCCGGCACTAAACACCAATGTAGAAGCCAGCAGGATCAATCGCATGCGCTCCCAAGACAAGTTTCGAGCGAGGTCGTTGGTGACCATTCCGGGACGGGCTGCGCTTGACCCGCCCAACGCGCTCCAGCTAACGACGACCAAGTGCTACCCAAGCGCAGGCCAGTGATGGCGTCGCGACAATGCGCAGCCAGCCACCAAAGCGCCTCAGGCAAGACCCACGAACCGGCACCCAATGCGGCGCCAATCCGTCTGCTGTCGTAAATCTGGCCGTCCGTCGCCGCCCAAATACCGGGCTGTAATTTACTGGTGGGCGCCGTTGCACAGTAGCCCAGAAGCGCCGCCAAATCGAACCGTGACACAAGGGTCCTGGCCCCCGTTTTGGGCAGCGCCACAGGCAAAAATCGCACCCACTGCTGAAGACTGGCGAGATTGGCATGTAAGTCTTGGTCGTAAGTCAATGCCGCTCGCACAATCAAACCCTGACACGCCGTACCCGCTAGCACCGCATTGAGCGCTAACTCTGCCTGCCACTTAGAGGCACTGTAAGGGTCAGCGGGCTCGGGGAATAACTCGGCTCTCAGCGCTGGGTCTCCTGCCGAGGTCGGCACCACGTTCATTGAACTCAACAAGACGAATCGCCTCACCCCCGAGTTGACGGCAGCGGCCATAAACCCTTTCGTCGCGTCGGCATTGATTTTTGCGTAATCGCCATCGCGCTGTGCAAGCCCATGACCCAGCCCTGCCAAGTGCACGACGGTATGCACACCTTGTAAAGCGGCTTCAAATGTCTCGGGGCACTCAAGATCGAATACCCGCGTCTTTTCCGAGGGCACTTGATACCGTCCAGCGGCAATAACCACCTCCCCTCTGACACGCGTATCGGCCAGGAAAGCCTGGCCGATATAGCCCGAGGCACCCGTGACTAAAATCACGTTATCGCCCCAGTTATGCGGCCTTCTCTACTGAATAACAATCCGATCACGGTTGCGCTCCAGTATCGACTCACCGATTCCCTTAACCTCGATCAGCTCGTCGGTGGACTCAAAAGGTCCATGAGCCTCGCGGTATTCCACAATACGGTAGGCCTTAGATTGTCCAACACCCACCAGCTCTTGAGCGATGAGTTCAGCACTGGCGGTATTGATATTCACCTCGCTATCAGCGGCAAAAGTTGCGTTGACCGCGCCTGCGATCAGGGCGCCCGCGAGCACAAATGAACCGAAAGTACTGCGAAGCATGTCAAAACAGGATTGAGTCGTCATAACGTTTCTCCAAGTAGTCATTGTGATGAGAGCTGCGTGACATTACGCGAGCTCGATACACAAGCTACCTATCAGTACCACCCTAGTCGCCATCATCGGACAATAGAGATGCTACTTAACTGCAAGCGATGCCAAAATTGCCGTGACTGTGTCAGCGGGATTGGTGCTGGCCGTGACCGAGCGACCCATCACAAGATAGTGGGACCCGCTAGCCATTGCATCGATTGGTGTGACTACCCGCCGCTGATCACCAGCATCATCGCCGGGCAGGCGAATACCTGGGGTAACTAGCCTAAAATTAGAACCTAGCTTTTCGCGCAGCAGCGCCGTTTCCTGAGCCGAACAGACCACCCCATCCATGCCAGCGTCACAGGCTAAAGTCGCTAATTTGGTTACCTGCTGCAACGGTGTTTCGGCAACGCCTAGCTCACTGAGATCTTCGCTAGACATACTGGTCAATACTGTCACAGCTATCAGCAAAGGGGGTTGATCGTGGCTTGCAATCGCCTCTCGAGCCGCCGCCATCATCCGTCGGCCTCCGCTCGCATGGACATTCACCATCCAAACACCCAAATCAGCGGCGGCAGCTACCGCCTTGGCTACGGTGTTGGGAATATCGTGGAATTTGAGATCGAGAAAAACATCGAAGCCGCGTTTCTGCAGCTCAGAGACGACCGCCGGTCCTTCGCGCGTAAACAACTGTTTACCCACTTTGACTCTGACGTGACGATTATCCAGTTGGTCGGCAATATCAAGTGCTTCTCTTGCCGTATCCACATCTAGCGCCACAATTAAGGGCCCTATTTCATCGCTTGTGCTCATCGGTGTGTTCCTATCAGCCACGCGCCATATCCCCCGATGAACCGATATCTCGATCACGGAGGGTGCCCCAGTGCTTGCAGCCTGGACAATACCAGTGCATGTGCTGTCCACGAAAACCGCAATGACTGCAGCGATAGGAAGCTCTTGCAGCAATCAACCTATCAATGATGTCCAGCTCCAAAGCCTCGTCTTCTCCTGATTCTTCACTGCTATGCAGATTCATGAGAAGTGCAAGCCCACGCAGAGAGGGCCTCTCCGTTAGGGTGTCGCGTAGAAATCGTTTGGCTGCTTGCGGACCCTCGCGATCACGCAACTCAGAAGCAATATCAAGCACTAGACGCGTAGAAGGATAGTTCTCATAACAACGAACCAAAAAGTCTCCCAGCTCATCGCGTCTATCCATCGATTGGTACGCGTCACGTAACAACGCAGTAGTCTCAGGTACAAAATCGGGATTTTGATTGGCAATCGCCTTCAATGCCTTCAAAGCCTTCTGCGGTTGCCCAGCTCGAAGCTCTAATTCCCCCACCATCATGGTGGCACGCACACACTGTTTGTCATGACCCAAAGCCTGCTCCAACAGCGCTTTAGTGGTCGTTAAATCGCCTCGTTGCTGACTCTCTAGGGCCAACTCACAGCAGTACTGCGCCAATAACAGATTGACGGGCTGCCCCACTTCTTGGGTCTCAGGCCCAGTACCGCGGAGCAGCGATCGCTTGGGCAGCAATTGCTCAGCGACCTGCTTTGCCGATGTCCAGTCTCGCTGCGCCTCATAGATTTCCAGTAGATGCCGTTGCGCAATTCGGCGGTGATTGCCTGACTCCGCCACCAAATCCAGTAACAAACGCTCCGAGCGATCCAATAAGCCAGCTGATATGTAATCTCGTGCTAACTCCAAATGTGCGAGATGTAGCTGCATGTTGGGCAGGCTGGGTCGGGCCAACAAATTCTGGTGTATCCGAATGGCGCGCTCAACCTCGCCACGGCGTCTGAGCACATTACCCAAGGCAATGTGCGTATCGAATGTTTCCGTATTGACCTCCAATGCCTTGGTAAAGGCATCGATAGCACTATCCTGACTGCCATCGAGTAAAAAATTGAGGCCACGGTAATACTGCGAGGGCATGCTTGGACCTCTTCCAAACCATGCCGTGTTAGCAGAAAAATTGTTGCGGCCTAAAAACCAACCGATTCCAATCGCAACCACCAGGAGCGCGAGCAGTAAAAAATCAGTCACGATCACTTACACCCAACGTGCGCAAACGATCAACTTCAGTAGAGAGTCGCTGTTTTTGTCGGCGCAATACGCCCACACGCGCCCATAAGCGAACCGTGATGAGGGTACCTGCAAGCAATCCAGTGAAGACACCTACTGCCAAGGTGGCCAGCAACCAAATTGATAACGGCTGGTCAGGAAATTGAATGAAGAGCAGGTCCAGTGGCACTCGAGTCGTGTTTTGCAGGGCAAACATAACACCCGTCAACGTCACTGCGGCCAGTAGCGTCAGGGTCAGTAGTGTTCTCAGCCAGGCCACTTCAGAAACGGTTGTTCAGCGACTGGTTTACGCGCTCTCGCAGCTCTTTGCCAGGTTTAAAATGGGGCACGTGCTTGCCGGACAACTGCACTGAGTCGCCGGTCTTGGGGTTTCGACCTTTGCGGGGTTCACGGTAGTGCAAAGAAAAACTACCGAAACCGCGAATCTCAATACGCTCGCCGGAGGCTAAAGTCTCCGCCATATGATCAATCACCAGCTTAACTGCCAATTCAACGTCCTTGGCGCTTAGCTGATTTTGACGCGAGGCCATAAGCTCGATTAGTTCGCTACGTGTCATATTGCCGCTTCACTACGTCTGGCTAACTATTGTCCACCCCTCGGCCAGGCTTGGCAAGTCATTCATTTAAAACAAGTTTTACAGCCACAGCAACGGCACCCTCGACTGCAACTGGGGGCCAAAAAAACGTGCATCTAGGACACTCAGCGCAGAGGCAGGAACCTTCTTCCGAGCAAAAAAAAGGCCGGTAAAACCGGCCTTCTTGCAGTGAGCCACCGCGCTTAGGATTGGCTATCCATCTGCGCCTTGATCAGATCACCGATGGTGCCTGGAGAGGCGGCTTCATCTTGATCTTTCAGCGACTGAACCGCTTCCTTCTCGTCGTCAAAGTCTTTGGCTTTCACCGACAGACCCAGACCGCGATTCTTACGATCAACACTGACGACTTTGGCTTCAACCGAATCGCCGACACTCAGTACTGAGCGGGCATCGTCAACGCGATCACGACTCAGATCGGCGACCTTAATGTAGCCCTCCACTTCATCAGAAAGCTTAACAACGGCGCCTTTGGCATCAACCTCGATAACCTCACCGGTAACGATGGCACCGCGGTCATTGTCACTGACATAGAGTGAGAACGCGTCTTCTTCTAATTGCTTAATGCCTAGAGAGATGCGCTCACGCTCAGGATCGATAGACAGGATAACCGTCTCGATTTCGTCGCCTTTCTTGTAATTGCGGACCGCTTCTTCGCCCGTCTCGTTCCAACTGATATCACTCAGGTGAACCAAACCATCGATGTTGCCGTCCAGGCCGATAAAGATACCGAAATCGGTAATCGACTTAATCGTGCCCGAAATGCGGTCGCCCTTGGCATGGTCAACAGCAAAGGCATCCCAAGGATTCATAGTGCACTGTTTGATGCCCAAGGAGATACGGCGACGATCCTGATCGATATCCAGAACCATAACCTCAACTTCATCACCCAATTGAACAATCTTTGACGGATGAACGTTCTTGTTAGTCCAATCCATCTCGGAGACGTGAACCAGACCTTCCACACCCTCTTGGATTTCAGCAAAACAGCCGTAATCCGTAAGGTTGGTGACGCGCGCCATAACGCGGCTGCCTTCGGGATAGCTATTGGTAATTTCAACCCAGGGATCTGCACCCAATTGTTTGAGGCCCAGAGATACACGGTTACGCTCACGATCAAACTTGAGGATTTTGACATCCATCTCTTGACCCACTTCCACGATCTCGGCGGGGTGCTTGATGCGCTTCCATGCCATATCGGTAATGTGGAGCAGACCGTCAACACCGCCCAGATCCACGAAGGCACCATAGTCGGTGAGGTTTTTGACCACACCCTTCACAGTCATGCCTTCCTGCAAGTTCTCGAGCAACTCTTCACGCTCGGCACTGTTGGCAGCTTCCATAACCGCGCGGCGAGAGACCACCACGTTGTTGCGCTTCTGGTCCAGCTTGATAACTTTGAACTCGAGTTCCTTACCTTCAAGGTGTGTGGTTTCACGCACGGGGCGCACATCGATTAATGAACCGGGCAAGAACGCACGAATAGAATCGATATCAACGGTGAATCCGCCTTTAACCTTGCCATTAATCACACCCATGATTACTTCATCAGCAACATGAGCGGCTTCAAGAATCTTCCAAGACTCAGCGCGCTTGGCTTTTTCACGAGACAGCTTGGTCTCGCCAAAGCCATCTTCCACAGTCTCTAGAGCGACCTGAACCTCGTCTCCGATATTCAGACTGCACTCACCGCTGGCATTGGTAAATTGATCGAGGGGGATGACACCCTCTGACTTCAGACCTGCGTGAACCGTGACCCACTCGTTGTCGATATCAATAACGACGCCGGTAACAATAGCTCCGGGCTCCATATCAACGGTTTTCAGGCTTTCTTCAAACAACTCGGCGAAGGATTCGCTCATCAAATGCACCTATCAGTTCGGCGGCCACAGCCGCACATACCGGCTTCCAGACCAAACCGGGTCATATCAATAAAATGCGGTATTCCGTGGAGTCTGGCCGTTAGCCGGAAGCCCGCTTTCCCAAGCCCCTAGAAGCCATCAGCTCCAGCACTTGGGAAAAGACTTCATCGATGGACAGTGTTGTACTGTCTAGAGTGACGGCATCCTCCGCTGCTGACAATGGTGACGCTTCACGACCCATGTCGCGCGCATCACGCTCCTTGATGGCTTCAAGAAGGCGCGGCAGGCTAACACTTTCCCCTCTCGCAAGCAACTGTGCCATTCTGCGCTCCGCTCGGGCTTCAGCGCTGGCCGTTAAGAAGAGTTTCAGGGGGGCTGTTGGAAATACGGTTGTGCCCATATCGCGGCCATCCGCTACCAATCCGGGTGAAATGGCCAATTCACGCTGGCGATCCAGCAATGCTGCTCTGACGGCAGGCAAGGCCGCCACGGCCGAAGCACCCTTACCGCCATGTTCAGAACGGACCGCCGCGGTAACGTCCACACCCTCTAGGGCAACTTCAACCCCACTATCCGTGGGCGTAAAGCTTACCGCTAGGCCTCGAGCGATGGCGGCAACCGCCGCTTCATCCTCCCAAGCCACCCCGGCACGCTCGGCGGCGTGCCCTACCACGCGATATAGCGCGCCACTGTCAAGTAAGTGCCACCCCAAATGCTGGGACAACAATTGGCTAATAGTGCCTTTCCCCGCGCCACTAGGACCATCAACACAGATGACCGGGACTGTCACCCAGCGCGCTCCTCTAGCCGCAAGCCAACAGATTGTGCCAGCGGGGCAAACCCAGGAAATGAGGTACTGACATGGTCGCATTCAAGGATTTCAATGGGGCCGTTCGCTCGCAAACCCGCCATGGCAAAACTCATCGCAATGCGGTGGTCATGGAACGTTCGCACCGTCCCGCCAGTCAGCGTACCGCCCTCTATGGCAATGCCGTCCGCACGGGGTTCGTTAGCAATACCCAGCGTGGTCAAGCCTTCCGCCATACTGGCAATACGGTCGCTCTCTTTCACCCGCAATTCCTCAGCACCAGTCAGAACCGTCGTACCCTCGGCACAAGCGGCCGCTATAAAGAGCGCAGGAAACTCATCAATGGCCAGGGGCACTTGATTCTCGGGAATCGTTATACCTTTAAGCGGGGCGTATCGAACCCGCAGATCGGCGACAGGTTCACCGCCCACTTCACGGCTTTCAACCACCTCAATACTCGCACCCATCAACCGCAAAATATTGATCACGCCAACTCGAGTCGGGTTCATACCCACATGCCGCAGCAGCAAGTCAGAGCCCGGCGCGATACTGGCACCTACGAGAAAGAAAGCCGCCGATGAGATATCTGCCGGGATATCAATATCGGTGCCGTGTAACGCGGAACCGCCCTCCAAAGAAATGACGCCGTCGGTTACCGACACCGGGCAACCAAAGCCTCGAAGCATTCGCTCGGTGTGATCCCGCGTGGGCGCAGGTTCGGTTACCGACGTTTTACCCGAGGCAAATAAGCCCGCCAGCAACACGCTTGATTTCACCTGAGCACTTGCCATAGGCAAATCATAATGAATGCCGACCAATGATCGGCGCCCATTGATACGTAGCGGTGGCCGCCCCGCCTCCTCAGCGTCGATAAGCGCACCCATATGACTCAAGGGTGTGATCACACGCTCCATGGGTCGCTTAAGCAGGGACTGATCCCCAGTCAATGTCGTGTCAAAGGGCTGACCCGCCAGAATACCGGCGAGTAGTCGCATACTGGTACCCGAGTTACCCATATCCAAGACAGTTTTGGGAGCACTCAATCCCTTAAGACCCTTGCCCTCTATCACCAACTGCCCGTTTTCCGGACCCGCAATGGCTATGCCCATGGCACGAAACGCGGCCACCGTAGCTAATGCATCCTCGCCCTCGAGGAAGCCAGAGACTCGAGTCTGACCTTGAGCAAGCGAACCAAACATCACCGAGCGATGTGACATGGATTTATCACCGGGCACCCTGATCTCTCCCGTCAGCGCACCGCCAGGAACAACGCGTAAATGACTCACTCACTCGCTCCTGTATCGGCTGGCTCATTCGCGCACGCCGCTTCCGCCAGCATGGGATTCAGTACTTCATCATGGGATCGCCGCTGCTGTCGGCAATGGGCAAAGTACGTTTCCAGCGCCGCACCATCGCCCGCCTCAATCAATGCCTGCAAAGACTGCATTTCCGCCCCAAACAGCGCCATTGCTTGCAACACGGCGTCACGATTTGTGAGTACGATATCGCGCCACATCACCGGATCAGACCCGGCTATTCGAGTCATATCCCTGAGCGCGCCTCCGCCATGCTGCATGGGCTCGAGCTCGTGCCCTGCCAATGCCATGGTGAGTGCATAGGCGACCATATGGGGCATGTGGCTGCTGGCCGCCAATGCGGCATCGTGCTCGGCCACTGACATGGAAGTAACACGCGCACCCACCTGCAGCCACATCCGTCGCACACGCTCAATGGCATCGGCTGCCGTGTGTTCAAGCGGGGTCAAAATGACCTCGCGCCCGGTGAACAAATCGGCACTTGCCGCCGCCACACCACTGTTTTCGGAGCCGGCAATAGGATGGCCAGGTACAAAGCCTGGATGATCCGCACTGATCCGCTCCACGACCCAGCCCTTCATACTGGCCAAGTCCGTCACGACTGTTTTTGCTGGTAATGTCGGTAATATCGAAGACAGCAATTCACCCGTAGCCATCGGTGGAGCGCCCACGACAATCATATCCGCGCCCTCGACAGCCTCTGACATATCAAGGCTGTACCGATCGATCACCCCGAGCTCTAACCCCGTTTTCAAGCTGGGTTCCCTGGGCCCCCAAGCCACGCGCTCCCCCAACCAGCCGCTTTCTCGCAACGCCATAGCCAATGAGCCCGAGATCAACCCCAGCCCTAAAAAGCAAATACGTTTTTCTTGCAGACCGATCACGATTAGAGAGGCGCGCGCGGATACGATCCAAGGCACTTCAGCATGATCGAATGTTCTTCCAATTCGGTCATAACCTGCGCCACTACCGAATCCGAAGTATGCCCCTCAAACTCAATGTAAAAGACGTAGGTCCACTTTTCGGTTTTCGACGGTCGCGAATCAATACGCGTTAAGCTGATGCCGGATTCTTCAAACGGTCGCAGTAGACTCAGCAAGGCACCCGGTCGGTTGCGACTGGAGACCAACAAAGATGTCTTATCCAAGCCACTCGACGGAATGGCATCGCGCCCCAACACCAAAAAGCGCGTGGTGTTGTAAGCGCTATCTTGGATGGCTTTAGCAACAGTCGTCAGCCCATAAATCTCACCCGCTATATCGCCAGCGATGGCCGCCACGCCTACCGTCTGCTGAGCCTCTCGGGCTGCCTCCCCGTTACTTGAGCGGGTCTCCCGGGGCAGGTCAGGGTAATGGCTATCCAGCCAACCGCGGCACTGGGCAAGAGCCTGCTCATGGCCGCAAATCACAGAAATTCTGTCGGCTGGTGTGCCTTTGCCCACTAGCAAATGATGTACGACGGGAATTTCAACCTCGCCGACAATTTGCAAGGGCGACTCCATAAAACAATCAAGGGTTTGTCCCACCATCCCCTCGGTCGAATTTTCAACCGGCACGACGCCATAGTCACAGCGCCGGTCTTCCACGGCTCTAAAGACCGAAGTAATCGTCGTCAAGGCTTCTGGTAACGCTGACTGACCGAAATGTTTCTGAGCCGCGGCCTGCGTATAAGTCCCAGGCGGTCCAAGGTAGGCCACAGATAATGGCTGCTCCAACGCCAGACAACTGGACATGATTTCTCGGAAAATTCGCGCCACTTGGTCTGATGCCAAAGGCCCGGGGTTGGACGCTTGAATGGCTCGAAGTACTTGCGCCTCGCGCTCAGGTCGGTAAAAAGCCACGGTATCGACATCGCCGCGCTGTGCGGAGGCCAACTTAATTTCTGCCACCTGCTGCGCACAGGTGGCCCGCTCGCCGATCAGCTGGAGTAATTGCTGATCAATGGCATCGATTCTCGATCGAATTTCCAGTAGCGGATCTTCATCAGCCATTTTTAGCCGTGCCTGCGCTCAAAATCGGTCATGAAATCGCACAGCGCCGCCACTGACTCTTCAGGAACCGCGTTGTAAATGCTGGCACGCATACCACCTACCGACCGGTGCCCCTTCAAATTCAACAGTTGCGCTTGCTCAGCCTCTGCCAAAAATGTCTTATCCAGCGCATCATCTGCCAAGGTGAAAGGCACATTCATGAGCGAACGGCTTTGAAGCTCCACGGGATTGGCATAAAAACCACTGGCATCGATTAGGCCGTAGAGTTTTTCAGCCTTGCGACGATTGATAACCTCCATCGCCGTTAATCCCCCCAGTGACTCCAGCCATTCAAACACCAGACCCGCCAAATAAATCGCGAAAGTTGGGGGCGTGTTGTAGCAGGAATCATTTTCAGCGGCGGTTTGCCAGTTGAGCATCGCTGGGCAATCACTACGCGCATGCCCCAGAAGCTCGCGCCGAACAATGACCAAGGTCAGACCGGCCGGACCAATGTTCTTTTGAGCACCGGCATAAATCACACCAAAGCGATTGACATCAATAGGCCGCGACAACAATGTTGAAGACATATCAGCCACAAGAGGCGCTGACACCTCCGGCACCCAAGAAAATTCTAGGCCGCCAATGGTTTCATTGGGGCAATAGTGCAGATAAGCCGCGTCGGTTAACTGCCAGTCCCTCTGAGGCGGCACCACAGCAAAATGCTGCTCTTGTGAGTTGGCGGCTACATTGGTGCACACAAATCGGCCGGCTTCCGCTACTGCTTTCTTGGACCACTGCCCGGTAACAACGTAATCGGCAGACGCTTCGGCCATGGCTAGGTTGAAAGGCACCGCCGCGAATTGCTGGCTCGCACCACCTTGCAAAAACAACACCGCGTAATCATCAGATACATCCAACAGACGCCGCAAAGCAGCCTCTGCATTTTCCAGAACACTGATAAATTCAGCACCGCGGTGGCTCATCTCCATGATAGAGCTACCCGCACCGTGCCAGTCCAAGAGCTCTTCCTGAGCACGCTGCAATACAGCTTCCGGCAGTGCGGCTGGGCCAGCACAGAAATTATGGGAACGACTCAATTAATTACTCCTCAGTTGCACCGTCATCATCGACAGGCGCGGAATCCGGTGCGGTATCACTCTCTTCGGCCTGGCCTTGAACCGGCGCTGCGGCCTCGGCGGCATCATCATCTTCAGCAATTCGGCTGACGCTGACCAATTTTTCATCTTCCTGTGTGCGAATCACGCGCACGCCTTGGGTGTTACGACCTAGCACCGACACCTCGTCAACTCGCGTTCTCACCGCCGTGCCCTGGTCAGAAATCAACATGATTTCGTCAGTTTCAAAGACTTGCTCAGCACAAACGAGTTCACCATTGCGCGCTGAGGTCGACATAGCGATAACCCCTTTTGTGCCACGACCTTTCAGGGGGAATTCTTCAGTTTCGGTGCGCTTGCCGTACCCGTTCTCGCTGACTGTTAGGATTTTCCCTCCGCTCATGGGCACAATGAGAGAAATCATCCGCTGATCGCCCTCGAGCCGAATGCCGCGCACACCCCGAGCTGTTCTCCCCATGGGCCGCACTGCTTGTTCGGAAAACCGCACTGCCTTGCCCGCACTTGAGAACAACATGATGTCGCAGTCACCATTGGTTACAGCGGTTCCAACCAACCAGTCATCTTCCTCCAGCTCTAGCGCGCGCAAACCGACGCTACGCTGCCGCGCGAACTGCGCGATATCCGTCTTTTTCACCGTCCCCTTGGCTGTTGCCATAAAGATGAAGTGGCCTTCTTCGTAGCCCTCCACCGGCAAAATCGAAGTGATACGCTCCTCTTCATCCAGGGGCAACAAATTAACCATGGGCCGACCGCGGGAATTCCGGCTTGCAAGCGGGATATGGAACACCTTCAGCCAATACACTTTCCCAAAGTTAGAAAAACAAAGAATAGTGGCGTGGGTGCTCGCGATGAGCAGGTGTTCAATAAAATCTTCGTCTTTTACCGCCGTAGCGGATCGACCCTTGCCACCGCGGCGCTGGGCCTGATAGTCGGTCAACGGCTGGGTTTTGGCGTACCCTCCGTGAGAAATGGTAACCACCCGGTCTTCCTCGGTGATTAAATCCTCAACCTTGAGATCGTGGGGCGAATCGGTAATCTCAGTCAGGCGATCATCACCAAACTCCTCGACTATCTCGAGAAATTCCTCACGAATAACCTGACGCAGCCGATCGGGCTCTCCCAAAATATCGAGGTAATCGGCGATCTCCGCCAGCTTATCCGAGTATTCCTGCAACAGCTTTTCATGCTCAAGGCCGGTGAGGCGATGGAGACGCAAATCCAAAATGGCCTGCGCTTGCGAGGGCGACAGTTGATAATGACCATCGACCAACCCAAACTCGGGTCCCAAATCATCGGGTCTGCACGCATCGTTACCTGCACGCTCCAGCATTACTGTGACGTCACCGGGTGACCAGGGCTTGGCAATGAGCGCCTCCCGCGCATCAGCCGCCGTGGGTGACGCTTTGATCAACTCAATGATTTCGTCGATGTTTGCCAGCGCCACCGCCAAGCCTTCGAGCACATGCCCGCGCTCGCGGGCCTTGCGCAGCAGGTATACCGTCCGCCGGGTCACGACCTCGCGTCGGTGCCGGACAAAAGCGGCAATCATGTCGCGCAAATTCAACACTTTCGGCTGGCCGTCAACCAACGCCACCATGTTGATACCCACGACCGACTGCAGCTGTGTTTGAGCATAGAGGTTATTGAGCACAATATCCCCGACCTCGCCGCGCTTGAGCTCTATCACCACCCGCAATCCATCTTTATCAGATTCGTCACGCAGCTCCGAGATACCCTCGATTTTCTTCTCTTTTACCAGCTCGGCAATACGCTCAATAAGGCGGGCCTTGTTAAGCTGATAGGGAATTTCATGAATGATGATGACGTCGCGACCGCGCGCCTCGTCAGTAATCACCTCAGCACGGGCACGCACATAAATACGACCACGACCCGTACGGTAGGCCTGCACAATCCCTGCTCGACCGTTGATAATGGCGCCGGTAGGGAAGTCGGGGCCTGGAATAAACTCCATGAGACCGTCGACATCAATATCGGCATTATCGAGGTATGCCAAGCAGCCAGCCACTACCTCGCGGAGGTTATGCGGCGGGATGTTAGTGGCCATACCGACGGCAATACCCGAAGAACCATTGACCAATAAGTTGGGCACACGGGTCGGCAACACCTCAGGGATCTTCTCGGTACCGTCGTAGTTATCTGCAAAATCAACGGTCTCTTTGTCCAAGTCAGACAACAGTGCATGGGCAATTTTGCTCATGCGAATTTCGGTGTAGCGCATGGCTGCGGCCGAATCACCGTCTACTGAACCAAAATTACCCTGCCCATCTACTAGGGTGTAGCGCAGCGAAAAATTTTGGGCCATACGGACAATGGTGTCGTAGACCGCTGAGTCACCGTGCGGATGATACTTACCGATCACGTCACCCACGACACGGGCTGACTTTTTGTATGGCTTGTTCCAGTCGTTGTTTAGCTCGTTCATAGCGAATAAGACACGCCTATGAACCGGCTTTAGGCCATCACGAACATCGGGAAGTGCGCGTCCCACGATGACGCTCATGGCGTAATCCATGTAGGACTGTTTCAGCTCATCCTCGATGCTGACGGGAAGAACTTCGCGAGCTAACTCGTTGGTATTGTCTGACATGCAGTCTGCTTTGCTGAGAGGAAAATCTGGGATCTAAATGTAGGGTCGATACTACCAAATCTGGGGGTTTCAAGCCATCCTAAACACAACATGAACGACGTTTTTTTACCATTGCGGTTATACTGCGGCGATGGCTACCAACGACCCCAAAACGCGCCCCCAGTTGATACTGCATCCCCGCTGGATAGTACCGGTCATTCCTCGAGAAACGGTGCTAGAGCGGCACAGTCTGAGTATAGCTAACGGCAAAATCCTCGCGATACTGCCTACCGAGCAAGCCCGCATGCTTGATGCACAGCAACACGTCGATCTGCCCGATCATGCGCTGACACCGGGTTTCGTAAACAGCCACGGTCATGCCGCTATGAGTCTGTTTCGAGGCTTTGCCGATGATGTGGCGCTTATGACATGGCTAAATCAGCTTATTTGGCCTGCGGAAACAACGTTCGTATCAGAAGATTTCGTGCGAGATGGTTCTGACCTCGCACTAGCAGAACTCGCATTGTCGGGAACCACCACCGTCAGTGACAACTACTTCTTTCCCAACATCATGGCCGCTCGGGCCGATCGCATAGGGCTGCGCGCGCAACTGTGCTTCCCGGTTATTGACGTACCCACCGCCTGGGCCAGTCAGCAGGAGGAATACCTCGCCAAGGGACTGGCATTGCGCGACAGTTACCGCGACCACGACCGAATAGAAGTCGCCTTCGGCCCTCATGCAACTTATTCCCTGGAAGAACACACACTGCAACGCATTGCCACCCTTGCCAACGAGCTAGATGCGCCCATTCAAATCCACCTCCACGAAACCCGAGGTGAAGTTCAACAATCTGTAGAGCGCATCGGAGAGCGCCCAATAGATCAACTACAACGAATCGGTATGTTGGGACCGCGTACTCAATGCGTGCACATGACCGCCCTGGCCAATGAAGATATACAAGTCTTGGTTGAAACCGGCGCCCACGTGGTTCACTGCCCGCGCTCCAATATGAAGCTGGCTTCCGGTAACTGCCCGGTTCAGCGCCTACTCGATGCTGGCGTCAACGTGGCCCTGGGAACCGATGGCGCCGCCAGTAATAACCGTCTAAACATGCTTGCCGAGATGCAAACCGCGGCGCTGCTGGCGAAACTGGATGGGGGTGAACCTACCGCCCTATCGGCGCAGAGCGCTCTGGAAATGGCCACGATCAATGGCGCTAAAGCCTTGGGTATAGACGCCCATACCGGATCGCTAGAACCGGGCAAGGCAGCGGATATCATTGCGATTAACCTTGGTGGCGTGCATACCCAGCCAGTCATTAACGTTGTCTCGCAGCTTGTCTACGCCACCAGTGGTCAGGAGGTCAGCCACAGCTGGGTCGCCGGGCAAGCCATCGTCACCGATGGCCAACTTCGCAATAACGACCTCAATGAGCTACTGTCTCGCGCCGAAAAGTGGCGCGAGCCGCTCTTGGAGTTCCGACAGCAGCAACTCTCTTCGAGTAGGTCCTGATATGACTAGCAGTAACGTTGATCCCGCCGAGATCGCCAAGTTTGAAGCACTCGCCTCGCGCTGGTGGGATCCTTCCAGTGAATTCCGTCCGCTTCATCAAATTAACCCACTTCGAGCTGAGTGGATCGATGCCCGTAGCCCTGTCAGCGGCAAGACGTTGGTGGATATTGGCTGCGGTGGTGGTCTACTTAGCGAGGCGATGGCCTGGCGCGGCGCCGACGTTACCGGCATCGACATGGGAGAAGCACCTCTGGCAGTCGCGCGGATTCACCAGCTCGAAAGCCAGCTCGACGTCGACTACCGCCAAATGACTGCCGAAGCGCTGGCAACTGAAGCGCCCGAACAATTTGACGTTGTAACCTGTTTGGAAATGCTCGAACACGTACCTGAGCCCGGTTCGGTGATTGAGGCCTGCGCAAAACTGGCCAAGCCCGGGGCTGATCTCTATTTTTCTACCATCAATCGAAATCCCAAGGCCTTCGCATTTGCGATTGTAGGTGCCGAGTACATATTAGGCCTGCTGCCAAAGGGTACTCACGAATACAAGAAATTGATCAAGCCCTCTGAGCTGGCAAGTTGGATACGCCTTGCGGGACTGGAAATTAAGGAGATGACAGGGCTGACCTACAACCCGATTACCAAGCACTACAAATTGGTTAAAGGCGACGTATCGGTCAACTACATGGTCCGAGCCACCAAGCCCAAGTCCGAAGCCAAACACCCGTGATTTCAACCCCCATAGCGGCGGTGCTATTCGACCTCGATGGCACGCTTATCGATACCGCACCCGAATTTGTCGCAGTTGTACATCGCATGCGCGCCGAACTGGGAAAACCTCCCCTGCCCGACGAAGCCATTCGGCGCTCAGTCTCAAATGGATCGGCAGGTTTGGTGACCTCTGCTCTGGACTGCCCCCCCGACCATGCCGACTATGAGCGACTTCGCAACCGATTTTTAGACCTTTACGAGGAGCGGTTGGGCACGGACTCTGCGCCCTATCCAGGCCTTCGGGAGCTCACCGACACGCTGGCACAGCGTGGCTTACCTTGGGGTGTCGCTACCAATAAATTTCGCCGTTTCGCTGAACCACTCATGAATCTCATGGCATTTTCGGCGCCACCTCAGTGTCTGGTCACGCCCTGCGATGTCAAGCTGCCCAAACCCGATCCCGAGTCGATCATTCTAGCCTGCAAGCAACTTGGGACACCTCCAGAGCAAGTACTGTACGTAGGCGATCATATTCGCGATATTGAAGCTGGACGTGGTGCCGGCTGCCTCACCGCTGCCGCCGCCTACGGCTATATTGAGGTGGGTGACGACCCCCATAGCTGGGATGCCGATATCGTGGTGAATAGCGGTGTGGACTTGCACAACGCCCTATTGGAGCTGTTGGTATGACTTTTTTACCCGAACAATGGCAACCCAAAAAAGATGAGCTCGCCAATAAGACGCTGCTAATCACAGGAGCTAGCAACGGCATCGGCAAAGCCGCCGCCCTCGCCTTTGCCCGCCACGGCGCCGAAGTCCTATTGCTGGGCCGAAACGAAGAAACACTGAACGCTGTTTACGACCAAATTGTGGCTGAAGGCGGCAAAGAGCCCGCCGTAATACCCGTCGACCTATCACACGTTAATCACGATCAGCTCAGCAGTCTTGCGGGCGAACTCACTCAATCGTTTAGCAAGTTGGACGGCCTTTTACACAATGCGGCACTGCTGGGCGACCGAAAGCCCATGGCGCAGACCAGTGCCGCCCTTTGGCATGAAGTAATGCAGGTAAATGTCAATGCGGCTTTTATGCTGACCCAAGTCATGCTGCCGCTACTGGAGGCAGCTGATACCGCGTCAGTAGTATTCACCAGCTCTAGCGTAGGACGTTTTGGCAAGGCTTTTTGGGGGGCTTATGCTGTCTCTAAATTTGCCACCGAAGGCATGATGCAAGTATTGGCAAGTGAGTTGACCAGCACCAGCCGCATTCGCTTCAACAGCCTAAATCCGGGCGCCGTCAACACAGCTATGCGGCGCCAGGCTTATCCTGCGGAGAATCCCACTAACAACCCCTCACCTGAAGCGTTGATGCGCGCTTGGATTTACCTAATGAGTGATGCCAGCGGCCACATCCAAGGGCAGGCGCTGAGCGCACAGTAGTCAGATTAACGGGTTTTGCTCTTGAAACGGCGCTCACCCTCTACCAGTCGACGGTTAGCGCGCTTGCCCGATTTCTTTGAGAGTCTCTCGAGTTTTTCTTTTGCTTTGGGTGATAGCGGTTCGGGCGCTTTGGGTGTTAACTGCGCCATCTGATAGAGCACCTCAACATCCTTGGCAGCAAGCTCCATCCACTGACCCTTTTTTAGTTTAGAGGGCAGAAAGACCTCGCCGTAACGCACCCGCTTCAGACGAGACACGGTGGCGCCCTGAGACTCCCACAACCGGCGCACTTCGCGATTCCGGCCTTCCATCAGCACCACATAAAACCAGCGGTTAATGCCCTCACCGCCGCCATCGACGATATCAGTAAAACGGGCCGGACCATCATCTAGGATCACTCCTTCCTGCAAACGATCAAGCATCGCTTCATTCACGTGCCCCATAACACGCACTAGGTATTCACGTTCAATTTGTGCCGACGGGTGCATCAGGACATTGGCAAGCTCACCATCAGTGGTAAACAGCAACACTCCCGACGTGTTGTAGTCGAGACGACCAATGACTATCCAGCGGCCAGACTTCAATTTGGGCAATGAGTCAAAAACCGTTCGGCGCCCCTCGGGATCTTTCCGCGAGCAAACTTCCCCTGTGGGCTTGTGATACAGCAGGCAGCGCACTTGTTCGGCACTATCCAGCGCCACCGGTTTGCCATCCAACAAAACGCTTTGGCCGGGCAATAATCGGTCACCAAGTTTGGCGGTTTTGCCCTCGATTTGTAGACGGCCGGCATCTATCCAGCGCTCCATCTCTCGCCGCGAGCCGATTCCGGCACGAGCGAGCGCCTTGTGGAGCTTCTCGCCCGTGGACGGCAAATCAGCGTCAGTTGTCGGTTTTTTCTGCTTGCTCACCCGCTGAAGCCTCAGTGGCAGATTCACCCGCAACAACGACGTGCTCGGGCTGACTGGCAGTGGATAAATCGGCCAGAGCCTCGTCGTCCGCTACGCTATCGCTTGCGGAAGTTTCCGAGGGCTCACCAGCAATCATGTCCAGCGCCTCCTCCTCGACCTCGCTGTCAGCGTACTCTCGAGCGTGGGTAGCCTGATCCTCTTGGTCATCGACCGCGGCGTCGGGGGGTAACATTTCCTCCAGAGGGAGTTCACCCGACAAATTGTCGAGCTCGCGAATTTCTGCCAGAGGCGGCAACTCATCCAAGCTCTTTAAGTTGAAATAATCCAAGAACTGACGGGTGGTCGCATACATGGCGGGCCTACCCGGCACATCGCGATGCCCCACGATTCGAACCCACTCGCGTTCCTGTAAGGTCTTTATAATGTTGGTGCTTACGGCAACGCCGCGGATTTCCTCGATTTCCCCCCGCGTAATAGGTTGCCGGTAGGCAATCAACGACAGCGTTTCCAACAGCGCCCGAGAATAGCGCTGAGGGCGCTCCTGCCACAGACGACCCACCCAGGTAGACAGATTCTGCCGAACCTGAAACCGATAACCACTGGCCACCTGTTTTAACTCGTAACCACGACCGTCACAGCGTTCGGCCACCTCGGCAAGGGCAGTTTTTAAGTCGTCGTTGCTAGGTCGCTCTAGGTCGTCAAATAACTGTCCGATGCGCTGGAGGGATAGCGGCTCACCCGCGGCCATCAACGCGCCCTCGAGAATTTGCACCAATCCGGTCTCTGCCATTACTCCGTTCTCGCTTTAACATGTATCGGACCGAAGCCTTCGGTCTGGACGATTTCCACCAGTGATTCTTTGATCAACTCCATAATGGCCAAGAAGGTCACCACCACCCCCAGTCGGCCCTCTTCCACTTTAAATAAGGACACAAAGGGCACAAAATTTTTGCTGCGCAGCGTCTCCAATACGTCTGACATTCGCTCTCGCGTAGACAACGATTCACGCTGTATTTGATGGCTCTCGTACATATCTGCACGGCGCAATACCTCACCGAGAGCCAGCATCAACTCTTTCATCTCAATATCAGGTAGTGGCCGATCTTTCTTGAGATCGGGAGGCTCCGCGCTCGCCACCCAGGTATCGCGCTCTAGACGCGGCAGTACTTCCATATCTTCGGCGGCTTGCTTGAAGCGCTCGTACTCCTGCAACCGCCTGATCAGATTGGCGCGGGGATCTTCCTCTTCATCTTCGTCAACTTTGGAGCGCGGCAAGAGCATTCGCGACTTGATCTCCGCCAGCATGGCTGCCATTAGCAGATACTCGGCCGCCAATTCGAATTGCATGGCGTCCATGAGCTCTACATATTGCATGTATTGCTCAGTGATATCCGAAACATCGATCTCTAAAATATCGAGATTCTGCCGGCGAATCAGGTAAAGCAGTAAGTCCAAGGGCCCCTCAAAGGCCTCGAGAATGACCTCTAATGCGCGCGGCGGGATGTAGAGATCCTTCGGCAATTCGGTCACTTCTTGCCCCATTACGATCGCAAAGGGCATCTCACCCTGCTGGGGTGTGGTCAATCGGCGCTCTACTTGAGAGGAGGCCGTTAGCACCGCTTCCGGTGAAACGCCGTCCTGGGTCGCGGGGGTCGGATTGTTGGGGGTCTCATTCACCGGCGGAGTATACCCCAAGACGGGATGAGATCGGGAGGGTAAACGGCTATTCGAACGCGCTCACGTCACCCAATCCCCGCCGCAGGACCCTCGGCGCATCGCCGGTCATATCGATAACGCTGGTAGCCTCCAAGCCACAGTAGCCGCCATCGATCACCAGCTCCAAGTCATGCTCTAAACTCTCGCGGATATCGTACGGATCGGTTAGCGGATACTCATCACCGGGGAGTTGCAAGGTGACGCTCATCAGAGGCTCATCAAGCTCAGCCAGCAGCGCTTGAGCAATACGGTTGTCGGGCACTCGCAAGCCAACCGTTTTACGCTTCGGATGCTGTAATCGACGCGGTACCTCACCGGTAGCCTCCAAGACAAAGGTATAAGGGCCCGGTGTGGCATGACGCAGCAGCCGATACGCGCTGTTGTCGACCCTGGCGTAACGACCCAGCTCAGAGAGATCGCGGCAAACCAGCGTGAAGTTGTGATGATCGGCAAGCGCGCGAATTCGGCGAATGCGGTCTACCGAGGCTTTGTCCCCTAGATGGCACCCCAAGGCGTACGCGGAATCTGTGGGATAAGCCACCACACCACCGCGACGAATGATATCAACCGCCTGACGCACCAAGCGCGCCTGCGGATTATCTGGATGTATGGCAAAAAATTGACTCACAGCCAGCGCTCCCAAACGCCCGTGACTCCATGACCAACACGGGTCGTGTCGACCCCGAGATCAGCGCCGTAGCTCCAGTCTCGATGAAAATCGCTACCCACAGAGACCTCTAAACCAAAGGACTGCGCCAGCTTGATCATCTGCGCCACCTCGTCTTCACGTTGACGCCCATTCACCACCTCTAGTGCCAACCCTCCCGCGGTCACAAAATCACTGCAAAGCGCCCTGAGCTTGGTCCGGGTCATTTTGTAATGCAGTGGATGCGCCAATATAGGGACGCCACCCGCGGCAACTATGGCTCCAACCACACTCGTTAAAGCTGGCCAAAAAGTCTTTACATCGCCGATCTTGCCCTGCCCCAAATAGCGATCAAAAGCGTCATTCATGCTATTTACAGCTCCGGTCTCTAATAACCATTGAGCGAAGTGCGGGCGTCCAATCTGATCTCGCCCGGCAATGTCACGTGCGCCATCGAGCGCCCCAGGAAAACCGGCTTTCTCTAATCGCTGAGCGATCACCCCGGCGCGATCAACGCGAGCTTGATCTAGTGCCGCAAGTAATGCTTTGAAATCTGGCAGCTGCGGGTCGGAATCCAAAGCCACCACATGCACCGTTGTGCCACCCCAAACGCAGGAGACTTCAACGCCCGAAATCAACCGAAGCCCTGACGGCACCACATCTTTAACCTGTAGCCAGCCGGAAAGGGTGTCATGATCCGTAATCGCCAACAGCTCGATATTCGCCTCTATCGATCGCTGCATAAGTGCAGCGGGATCCAGATGGCCGTCAGAGGCGGTAGTATGTGTGTGGAAGTCAACCTGCAAGGTCTCTACACTCCGGGTGGCTCACTTGGCAATGATTCGTCACGTAGACTAGCAGAATCCACCTTTCAACTTCGAACCCGACTCACGCGAATATTGCACATGAAACAATTGCTCGAATTTCTTCCCATTGCCTTGTTTTTCATGGTGTATCAGTTAGACGGCAAGACCGTCAGCTTCTCCGGCTGGTCTTACCAATTTGACGGCATCTTTAGTGCCACCGCCGTCTTGATTGCTGCGACCGCGCTACAGCTATTGCTCACTTGGCTACTGACGCGGCATCTGGACAAACGTCTACTGTGGACCGGCGTTGCCGTATCGGTTTTTGGCGGCGCCACCCTGTTGTTTCGCAACGAATTATTTATCCAGTGGAAACCCACCGTATTTAACTGGGGCATGGCACTCGCATTTACCGGTTCACAACTGATCGGCGACCGAAATTTCTTGGAGCGTCTCCTTGGCTCTCAAGTCTCTATCCCTCGCGCTGTGTGGCGGAGAGTGTGCTGGGTTTGGATTGCTCAATTCACTGTGGTGGGCGCATTAAACATCTACGTGGCCTATAACTACGCGGAAGCCGTCTGGGTTTCGTATAAACTGTACTCCGCTATAGGCTTTACGCTCTTGCTCACCCTTGCGACGGCTCTGATGATGGCGCCTTGGATTCGCGAGGAACAAGGCGATGAGCTCGAGGGCTAAACCCCAAAGGGAGAGTATCACCATGATGACTAACACTTTGAAAATGGCAGCCGCTAATCGGACATTCCTCGCTCTGTTTATGAGCCTTGGATTGACAGTCGCACACGCCCAAGAGACGCGCTATGTCAGCGACAAAATCTATGTTCCCGTTCGAAGCGGTGCCGGCGCTGATTATCGAATTCTCCACAAGGGCTTGCCGTCAGGCACCGCCATCACTTTTCACCAACTGAGTGAGGATGGTGTTTGGGCAGAAGTCGAGACTCGCGGCGGGACGCGCGGCTGGGTGCGCGCTCAATACCTGCAATCTGACACACCTGCAACGTTACTGGTCGCTGATCTCGAAGACCGACTCCGCGAGTCCGAAGATGACCGCGCACGCCTGATGAAGTCGTTAGACCAATCGTCGAATAAGGCGTCGGGCAGCGCCGCCGAGGCCTCTAAACTAGAACAAGACCTTACAGCAGCGCAGCAGGAGCTGGCTGAAATCCGTCGTATCTCGGGCGCAGCCATTGAGCTTGATCGACAAAATACTGAACTCACGGCCGAGCTAGAACAATTTCGCTCAGAAGCCAGTTTATTGCGTTTGGAGAATGTTCGGCTGAACGAACGGGTCAAGAATAATCAAATCATCGACGGTGCGATCGCCGTATTTCTGGGCGTATTGCTCGCAATTTTTGGACCACGACTAATTCCCCGCCGACGCCGCGATGACGGTTGGGCTTAATACTGGAGAGCTATTGCCATGAAAAGCCTCAGAACACGATTACGTGCGTGGATCATTACCACGCTAACACTGTGCTTGATGTCACTGAACACGACGCAGGCGCAAACATCGAGTGAATCCGGTCCCCTAGTGAAACTTGAAACTAATTTTGGCAGCATCACCATCAAACTATTCCCAGACGACGCGCCGATCACCGTCGCTAACTTCCTGAGCTATGTTGACTCGGGTCACTATGACGGTACGGTCTTTCACCGAGTCATCCCTAACTTCATGATTCAAGGGGGCGGATTCGACAGCGACTACGTCGAAAAATCCACCGAAGACCCTATTGTCAACGAAAGTAAAAATAGGCTGCACAACATTCGCGGGACCATAGCCATGGCCAGAACCGGTGAGCCTGACTCTGCAGCGGCTCAGTTTTTCATTAATCAGCGCAGTAATCTGAGATTGGATTGGGCTCCAGGAAAACCGGGCTATACCGTTTTTGGCGAGGTCATTGACGGTATGACAGTGGTGGACTTCATTGCCACGGCCGAGACGGGACAAGCACTGGTGACAACTAGCCGAGGACAGGCTCGATTCCCCGATGTCCCCGTAGATAAAGTCATTCTCAAGCGTGCAACTAGAGTCGAGATGCCGTGACACTACTCAGTGTTAACCTCAACAAAATCGCGCTCATTAGAAACTCTCGCGACACCATCATTCCAAATGTGGTTGAGCATGCGAAACTCTGCATTGCCGCTGGTGCAGATGGCATCACGGTGCATCCACGACCTGACCAACGCCATATTCGCGCCGACGATTGCCATGCCCTTTCCGAGGCTATAGCGGTTGAATTCAACATCGAGGGGAACCCCTTCGCTCCGGCCAAATCCAGCGATAGAAAGGGCGTCTCAGACTACCCGGGGTTTATGCCTCTGCTTGAGCGCATTCGGCCTGCCCAAGCGACACTGGTACCTGATGGCGATGGCCAGCTGACATCAGACCATGGATTTGACCTGACGCGGGACGCCTCACGCTTAGCACCCATTATTTCCACGCTCAAAGATTGGGGCTGTCGGGTCAGTTTGTTCATGGACCCCGATCCCGACGCCATGATAATCGCGCGGGATATTGGCGCAGATCGGATTGAGCTTTACACCGAGGCCTACGCCGCCGCTCACGCGAAAGGTGACTACGCAGCCGTGCTTAAACGCTATCAAATAGCCGCGGAAGCTGCCGATAAAGTCGGGCTGGGCATTAATGCTGGCCACGATTTAAATCTAAGTAACCTACCGGACTTCGCCATTACCAATCTATTAGAGGTCTCTATCGGTCACGCCCTGATAGTAGACGCCCTAAGCATGGGATTAGCCGAGACCGTTTCGCGCTACAAGGTTGCTTTGGCCAAACGTGGTTGACATAGACGCCAAGGCGAACAACGAAGGGCCGCCCTATCGCGTGCCCCACAGCCAGGAATCCATTCGCATACTTTATGCCGATAGCGATTTATTAATAGTCGATAAACCACACTTACTGCTTAGCGTGCCCGGACGGCACCCCGTAAACAGGGACAGCCTCATATCACGTCTAGGGTCTCGCTTCCCAGGGGTTACCGCTGTTCATCGCCTTGACTTGGATACCAGCGGCTTGATGATCGTACCGGTAACGCCTTTTGCGGTCTCCGCACTGGGCCGCGCCTTTCAGCAACGCGCCGTCGATAAGGCCTACCGAGCGTTGGTCTGGCAAAAGCCCAAAGCCGCCGAAGGCCTTATCGATTTCCCTATAGCACGCGATTGGCACAACCGACCGCGACAAAAAATATGTCCTATCGAGGGAAAGCCTTCTCTGACGCGCTATCGTGTCGTCGCCGAGGGGAGCGTGCACGCACTGCTGCATTTGGAACCCGAGACAGGGCGCTCCCATCAGCTTCGTATCCACCTCAATGAAATCGGTCACCCCATATTGGGCTGTGACATGTACGCACATCGCGACGCTTTGGCAGCCGCTCCTCGGCTACTCTTGCATGCCACGCGATTGTCGTTTCTTCATCCGCGAACGGGCCAGCGCTTACGGGCTTTCTCCCCGGCCCCCTTCAATGAACACGGACCATTAGCAATAAGGCCAGGCTAGACAGTCGAGAGCATCTGCACGCCGACATTGACCGGGTTGGGCCTAGTCAAGGACTGGGCTAGCATTACAGTTGAAAAAAGTTTCTGGAGGCTCCTGTGGTCACATTGACCGACAGCCCTAATCGCCACACCATTGTCGCCCAGCCCAACCATTCCTCGAGCTGGCGCGCCAATCTTTGGATGCTAATGGCCCTAGCCGTGCCCTCCCTGATTGCAGCAACAGGTTTTGCAATGCGGGGAGCATGGCCGATCCTACCTTTCGCTGGCGCAGAATTACTGGCACTCGGCTGTGCCTTGTACTACGTCAACTGGAAGCTACAGTATCGTCATGTGATCACCCTGGACGCACAGAAAGTTCACATTCAGAAGGGCTACTATGCCCCCAGAGACCGCTGGTCTTTCTCTCGCGCTGATACCGCCTTAGCCGTCACCCCAGCGCAACACCCCTGGGAAGGCCCTCGGCTGAGCATTCACGATCGCAGCGATCGCGTGTCTGTGGGTGAGTTCCTAAACCGAGAAGATGCCCTAATCCTGATGGACAAACTCCGGCATTTTCTACCCATTCGTACTCACAGCTCTCTACATCAACGTGATATCTGACCACAAGTTCTCGAATCATCGGGCGCTTGAGGAGGTTACAATACAGGACTTTCTTTCGGGAATGTTTCCATGTCCGCCAACTCTCCACCAGCCGCACCACAAAAAGTGGGCTTCGTTTCCCTTGGCTGCCCCAAAGCACTGGTGGATTCCGAACGCATCTTGACACAACTCAAACTCGACGGGTACGAAATCACGCCCAGTTATGAAGATGCCGGGGTAGTCATCGTCAATACCTGTGGCTTCATCGACAGCGCCAAAGCGGAATCTCTAGAGGCCATCGGTGAAGCGCTGGCCGAGAATGGCCGAGTGTTGGTCACCGGTTGCATGGGAGTTGGCGACGACGCCAGACGAATCAAGGAAATCCACCCTAGGGTACTCGGCGTAACGGGACCTGCAGCCTACGAGCAGGTCTTGCAGGAAGTCCGGCAGGCACTGCCACTGCAGCGCCAGCACGACCCGCTTATTGATCTCGTGCCTGACCACGGCATCAAACTGACTCCGCGACATTACGCCTATCTTAAAATCTCCGAAGGCTGCAACCATCGCTGCCGCTTCTGCATCATTCCAAGTTTGCGTGGCGACTTGGTCAGCCGCCCTATCGGGGAGGTCATGAACGAAGCTGAGGGTCTGGTTCGCGCCGGCGTTCGCGAGCTGCTCGTGATTTCCCAAGACACCAGCGCCTACGGTGTGGACCTCAAGTATCGACCCGACTTTTGGGGCGGCCGTCCTTTAAAAACCAACCTCTTATCCTTGGCTTCTGCCCTGGGCGAACTGGGGGTGTGGGTGCGCATGCACTACGTTTATCCCTACCCGCATGTGGACGACCTCATCCCCCTTATGGCTGAAGGGCGCATCCTGCCCTACCTCGACATACCGCTCCAGCACGGCAGTCCTTCGGTGCTGGCCCGCATGAAACGACCGGCTGCTGCAGAAAAAACACTGGATCGGATCGCGCAATGGCGACAAGTCTGTCCGAGCATCACTTTGCGCAGCACTTTCATCGTAGGCTATCCCGGCGAAACGGATGCCGAATTTGAAGAGCTACTGGCATTTATTGAAGAGGCGCAACTTGATCGCGTTGGCTGCTTCACCTACTCACCGGTTGCCGGTGCGGCAGCTAATGAACTGGCCAATCCTGTAGCAGAAGAACTAAAAAAGGAACGCTGGGAGCGCTTCATGGCCGCCCAACAGCGGATTAGTGAAGAAAAACTCAGATGTAAGATAGGCCAAGAAATCGAGGTCCTTGTTGACCAAGTCGACGGCGATCAAGCCCTTGGAAGGTCGATCGCTGATGCCCCTGAAATTGATGGCGTTGTCCACATTGCCGATGCTGGGGATCTCAATCCGGGGGATTTGATTCGCGGCAAAGTTACCGGCGCGGATGAGTACGATCTGTGGCTGGGGTAAGCCATGAATATCCTCCTGCTTTTTGACTCGGACTGGCAAAGTCACACTCGTGTGCGCATTGCCGATGCACGTTGTCAGCACCTTAAACGCGTGCTTAAAGTAAAAGAAGGTGATCAACTCAAGGTTGGGCAATGGGGTGGTCAGCGAGGCCTGGGGGCGGTCCTACGCATTGAAGAAGATTTTGTAGACCTGCGGGTGACTTTGTCACTGCCACCACCGCCGCGACATCCAGTGACTGTGATTTTGGCGCTACCCCGCCCCAAAATGCTACGGCGCGTGCTGAGAACTTGTGCCGAATTCGGCGTGGAACAACTGCATATCATTCACAGCCAGCGGGTAGAAAAAAGTTTCTGGCAGAGCCCGTTATTACAGCCAGAACGAATTCAAGAGGCGCTGCGCCTAGGTATGGAGCGCAGTGGCGATACGCTGCCCCCCCATGTCGCCCTACACCAACGGTTTAAGCCCTTTATCGAGGACAAGCTGCTAGATATTAGTCGGGGTCAACACATCTATGTGCTGCACCCGGGATCAGCAGAGGGTCTTGGCGCTGCGCTTGAAGCTCCCGCCACTGTGTTAATTGGCCCAGAGGGCGGCTTTATTCCCTATGAACTTGAGCTCATGCAGCAGCAGGGTGCCCTGCCGCGGCACCTCGGCGATCGGGTACTAAGTGTCGATACCGCAGTAACCAGTGCCCTGAGCGTTACCGGTATCAGACCTTAAGCGCTTACCGCCAGACCCACTGGGCAGCTCACGCCCGTGCCACCCAAACCACAGTAACCGCCGGGGTTTTTATCCAAATACTGCTGATGGTAATCCTCGGCATAATAAAACCTGGGCGCCTCTAAAATTTCAGTGGTGATATCCCCAAACCCAGCAGCAGTCAGCGCTTTCTGAAATCGATCTCGGCTGGCTTCCGCCATGCGAGCTTGTTGTGCCGAATAGGTATAAATGCCCGATCTGTATTGCGTCCCGCGATCATTGCCTTGGCGCATACCCTGAGTGGGATCGTGGCCTTCCCAGAACACCTGCAGCAACTGCTCGTAATCAAGTTTGCCGGGGTCATAGACCACCAAGACCACCTCGTTATGGCCGGTTTTACCGGTACAGACCTCCTCATAGGTTGGGTTGGGGGTGAAACCCGCTGCATATCCCGCGGCGGTGGTCCATACGCCGTCCAGTTGCCAGAACTTGCGTTCTACGCCCCAAAAGCAGCCCATACCAAACATCGCGCACTCACTACCTGCGGGGAAAGGCGGAATTAGACTGGACTGCAGAACCGTATGCGGTGCTGTCACCGTCATCGCCTCATCACGCCCTGGCAGGGCATCGCCCTCGGCGACCATTTGCTCTTTGTCCTGATTTCTGAAAAACATTTGCCTCTCCGATTCGTTACACTTACTTAGGTTCCAAGGGCTACGCGGAGATGATAGCGCGGTTCCTACAGAGCGACATGAGATATTGCATCGCCAAGCCTATCTCAGGCGCACGAGACTGGAACGAATAAACTAGGAGCGACCTGATATTAAAAAGTCACTGACAAACACCCAATCGTCACAGGAAATCGGCGCTTTTATCGAGAGAGCTCGCAGTCTTCGAGAACATTGCCAGCAGCAGAGCCGACTGCTGTTTGCGCTGGATGCCACCGCCAGCCGCGAACTCACGTGGCAACAGGCACGGGCACTCCACAGAGAACTGTTTATCGCGGCAACAGAACAAGCGCGCTTAGCAATCCAGCTTTGCTATTACCGAGGCTTGGGTGAGTTTTATGCCAGCCCCTGGCTCTCGCAACCCGATGCACTTTTGGCGCAAATGGATTCGGTTCGCTGCGAAGGAGGAGCAACACAATTGACGCGCCTGCTACGGCATTACTTGTCAGCCAGCACACCCATGACACCTGTTAAAGGGATGGTTTTTATTGGTGATGCTATTGAAGA
Source organism: uncultured Alteromonadaceae bacterium (assembly GCA_964412695.1). Classification (GTDB taxonomy): domain Bacteria; phylum Pseudomonadota; class Gammaproteobacteria; order Pseudomonadales; family Halieaceae; genus Luminiphilus. The sequence goes on along the minus strand of CAYPPU010000007.1, from coordinate 35,442 downwards.
GAGCGCTGATACTCTGCAGCAATTAGCTGGCCAATGCCGCCTACAGAATCAACCATTATTTTTATTTCAGGAAGGCAATGATCCTCAGGTTGCCAAACAATTTAGCACCCTAGCACGCCTCAGCGGGGGCGCTCATGTCCGCTTTGAAAGCGGCAGCGCTGACAGGCTGCGCGGACTTTTAGGCGCAGTGGTGCGTTTTGTCTCGGGAGGACGTAAAGCGCTGACCTCATCAGGCCAAGAGAGTGATAAAATATTGCTTTCTCAGCTACCGGGGACTTAACCCCCAGCATCGACGGAGAATCGTTCCTAGTGCCACGTCTCATTCTCATTTTGGCCATCATTCTGGTCGTCGTCTTGTTGCTGCGCCGCGTGCAATCTCTGCCTCCCCACAAGCGGCGCGGTGGTTACATTCAACTGGGACTCGGTATCGCTGTTGTGGCTGTGGTCATACTGACACTGATGGGTAAGATGCACTGGCTGGGCGCCGCGCTAACCGGCTTGGTCGTTGTGCTTCGGCAAGCACTGCCACTACTCATTCGCGCCTTTCCCCTGCTGAACTCGTGGCGGCAACAACAGGCGAACCAAAGTCAGCAGTCTGAGATGCGCACGCGCTTTGTTAAAATGGTGCTAGATCATAGCAGCGGCGAACTTAACGGCGAGGTTCTGGAGGGTGCTTATAAAGACTGGCGCCTAAGTGAGATGAGCAAAGCACAACTGCGCGATTTACTAGCACAGTGCGAGGAGCACGATGCCGACTCCGCCAGTTTACTTTCAAGTTATCTTGAGCAGCGCTTCCCCGAGGGGATGACGGATTCCACGTATGAAAAAAGTCATGGCAGTAGCGGCATGAGTCGTGGAGAGGCCCTGGCGGTATTAGGACTCGACCAAGATGCGAGTGATGACGACATTGTTCAAGCACACCGCGGCTTAATGCAAAAAATTCACCCCGATCGCGGTGGCAACGACTACCTTGCCGCCAAGCTTAATGAAGCCAAGGATTTCCTGCTGAAGGACTGACGGCTCTCTTTTTCTCTCAATCAAATACAGGATATCCATGAGTACTGTTCATATCGTACGTAATCAAGACGGTCATTATTGGGGCCGAGGTAAGCGCTGGGTCGACGGGCGCGAGACCGCTAAAGTGTTGACCTATGATCACCGAGACGAAGCCGTGAACACCGTGTTCGAATTGAGTTCAAAAAATATTGAACTTCGCTGTGAGGTTATGGATCTCAGTAGCGAGGACGACAAATTGCCCAAGCTGGTCGTGTCCGATATTCCCCTGCCTGAGGAAGCGACCGACGAACAGGAGCTTGAAATCGACTCAAACGTACCCATCTCTCCTGAGGACCACCACCAACCAATGGAAGCACAATCTTGAGAATTTTACTGTTTCTAGCAACCAATATTGCTGTCATGGTGCTGGTCAGCATCGTGTTCAATTTGCTGGGTTTTCAAAGCATCCTGATGGCCAATGGCGTCGACCTCAACCTACAAGCACTGTTGGTTTTTTGTGCCCTGTTCGGCTTCGGCGGCTCATTTATCTCGCTACTACTATCCAAGTGGATGGCCAAGCGGGGTTCCGGCACCGTCGTCATTAAAAAACCTCGAAATGGCGATGAGCAGTGGCTGTTAGAGACCGTCGCCGAGCTCTCTCAAGAAGCGGGCATTGGCATGCCGGAGGTTGGTATTTTCCCCTCGGAGGCCGCCAACGCCTTCGCTACCGGGTGGAATCGAAACGATGCCTTGGTTGCCGTGAGTCTAGGACTGCTGCGCCGGTTCGAGCGCCGGGAAGTCCGCGCTGTGCTAGCCCATGAAATAGGCCACGTTGCCAATGGCGATATGGTCACGCTGTCTCTCATTCAAGGCGTGGTGAATACCTTCGTCATGTTCTTCGCCAGGGTAATTGGCCATACCGTAGATCGAGTCGTCTTCAAAACTGAGCGCGGCTATGGCATTGGCTACTATGTGGTCACGATCGTTGCCGAGATAGCGCTGGGCATACTCGCTAGCGCCATCGTCATGTGGTTTTCACGACTGAGGGAATATCGGGCAGATGCAGCCGGTGCAAACCTGACAAGCCAGGGAGATATGATTGCCGCGCTGCAACGCCTGCGCGTCGAGCAGGGCATGCCCAATGATTTACCGGGTGAATTAACCGCGTTTGGCATTCGGTCCGGTAGCTCAGGCCTTGCCAACCTCTTTCGCTCACACCCGCCGCTGGATGACCGTATTCGGGCTCTACAACAATGACATTACGCCGATATCTGACTCTCGCGCTCACAGGCTTAGCCTCGGCCCTAGTACTACTGCTACCCCTTGCGGACAACCGCGCCGATAGCCCGCGCGATGAGGGCACCGATGTCGATTACATGAGCTTCTCTACCGATGACGAGGCCAATACTACCCAGGTATTCCGTCACGCTAGCCCAGCGGTTGTTTATGTCACTAGCAGTGCCCTTCGCCGAAACCGATTCTCCCTAAACGTGATGGAGATTCCCCGTGGGGCAGGTACAGGCTTTGTCTGGAATGAAGCCGGACTGGTAGTCACCAACTTCCACGTTATCGCCGGTGCCGATAAGTTAACGGTCACCGTTCAGGATCAGGGCGACTTTCAGGCGGAGGTGGTAGGTGTCGCACCCGATCGAGATCTTGCCGTACTGCGGTTAATCGAACCCCCGGCCGAACTCACCGTATTACCCCTAGGTGATTCCTCAGAGCTGTCGGTGGGTAGGAAAGTGCTTGCGATTGGTAATCCCTTCGGTCTCGACACCACACTCACTGTGGGTATCGTTAGTGCGCTGGACAGAGAAATTCGCTCACCGAGCAACCGACAGATTAAAGGTGTGATTCAAACTGATGCCGCCATCAATCCCGGTAACTCGGGAGGGCCTTTGCTGAACTCCCTGGGTCAACTCATTGGCGTGAATACAGCCATTTACTCCCCCAGTGGGGCTAATGCCGGTATCGGTTTTGCCATTCCGGTTAACATGGTGAAAGAGGTGGTGCCCCAGTTAATTGCCTACGGCAAGATCCTACGCCCAACCTTGGGGGTTGAGCTTGCCAGTGACCGCTGGACCCAACGTTATGGTGTCGAAGGGCTAGCGATTGTGCGCGTTATGCGCGGCATGCCAGCAGATCGAGCTGGTATGATCGGAGCTCAGCGAAGTTACCGCGGTAGTATTCAACTGGGGGATATCATTACCCATGTTGGCGGACAGCCAGTGCGCAACAACGATGAATATCTGAGCGCACTTGAGCAGCTTAAAATTGGAGACACGGTGACGATTACAACGCGCCGAGGCGACAATGAGCACCAATTCGAGGTCACGCTTTCCGAGTCGACTTAAGAACGGTCTGGACTTGGCGGCATCGCTAATTCACCCAGCCGAGCACGCTTCACCAACTGTTAGTATCCAGATCAACATCCGGTAAGCGCTTGGGATCAAATCGGGGCTCACTGCCCTGCCAATGCAGCTCGAAGTCGTTGAGCAACCGAACGCCAATAGGGTACAAACGCCACAACGCCACCAGGTTTACAAGCGCCAGTAATCCCATTGTCAGATCGGAAAAGCTAAATACGGTTCCTAGATCCTGCACCGACGCCCAAGCGATCAATACCATGACCACTACCCTAAAGCTGTTGATGGCGATTCGGCGGTAGCGACCGTCAGCAAAATAGGCAATGCTGTTCTCGCCCAGGTAACAGTTGTAAGCAATCGAACTCACAGCAAACATTACCAGCGCTAGGCTCACTAACGCCTCACCCCAAGGACCAACATGGCTAGCTAGTGCCAATTGGGTGAGCGCTATTCCCTCAACGCCCGAACTACCGGGTTGATAAACGGGCGATAAAACAATGATCAATGCGGTGCAGGTACAGAGAACCAGCGTATCGATAAAGACACTCAACGCTTGAATCAAGCCCTGAGAAACAGGATGGGCTATATCAGCTACTGCCGCCACATTGGGCGCTGTACCCAAGCCTGCCTCGTTGGAAAACAACCCTCGACGCGCGCCCTGATTGATGGCTGCCGCTATTCCGCCACCCGCCGCTTGTTCCAAGCCAAACGCCGAAGACAAGATTGTGACAAAGGCTGATGGAATAGCACTAACGTTTTGCAACAGCACCAGTAATGCCAAGCCGAAATAGCCCAATACCATGATGGGTACAATGACCTCGGAGAACACGGCCACCCGACGAATACCGCCAAATACCACCAGAGCCATCAGCGCCGTCAGCACCCAACCCGATTGGTAAGTGGGGATGTTAAAGGCCGACTCTACCGACTGCGTCACCGAATAAGCCTGCACGGCATTAAAGCCGAGACCAATGGTAACCAGTAAAAGCAACGAATAAATCAGCGGCAGCCAGCGCCAGCCTAAACCAAAATGCATGTAATAGGCGGGACCACCCCGAAAATCATCGTCGTCTACTTTGCGTTTAAACAACTGCGCTAAGGCGCACTCAAAAACGCTCGTGGCCATTCCCAACAGGGCAATGAGCCACATCCAAAAGAGCGCCCCGGGCCCGCCCAAGGTAATGGCGACGGCAACACCCGCTATATTGCCACCACCGACGCGCCCTGCGACGCTGACTACCAGCGCCTGAAAACCACTAATGCCGCGTTCGGTACTGCCTATTCGACCACTGCGCAGCAGTGCGAACATGCGGCCAAAAAAACGCAACTGCATCCAACTAGAGCCGACACTGCAGCGCAATCCCACCAGCAGCAGGGCCCCGATCAACAGGTATGACCACAGCCAATCGCTTAGCGTGACTAACATTTCCTCAGATCAGCCCGGTGACCAGAATCATCGCAATAGCAGGAACAGCAATAAATCGCAGCGAAATGCGCCACAAGGCGTATAGGGTAAAGCTCGTGTTGAGCTCCTTGCGGGTATATTGCTGTGTCATAAACCAACCTGCGAACAATGCAATCAGTAGCCCCCCCGCTGGGAGTAGCAACTTGGTTGGCAAGGTATCCGCAATATCGTTGAAATTCATGCCAGCAAAACGCAGATCAGCCCATACGTTGTAAGACAGCACACTAGCCACACTGCACAGTGTCGATAGACCAATCATTAACAGCGTGCTGTTATGACGCGAGATACCTAGCCGCTGTTCACCCCAGGCCGTTACCGATTCCATGAGTCCCACCATGGACGTAATACCCGCAACAGCCAGCATCAAAAAAAACAACACAGCAAAAACGTTTCCGCCAGGCATTTGTGCAAAGGCGACGGGCAGCGTTTGGAAAATGAGACCGGCCCCGCTGGCTATATCCAAACCAAAGTGAAAAACCGCGGGGAACACTACAAACCCGGCGAGCAATGCCACCGCCGTGTCCGCGAGCACAGTGATGGTTGCACCTTGCACGACTGAGAACGATTTAGGCAGATAGGAGCCATAAGTCATCATGCCTCCCATACCTACGCCGATGGAAAAAAAAGCCTGCCCAATCGCCGCCAAAAACGTATCCGCGTTCACCTTAGAGAAATCGGGGGTCAGTAGCCACTCGACGGTTTCGCGAAAGCCGCCGGCAAACATATTGTAAATACTCAGCCCCAACAGCAGAGCAAACATGAGCGGCATCAATATGCTAACAGCCCGCTCAATACCCCCGGTGACACCCGCATAGATAATAGTGCCTACGGCAAGGTTGCCAGCGACGGTCCAAAACATCATGCCACCGCCATCGCTCAAAATAGCTTCAAATGCCTGCGCCGATGACAAGGCATCGACACCGGCAAACCCGGTGGCTACCGCTTTGGCTAGATACCAAAGCACCCAACCCACCACCACGGCATAAGTTACTGTGATGGTGAACGCGGTCAATACCCCCATACCGCCCACAATACGCCAGCGGGAAGAGTGACCTGACTCAACCGCCACCCGCGCCATTGATTCTGGTGGACTACTTTGGCCGCGTCGCCCGATCATGAGTTCAGCGATGAGGCAGGGAATACCGATACAGCAAACACACAGCAGATAAACCAATACAAATGCGGAACCACCGTTTTCACCCGTCACATAAGGGAAGCGCCAAATATTCCCTAGACCGACGGCAAACCCAATCGATGCCATAACGAAGGCAAAACGACTGGTCCAAATGGGGCTTTCTGAAGCGGCAATCGCCATGAATGATTCCTCGATACTATCTACAGCACTAACTACAGTGCTAAACCGTTGCTGTGGGTTTCTGTTATTCCTCAGCGACGCCCGTGTTCTATCGCTGTTGCGGCGTTACAACGTCTGCATCGCTATACAATTGCTCAACCAGGCTCACCGGTGAACCCAGCGACAAAATAAAACTACACGACACAAGGCCAGGCTGGAACTGTTGGCCTTGGACAGCACTATAACCGCCCCTGCCACTCCAAGTGATACCCCGTGTCCACAGGGGTTGCCAGTAGATCCAGCGAATTTCGCAGCCCCGTATTTCGGGTAGCCGGTCCCGCGAGGTTGAGATCAATTTGATAACCAGACGATCGTAAAAGCACCTGACCGTCAACTTGCAAGGGCCCAGACAAGGTAAATACTTTGGCCTGTGTGCCCTGCTGGTTGTCGGTGAGTTCAGCGACGTAGTCACCCAGCGCAACATCTCCAGTCCGGGTTTGCCATACTGCTCGACGCCAAAGCAGACGTCCACGCAAGGTCTCAATGCCCTGCCCCGACCACACCAGACGCTCAACATCGCCCTCGAGACTGCCGCCAACATAGGTTGGCGCGAGATTATTGAACAGCGCCGCATCAAGTCGAACTATCCCCGACTCAACGACAACGCGACCCGTTGGGCCCAGAGTCAGCTCGGCATTAATGACCTGGCTGCCCCAGATGGTCTCAATCGACATACTGGGATGTAGCCAAAGCAATGAAAAAGGATGCAGCTGCCAGCGTAGCCGCCCAAGTAAAAAGCTTCGATCACCCAAATGCAGCTGCGCACGAGCTGCCTGTCCCGACCAGAATGAGCCAGACGTTCCCTCCATCAACAAAGGCGCCGGCACCACCCAGGCGAGAACGCGAGCGGGCATTTGTGCCAATAAACTCACAACCAACACGAGCGCCAATAACGTTCTTTGGTACGGAAGCGAAGGTGACATCATCCCTGCCGTCCAATTCGAAGCGAGACATTCACTCCACCGCTACGCCCCGCCTGAGTAATCGTAGCCTCGAGAACACGTAAACCTTCGGCCGATTCCATCCGGTATAACCACGCCGCTACAGTGTCGTAATCGACACTCTCTAAACGCAACTGCACGTCGCCGCGGTTACTGGGTTGTAAGCGTCGCACGGGGATACCCGCTAGATCGGCGGACCGACTGACTACCGCGACCAAATTTCCGCCCCCCGCCTGCTGACTCTCTCCTTGCAATGCGAGTAACTGTGTCACCTTAGCGTCGACTCGAGCGAGCAGAGCACCCGCCGCCTCGTTATTTGCACTCATACTTGCAACCATTGCAGACAGTGGTAGCAGTAAAAGCTGCCACAGCAGCCAAACCGCCAGCACGCCTGACATTACAAGTAGGTAGACCTGCTCACGCCGAGGAAGATTGCCAAACCAAAGCTTCATGACAGGATAATCCTCAGCCTTGCGGATATCCGCTCATTACGTGACGAGGACGTTTCCAATGTGGCTTGGTAACCCTCGGACTCCAGTGCAGCTCGCACAGCCTCCACAGCTGCGTAGTCTTCGGCACTAATGTCGACTCGGGTTTCGCCGCTCGCGGCGTTGAATGCCAAACTTGCAATGCTAACGTTGGCTGCCGCCGCCATTGTCGACGTGATATCGGCCAGGACCGGCGTGAAAGGCGGCGCCTGTGCGGCAGGTGCATACTCTGCCAGCTGTCGATCCAATTGCTTTTCAACATCCACTACAGCGCCACGTGGAATAGCTTGTCGGTAACTTTCTTGAATCGCCGCACGTAGCTGAAGATTTTCTGCGTTCAAACGCTGGTATTCGACGATATCCGCAACCATATGCAATCCAATAGCAACACCAGCCGCAATAGCCACCCGTCGCCATTGATTCCACCATCGCGCTAGCGGCAGCTTGGGCGCAAACTCGCCCTGGCGTATATCGGCAGTCAACTTCGTGACATCGGTTAGACGCAATGCCGCCGAAAAATCACCGTTGCGTATTTCCATCCGCTCATGCCAGGCGTCAGGAAGCCAAGACAATGCGGCCTGCGTGTCATCGGTGTAGACAACGACCTTTCGTATCGGCTCGGCCAGCGCTAGCAAGACTGTCGCCAGCAGGGGATGCTCCACGCGAGTCCCAGTCCATTCGCCGAACCGTACCAATGCCGAATCTTGCTCTAGCAGCACACAAACTTCTTCGGCTTGCCAAGGCAATAACAATACTTCGGGAACCCAAGCGCCCTCAAAGGTCTCGCCCAATTCATTTTGCCACTGCGAAAGTAACTCCCGAGCCACCACCGCCACGGGTAGCGCTTGAGACTGTAACGATAAAACCGAGATATGCAGGCGGTCGATATCGTCGATAAGGTCTTCCTCTAATCGAAACGGCAAGACTTTACGGACGTATTTGCGCTCGGCGGCATCGAGTTCCACGGCGAGCAATCGCAGCTGGTCACAGGGGACGGCGAATACACGGCCCTGTAAAGGTAGCGATTCTATATCCACAACCGTTTCCGCTGGTCGACCCGGATCAAGCAACTGCCAGCCTGATTGTAACTTTCGAACGATCGCCACGTTTTCTGTATGCGCGCTACTCACGCCACCACCATGACCTTGCTATGACTCTGTGCCCCATCATAACTCACCTTGACTGCGATAACGGCTCACAGCCGTCGCTCCAGTGCGCTCCAGCACAGTCAGCAACTGACTCTCGCGCCCCAAAAGCTCCACTTTTGCGGATAACAAAAACCAATGACTGCTTTCGCCTAGGAGCATTCGAAGTTGCGCGGTTTCACCTCCGGTAAAGGCGACATCCTTTAACAACGCGTCCAAGCCGCCTATATCGCCTTGGCTACGCTGTTCTACCCAGCGCGTTGCCGTTGCCAAATCCATCGGCTGCAGCGACCCATCAATATTTAAACTGCGCAGTACCGTCACCGACGCAGTCATAATATTCAACTTGGCATTTTGCATAGGCCATACCGAAACGAATGGCGCCAGCCGCTGATAAAGCTCTGTTGACATGCCCTGGACAGCCCGCAGTTCACTCACGCTCACCAAAGGGCGATTAGCCGGATAATACGGTTGCGGCAGGTTTCGATACTCGCCTTGTTCCGCACCCCGTGCCCGACGTTCGCTATCGGTATCAATATAGTCAGCAATTCGCTCCGTCAGCGCAATGGCTTCATCAACCGAAAAAGACTCCAGATCCAGCGCCATCAACAACCGCACAAACTGCTGCTGTGGGGCAGATAGCTCACCGCCCCCGAATGACGCAGTGGAGGCATTACCCTCACCCTCAGTACTTCCCTCTACCGAATCAGACGTGCTCAACAGTAAATTTAGGTTAAAACGCCCCTGCAGATCCTCGAGCCGCCCCAGCAGCCAGCCACCCTCATCTAGGGGAAATGGCGTTGCCTCTGCCGCCCAAAGCTCACCTAAATGATCCCACTGCCGGTTGGCGGCGGTATCGATCTCGGTATCTTTGGCGATTGCCTTGATGCCGAGTTGCTCTGCCCCTAACAAATAGGCCCAAGACTGTTCAGCAGCCAGACTGTTACCCACACGCGCCAAGAACAGTTGATAGTCACGCTGCAAACCCACCATTAGCGCTGCAGCAATAGCAAACACCAACAACGCGATAACCAGTGCCGCGCCAGTTTGTCTCGAAAACCGACTATTGCGCATTGGGTGCCACCACGAATAGGCGCTCGATATCACCCCAATTTTCAAGACGAATTCTCACCTCTAGCGCAGCTGGCGGTGTTCGACTCATCCCGGGATTACTCATATCGGCTATCCAATTTTCTTCCCAAAAGCGCCGATCAATTTCCACACCCCGAGCTGTGCGTAGATCCACCACAGCTGGCAAGAACGCGATATCAAAGTCCTCCACGCCTTCAAGCAAAACTATCTCTGTGGGCTCCACGGCACCGGCGCGATCCAGAATCGGGAAACTGGCACGAACGAGTCGATCTTCGTCGAGGTAGTAGGCGACTCGCTGCAAGGTCGATCTTGGGAGACCGGCGCTGTTGTGCCAGCCCGCACGGGTTAGCGCCAACGTCTCACGAGCTAATCGCCCTCCCTCCAGCGCTGGAGCCTCGCCACCAAACTCATCGCGAATCGGTCGGTTAACGAATAATCGAATGTCTCTTGCCATTACCGTCATCGCTCGGCTCAAAGCTTGTAACCGCGCGCTTTCGCCACGGGTGGTCTCTACACCCGCCATGACTGATGACAGCGTGCTGTATGACAAAGTCGCCACGAATGCGGTGATGGCCATCGCCACCAACACCTCAACCAGTGTAAATCCCCGGGAACTAACCATTGTCATTAGACGGTGCGGCGAAGAAACCGCTGAGGGAATACAGCGCGGACTCCATTGCCTCATCTGCGGCGATATCAATAGTGACCCGATAGAAACCGTCTAGCGCTGTCTCCTCACGCTCGATACGCCAAAACCAGTCGCGACCCAGTAGCTCAGCTTGGCCGCGCTGCTCGCCCTTTGGTACCTGCCCCGACTGGGTCACGATCAATTCAAACTCGCTAAACTTATTACTCGCGACCCAGCTGGCTAGGGTTTTGTCGCGCAAATAGGCTGTACCATCGACTTGCTGTACCAAAATAAATAGCAACGCAGGCAAGGCAACTGCCACCACGGCCAGCGCCACCATGACTTCTATAAGCGTAAATCCCCTTTTCCGCGATGGCATACTAGTTGTCATCCAACATCGCCACGCCGCGAGGTAGGAACGTGGCTCGACCGAAAAGATCCCATTGCAAGGTGTAAAGCAAGGCTCCAGTGCGAGGTTCTAACCAATCTATTTGACCCGGGGAAGCCTCTCCACTTGCGAGAAAAACAATTTGCGGTACGGGTCGTAGCTCTGGATCACTCGTCGTCAATTCAAGTAAACCCGCCCCCTCAAGCTCAACCAACAGCTCACTGCCGGGTGCAAACTCAATGGCTTTCCAAGTATCGCCTGCCTGGGGCGGCTCAGCCCAGCCTTGATCGTATCGACGTAACCAGTGTCCCAAGTAGCGATCGCCTTCGGTCGCTGGCTCCAACTCAAGATAGAGCCCATAGTCAGCACCCGCGTATTCAGCCTCAGTCAGTGCATAGGTCATCATTGACGCTAGGTGCTGCACCTCCTGTTCACGTAGCAAGTCGGCACTACCGGACCCCACATTCAACGAGGTCAGCGAGGTCAGCAAGACAATGACCATCAATGTGATCAAAAGCTCAATTAAGCTAAACCCTCGGTCGGAGCGTCTGTCGCCCATGGTTGGTCAGCTCTGATCAGACTTCCAATTACCCACATCGGCATTCTGTCCGTCGCCACCGGGTAAGCCATCAGCACCGAGAGTATAGATATCCACTTCACCGTAATCCCCCGGCGACAGATACAAATACTCTCTCCCCCACGGGTCAACGGGTAACTCCGCAAGGTAGCCGCCCTGTTTAAAGTTACGCGGCTGCGGCTCAAGCGTCGTGGGCTGCACTAAAGCCATAAGACCCTGCTCAGTCGTGGGGTAGACGTAGTTGTCAAGTCGGTAAATCTTGAGGGCCGTTTCTATAGCTTTGAAGTCGGCTTGCGCCTTCTGAATACGTGCATCATCGGCGGTATTTAGGACGGTGGGAGCGACCACACTGATGAGCAGACCCATGATCACTAACACCACCAAAATCTCTATCAACGAAAATCCTTTTTGACGCATTGTGTCACCTCACCATGGTATTCAAATCAAATATGGGCAGCAGTATCGCGAGTACAATCGTCAACACTAACCCTCCCATGATGACGACCATCATGGGTTCAAAGAGGCCCATTGTGGCAGCCAACTTCATTTCCAGCTCACGCTCCTGATTTAGGGCCGAGCGCGACAACATGGTTTCCAACTCGCCACTGGCCTCACCTGACGCCACCATGTGCACCATCATGGGTGGAAAGATAGGCTCCCTAGCTAGCGCCCGATTGAGGCTACTGCCCTCTTTAACCTGCTCAGCCACCACGCCGGATGCCTGTCGCAAAATTCGGTTATTCATCACTTCACCTGCTATCCGCAACGCATCGAGGAGCGGCACGCCACTGGCCATTAGAATACTCAGGGTTGAAGCAAAGCGCGCCGTATCGATGCTGATCAATACCGAACCCAACCCGGGCAGACTCAGTAATTGCTTGTGCCACTCTAATTTGACTTGCGGTAATTGCAATGCTCGGCGAAACCCCAGCCAAATCAGGACCAGGATGAGTAATGCATACACGCCGTAGTCGCGCATGAAGTCACTGGTCGCAATCAACCCTCGAGTAAGCGGCGGCAGTTGTTTTTGGGTGTGGGCAAATATACCCACCAATTCAGGCACCACGAACACCATCAATGCGGCCACCACGGAAACTGCGACACCCACAAGAACCACTGGGTAAATCATCGCGGTTTGAAGCTTCTGCGCCGTGTATTGTCGATTTTCCGTGTACTCGGCTAACTGCTCAAGCACCGGCGCCAGTCGACCGGCTTGCTCACCGGCGTGCACCATGGATCGGTACATCTCATCGAAAGCCTGAGGAAATTGGCCCATGGCATGCGCCAATGTATGTCCCTCGGCAACCCTGGAACGCACCTGCAGAAAAATCGCTTTGGTTCGGGCACGGCGGGTCTGCTCAGCTACAGCCTGTAAGCATTCATCCAGCGGCAATGCCGACGCGACTAATGTCGCCAGTTGTCGCGTTACTAAGGCCAGCTCGCCAGCCTTCATACTGGGCCGCAGCATGAACCGCTTAAATCCAGTTGTCTCGGCACGGGACGTCGACGCTTCGCTTACCTCTAAAGGCCGCAATTGTTGGGTGCGCAACTGGGTCCGCACCTGGCGCTCTGAATCGCCCTCGATCACACCTTTGACAGTTTGACCTAGCTCGTTAAGCGCCTTATAGCGAAAAGCCGTCACGGATTAGCTCACCGAGGTGACACGTAAGACTTCTTCCAGACTGGTCTCACCGTTGAGAATTTTACGCCGACCGTCGCTCTCAATGCCGGGGTAACGTTGTCGCGCTTCCTGCAGCAACGCTTGCTCTCCAGCACCTGAATGGATCAGCGCACGCAGCGTGTCATCGATTTCAATCAGCTCATAAATGCCTGTGCGGCCGCGATAGCCTGTGTGATTGCAGTTAGGGCAGCCGCTGGGGTGATAAATCAATACATCGTCGGCAGGCTCGAGCCGCAACAACTCACGCTCGGTCTCTGTCGGCGTGCTGGCCACTCGACAATCGTGACAAAGGAGGCGCACCAAACGCTGGGCCATCACGGCAATCAGCGAGGACGACAACAGGAACGGTTCAACACCCATATCTTGCAAGCGCGTAATCGAGCCTACAGCCGTGTTGGTATGTAAAGTGGACAATACCAGGTGGCCCGTCAATGACGCCTGCACGGCGATCTCGGCTGTTTCCAGGTCGCGGATCTCACCTACCATCACCACATCGGGGTCCTGACGCAGAATGGCTCGCAGCCCTCGGGCAAAGGTCATATCCACTTTGGTATTCACTTGGGTTTGGCCAACGCCAGGCAGCATGTACTCGACCGGGTCCTCAATCGTCAGAATATTGCGCGAGGTCTCATTAATACTGGAGAGACCAGCGTATAAGGTGGTGGTTTTCCCCGATCCGGTGGGCCCTGTCACCAAAATGATGCCGTGAGGGCTGCTCAACCCGCGTCGATAAGCTGCACCCACCTGGTCATTCATTCGAAGCTGATTCAAGTCCAACTGGCCCGCCTGCTTATCGAGCAGCCGCAAGACCACGCGCTCACCATGCGCTGACGGAATAGTCGACATCCGAATATCCAGCCCGTGGCCTGCAATACGGACTGAGATTCGGCCATCTTGCGGTACGCGCTTTTCGGCAATATCCAGTTTTGCCATCACTTTCAAACGCGATACCAGTAGCGGTGCCAGCATCCGCTTGGGTGACAGCACCTCAGTGAGTACGCCGTCAATGCGGTAGCGCACACTGAGGCGTTCCTCGAAGGTTTCAATGTGAATATCAGAGGCTTTGTCTTTTACCGCCTGAGAGAGAATGGCATTGATTAAGCGAATAATCGGCGCGTCATCCTCGGCATCCATGAGATCGCCCAAATCGGGAATTTCATCGGCGAGCTTAGACAAGTCCACGTCGGAGCTGATGTCCTCAGCCATTTGCGCGGCTTCGCTATTTGAGCGCTGATAGGCCCGGGTCAGACGCTCTTGAAAGGCCTGTTCGTCGAGTGGCTGCAGCGACTCAATAGCACCCACCGAACGTCGAATTTCCAAAAGCGTATCCAACTCCAAGGGCTCACGGTAGTAAAGCGCCGCCTTGTCACCCTGACGCTCCAACAACACGCCTTTGCGCTTGGCAAAACTAAAAGGCAGCAACCCCAGCGAGACCGCCTGGGCATCAACACTGGCCGCACCCAATATGGGATCTTCAGTGGTACTCGGTGCCGCCTCAGCGTGCTTCAATTGATCAGAGTTCATCGCGACGATTCACGCTTCTCACGCTTCAGGGTGTATCCGGTAACTCGGGTAGCGCTTCTACACGCTCGTCCCAATTCGGTAGCAAAGGCAAACTGCCGTCATCGAGGAAAATTAAACCCCTCGCGCGACGCTCCAATTGCTGCTCACGGATATAGCGATACTTCTCTGCAGTGGCACCGGCCAAATCTTCGTCATCCCGAATGATGGTTGGACGGATAAATACGAGCAAGTTGGATTTGGTTACCGACACTACGTCGTTGCGGAACAATCGCCCCAGCAAGGGGATATGCTGCAACACCGGAACGCCCTGCTGGCTATCCTGTACATCATCTTTAACCAAACCTCCCAGCACAACGATATCGCCATCTTTGGCCAGTACCTTGGTTTCGATTTTGCGCTCGTTGGTAATGACATCTGAAGCGGCGAGCACCTGCTGACTGATACTGGAAACCTCCTGCACGATTTCCATGACCACTGAGTCGCCCTCGTTAATTTGGGGCGTTACCTGAAGTGATATGCCAACGTTCTCACGCTGAATGGTTTGAAAGGGGTTCTGCACCGAACCACTGTTACTGCCCGTGTTGGTGTAAGAGCCCGTTACAAAGGGGACCTGCTGTCCCACCGTAATGTAAGCCTCCTCGTTATCGAGGGTCAGCAGACTGGGTGTAGACAGAATATTGGCGTTACCGGTGCTTTCTAAGGCGTTGAGAATCACCGCCATGGTGAGGTCGCTATCGACCACACCCCAACCCAAGGTCGTACCCGGAATCTGACTCAGCGCGCCAGCGACGCCGCGCACATTAACGTCTTCACTGGCGCTGTCAGTGGGTAGTAGGGAGTTTGCGAGGGCAGCATTACGTGATTGTTGCGCGCTGCTGGTACTGATGTTGCCCCCAAACACCCCACTGTCATTGGCAAATAGCCACTGCAAACCCAGCTCCTGCCCCTCTTTGACTTCCATCTCAACAATGATGGCTTCCACTAACACCTGAGCACGACGAATATCGAGTCGAGCAATAACAGCCTCCAAAGCCGCCATTTCATCGGTGTCAGCCGTAATAATCAGCGCGTTAGTACCCTCGTCGGCTTCAATGGTTGAAGTGCTGCTAGCCGAGGACTTCCGCGCGCCTTCGCCCTCAAGGCGAGATATGTTTTGCATCACGCGCGTCAATACCTCGGCTACTTCAGTCGCATTGGCGTATTCGAGATAAATCACGCGCACATTGCCGCTTTGCTCAAGCGGGGTATCTAAATAACCGATCAAGTCTCGGATGCGCTCGACACTCAGTTCGTCAGCGGTGATCACGACACTATTGGTGCGTTTGTCGGCCACTAGCGTGACCTCCTCATCCGCCTCTGCACCCTCAGATCGAATTTTTTTCTCTAGAGTCTGCAGCATTTGCACCACATCTTCGGCAACGGCGTACTTCAACTTAATCACTTTGGTTGACTGCACGGCCGAGCTATCCATGCGATCGATGATGTTAACGATGCGGGCAATGTTGCTGCGAATATCAGATATGATGATGGCGTTACTGGGCGCATAAGCAGCCATGTGCGCCTGCTGGGGCACCAAGGGTCGTAACACCGGGATCAACTTCGCCGCAGAAATATTCTCTAGTCGTATGACCTGGGTGACGTATTCGTCATTGAGCGATTGGGCCGAGTCGTCCGTCACCCCCACAGGCGCCGAGCGCGCATCTTTATTCTGAATGACGCGGATGACGCCGCCGCTGCGTACCGCCGTGAAACCGTGCACATCCAAGATCGATAGAAACAAATCGTAGAGTTCATTTTTACTGACAGGCTTAGAGGAAATAACCCTCACCTTCCCTTTAACACCGGGATCTACCACGATGGTGCTACCGGTCACATCGGCGACAAACTTAATGAATTCTTGAATATCCGTGTCTTTCAAATTGACCGTGTATTCCTGAGCTTGGCTGGGCGATACCGTGACGGTTGTCATCAGGACCACGGCCAAAAAGCCCACCCATCGAAGCCGGCCTATACGCCTATCAGTTCGTCTCCGCTGCACCATGAGCTCACCCATTATTCGTAACACTTTTGCTGCTAATGACATCGTTATTGGTCCAAATCCACCGCCACAGAGAGACTGGCTCCATCGCGTTCAAGTTCAATCGTTGCTTGCGTGACGTCACGCATCATCTGATACAACTTAGCGGCATTCGCGGGCTCGTTAAGCGCATAGCCATTAACCGACGTAATGATATCCCCCGCTCTTAAACCCAAGCTGGTAAAGAGCTTGGGGTCAGCACCGGGACTAATACGATAGCCCCGCAACGCATTGCCCTCTCGGACAGCGGTGACATCCACCAGTGCCGCAAGCGATTGTGGATCACTGTAGAGTTGGTCACGGTAGGCTGCGACCTGTCGCGCCGTAGCCCCGGCTATCAGTCGATCTGAGGGCTCCTTTTCAGTGACGACACTCGGACTCAAGCTGCGCCCTTGGTTGGAACTGGCAGCTGCATTCGAACTCTGCGAAGCTGCCTGCACCACGCTGGGCTGTGCGCTGTCATCAAACAGTTTCAGCAACTCATAGGTCCCACGGTTATCCAAGACCACCTGTTGTGCCATCACTTTGGCGAGCTTTACCTGCTCGAGACCGGCGATACTGTCGCCCACACCGTATAACTCTTGTACACCCGAGCGCTCAATCATGGCTGAGCCAAGACCATCCGCCGTAGATGCGACAATTCCCGTCAGCACGATATTGAGTTGGGTTTCCCTGGCCCCTGCCTCAATGCCGTCCCGCGGATTGCTTGCTGCCGAATCATCAAGTTCAGGTAATCCTGACGTTTCAATACCGTCACCAAATAGCCCCAAGTTCAGCATTGAGTCGATATTGACTTCAAGCGCGCCCGAAGACACCGATACCATAATGGGGGGGTTAATAACCGTCGCCGCAGGCAAGGGGACCGATGGCGCGGGTAACAACACCCAAATACCTCGCGTCAGACTGAAAACCGCCCAAACCGAAAGCAACCCCAACAGTGCGATTTTAAGTCGGCCCAGCTGTACAGGCTCGGCCAAGCGCACTATTTGCGCTTCCAATCGACCTTGGAGTTCGCGCAATGAGTTCAGGGAGTCAACAGGGGATTTCACAAATTACCTAGACCGACGAAGGGTACAGAAAATGCAGACAGCCCCCCCCGCCAATGGCGACACGGAACACAAACACCGATTCGCTTAGAAATATCGTAGCGACAACCAAGCGCATGCAATAGCGCATCCACGGCCGAATACATCCACTTGTCAGCATTTCTCGACCAGTAAGCCGCATGCGATACATAAGTAAACCGCAAAAATGTGACAATAGCGTGACGCAAACTCACTACCCCAGACTCGGCTCGATACGGAAATCCGGGCGCACATGTTCAGCGCCGTCGACGGTACACTCCAAATCGTGAAGTAGGCCATCAGCCAGAGAATAGATCCAACCGTGGACGGCTAGGGGCTGCTCTCGCGCCCAGGCACCTTGGACAATGGTGGTGCTGGCAACATTTTGTACCTGCTGCATAACACTGAGCTCACAAATCCGATCGATGCGACGCTCATCATCACCAATCTTGCCGAGCTCATCCCGGGCCTCATGGATAACGTCTTTGATGTTGCGAAGCCAATTATCGATCAAGCCATGATCGGAACTTTCATAAGCCGCACGCACGCCACCGCAACCATAATGCCCCACAACAATGATGTGTTTGACTTTTAAAACGTCAACCGCGTACTGCACAACACTCAGGCAGTTGAAATCGGTGTGAGGGACCAAATTCGCCACATTGCGATGAACAAATATTTCTCCGGGCTCTAAACCCACTATTTCATTGGCGGGAACACGGCTATCTGAGCAACCGATCCATAGATATTCTGGAGATTGTTGTGCGACCAAGCGCGAAAAGTAATCCGGATCCGTGTGGCAGCAATCCGATGCCCACTGACGGTTGTTGGCAAACAGCTGACCTAACAGCGGATCATTCATGGTCACAAACCCCCAATTTGCCGCTGGGCGGTAGCGGCGCTCGGGCGTTATACTAACACCGAAACCTGCGGGGTGGCCTGTGCCTGAGACGTCTTTAATCGGACGGACCCGTTGAACCTGAACCGGATAACGCCGGCGTAGGAACAGGTGAGCGGGGCAGCTCGAGTCCCGGCCTGACTCTACCGCCGGCGTGGAGTCAACATGAACAAGTCCTCCGCCTTTAATGCCTTGCTATTCCCCGCTGTTATCAGTGTAAGCGCGGGCATCTCTGCCCAAGACTCACGACAGCAGCTTGAAGAAGTTGTGGTAAACGCGACGCTCAGCGAGGCGGACGGCGATCGAATCTCGGCCACTGTCTTTACGGAAGCCCTCGTCGATGATCGTGCGGCTCAGCACCTTGAGGATTTGCTCTCAGCAGCCCCCAACATCAACAGCGCCAGCGGCGCCTCTCGCGGACGATTTTTTCAGATCCGGGGCATCGGTGAGCGCAGCCAGTACGTTGAGCCGGTCAATGCGTCTGTGGCACTCCTACTGGACGGTATTGATTACACCGGCTTGGGAGCCATTGCCACGCTGTGGGATATTGAGCAGGTGGAAATACTCCGGGGACCGCAGGGCACAATTCTGGGCGCCAACGCCCTAGCCGGGTTGATTAATATGCGCTCGAGACGGGCCAGCGAGGAATCGGATCTCAGGGCTATGGTTGGCATCGAAAGCGACGGCGGTTCCCGCTTAGGCATCGCAAGTGGCGGCGTGCTCAGCAGTAATTGGTTCGGACGCGTTTCTGCTCAGCAATACCGCTCTAACGGACACATCCAAAACCGCTGGCTGAACCGCGATGATACCAACGACCTGAAGGAATTGACTGCCCGTGCTCAGCTATCGGGGCGCTTTGACGCTGGCACGCTCGATCTCAATCTGCACTATTTTGACATTGATAATGGCTTCGACGCATTTTCCCTAGACAACACTCGGGAGACATTATCGGATCAGCCGGGTGTTGACCGCACAGAAAGCCAGGCGGCGAGCTTACGCTGGACCGCCAATGGAGCACGGCTTTGGAGCGCCCAGCTCAGTGTTGCGCAAACAGACTCGGTTTATGCCTATGACGAGGACTGGAGCTATGTTGGTATTCGACCGTACTGGGAATACAGCTCTTATGATCAATACGATCGCGACCGTGACATGGTTAGCCTTGAACTCCGTACCGAAGGTGGTGGAGAGCAAACCACTTGGGTAGCGGGCGTCTATCTCCGCAACGAAGAGGAGATCCTGGAGCGCCACTACACCTATTTACCTACACCTTTCAGCAGCGCGCTCGATACCGATACCGCCGCTATCTTCGGGCAAATTGATATCGCGTTAGGCCCCACTGTCACAACCTTCGCCGGGCTGCGACTTGAACGTCGTAAAACTGATTACAGCGACAATGCCGGGGTTACACAGGGCTTCAATGACACCCTCTGGAGTGGGCGAGCAGGCGTCGCCTGGGAGCCTAACCCGCAACATCACATTTACCTAAGCGTGAGCCGCGGGGTTCGTGCAGGTGGCGTTAACGCCAATCTTTTGGCGTCACTGGAGGCTTTACCCAGCGATGCGCAAAACGCCTTCAATAATCTTGGATCCTTCGAAGAAGAATCCTTAATCAGCACTGAATTGGGCTGGCGCTGGATGGGGCGTGAGGGTCAATGGCAGAGCGACGTCACGCTATTCAACATGGATCGACGCGACCAGCAGGCCAAACAGTCCCTTACCGTATCGCGGAGCGACGGTAGTACGGCGTTCATTGACCACACCGACAATGCAGCTCGCGGCACCAACCAAGGCATTGAGTGGCAGGTCCGCTGGCGTGTAACTCAAGATTGGTCATTTGAAGGCTCTGCTGGTTGGCTCAGCGCCGAATTCGATAATTACACCACCGCACTGGGGCAAGATCTCAGTGGTCGCGACCAACCCCAGGCGCCAGGATTTATGGGTCAGCTCGCAGCAGTATGGCAACCCTTGGCGTCAGTGACGGCCAGGTTGGAAGTTACCGCCATGGATAGCTACTACTTTTCCGATCGACATGAAGCTCGATCGCCATCGCGACAACTTTGGAACGGCAGCGTTGAGTGGTCAGGGGGCGACTGGTTGTGGCGCCTATGGGGGCGTAATCTGTCCGACGAAGACTATTTCGTCAGAGGCTTTGGCAGCTTTGGAAACGATCCTCGCAAGGAGTACATTACGGAGCCCTATTATCAATTCGGTGAACCGCGTGTGATAGGTCTAACCCTAGAGTACCGACGCTAAGACTCTTCAAAGGAGACAACCGTGCGACTATCTGCAGAACTCAGTGTGTATCCGCTGGCAGGCGATGTGAACGCCAACGTGCTCGCATTTATTGAGGATTTAATTGCCGATGACACCGTATCCGCTGTTACAAATACCATGAGCACGCAAATCACCGGCGAGTGGGATGCGGTATTCGCAGCGGTACAAAAAGCCTTGAAGCTGAGCTACGAGCGCGCTGGTCGACAGGTGTTGGTTGCCAAGTTCATTCCCGAACATGCGCTTGAGGTGGGCCCACCGGCCTGACGCATGCTGCTCGAAACCGTAGCCGTCTTACTGGCATTAAGCTATGTGGTGCTAGCCATTAGAGAGCATCGCAGCTGCTGGATAGCGGCTGCCCTCAGCGCTGCGCTCTACATCTGGATCTTTGCTCAAGCCCGTCTTTACATGGAGGCCGCGTTACAGGTTTTCTACATCGGTATGGCCCTTTATGGCTGGCGTAAATGGCGCAGCGATGACGGACACCTGGGGCTGCGTATTCAACGCTGGCCTTGGACGCGGCATGTATTACTGATCATCGCTACTGCCAGCGGCGCCAGTCTCTGTGGATTTTTATTAGCCCGCCACACCGACGCAGCAATGCCCTATCTCGATAGTGGCACCACCATTGCCGCATTGATAACGACTTGGTTAGTGGCGAGAAAAGTCCTAGAAAATTGGCTGTATTGGATCGTCATTGATGCTGCATCTGTGTATCTGTATGGCAATCGCACTCTTGACCTGACGGCCCTCTTGTATGCCGGCTACGTGGTATTAGCCGTAGCTGGCTACTGGCAATGGCGACGCCTATACGCACAGCAATCCTCGCCCAAGCCAATCTCATAAGCTAGGCCCCACACTGACATGCCAGACATTCTCGAGAGCTATAGGCATTGGCGGGTGGAACCACCGATCCGCCGACGACCCGATATCATTGAAGACCTCAGTGAGGGCACACGACATCGCGCCCACAAGGTACGCGCCCATGATGGTCAAGGTCACCACGATTATGTGGTAAGGGAAGCCTTGGAAACTCAGGGGTTAGGCACTCAATTTCGCACGGAATTGACTGTTATGATTTCGGCCGCCGCCGCAGGCTTGGCGCCGCAGCTGGTCTATGTGGATGAGGCCAACGGCGCCACGGTTACTGAATACCTAGCCCCCTTTGAAGATTCGGAGCCCGAATCACTGTTAGCAACACTGTTAAAAGGTATTCACGCCCTAAGCCCAACCGCTCCCGCGATAGATCTTGCCTCTAGGCTTGATGGTTATCGCAAGGTAGCTCTGGATGCTGGCCATGACGGAGAGCAGTTGTTCTGCTCAGCATTACCGCCATTGAGAACAGCCGCTGACGCTCTAGCTGCTGACACCCAGGTTCTTTGTCATAACGACCTCAACCCCAGTAATGTGCGCACTAAGGACCTGCGAGCAATGGCCATAGATTGGGAGTACGCCGGATTGGGCAGCGCCTACTTCGACGCGGCGGCTTGCTTGTTACAATGGCCGAATCTAGACGAGGACACTTTTTTGACGGCTATTTTTGACGCCTGCGTGGACCGCGACTGCTGGAACCATGCCCGCCGTTTGTATTTGGCCATTGACTGGAATTGGCATGCGGCCATGGGCCTACGCTCTATGATCAGCAGCGATTGGGAGCCCTTGTGGCAACATATCAACACATGAGCAAACTGCACTGGCACATTCTGGGATTGGGTGCGCTCGGTGGCCTATTTGCCCGTCGCTTACTTCAACTGGGGCACGCAGTGACTGCGCTGAGTCGTCACGATGATAACGACATTGAGTTGAGCTTCGACGACGAGGGTGAAATAAGCCATGTTTCGCTTTCCCAATCGCCTTGCGGGGCTTCCGATCCCATCGACTTTCTCTGGGTCAGCACCAAGGCATTTGACGTCCATAGCGGCGTTGCCAGCGTCGCGCATCGCCTGACACCAGCATCTACTGTGGTGCTCGCAGGCAATGGTATGGGGTACCAAGAAGCCGTAGCCAGCCGTCTAGCCACGCGCAATATCATCGTTTGCTCAACTACCGCTGGCTGCAGTATCAATGCCCGTGGCTACTGGACGCCGGCCGGTACCGGCGAGACACAATTGGGCTGGCTGCAAATCCAAGCAGATATACCTGCCTGGATGCCAGATCTCGAGCGCGGCCCTTGGAATGCCAGCTGGCGCGCCGATATTAAAGCGCTACTGCTGACCAAGCTGGCCATTAACTGTGCCATCAACCCTATGACCGCGCTCTATGACGTCAATAATGGCGCGTTGTTAGAACCGCCATTACGTGAAGAGTTTGATCAAGCCATAAATGAGATCGTGGCTAGACTACAGTGGGCAGGGCATGCCGCGCTAACGAAAGATCTCGCCAAAACCATTCGCGATGTAGCTGAACAAACTGGAAAGAATTGCTCTTCGATGCGTCGCGACTGGCAACGTAAACGTCCTACCGAAGTCGAAGCCATTCTTGGGTTTTTATTAGAACAACTGTTACCAGCTGATCCGCCTCAAAATCGCGATAGACCCGCTGCGCCCGTGCTTAGTCATTGGCTGGAGACCATGCGGCAAGGCGAAGCAAGTCTCTAAGTGCGCCGTCCCACAACTTAAGCTCGCTGTCCGCTAGCACCAAGGTCTGATGTGCCACGTCAACGTCACTACTGTGATTCAGACTGAGCTGACATACCTGACCAATGCAGGTAACACTGAGTTCGAAGCTGGCTTTCGAGTCACCCTGCGTGCCCGAGGCCCCAATGAATTTGCCGCCATGATAGATAAGCCGTGACAATAACCAAGATCGATCCAACGTAACGGGTAATCGGGTCACCGCTGCAACTTCAAACCTACCCAAAGTGAATCTGGGCCCGTTATCCTCGGGCGTGGCCGCCACCATTACCGTGAGCAGCAAAAAACAAGCAAACCCCAAGGCTGCCCCTCTATAAATGCGCCAGAGATGCGCTGGGCCTCCCTCTGGATTGAACCTCGATGTTGGGGCTAGAGATCGCGACCGCTCGCGACCTTTGGGCGCGCCATCAAAGCGTTCCACACTCCAAGCCTCATCGGGGATTGTTACACGCCCTGCAGCTGCATCGGCCTTCTTTAAGCCACTACCCGCGCTCCAAAATTCTCGCTGATCAACCAGAGTCTTTACATCGGCCACCCATTGCCTCTCCGCAGAGGCTGACATTTGACGGTCACATGCAGTCCATTGAGCTATCAACCCGCCCAAATCCGGCCGACTCTCGGGCAAGGGTGACAACATCCCCTCGATGTCGCGTCGAAGGTTTGCATTGAGTGGAGATGAGGATGATGGGCTATCAGTAAGACCCAATGCAGGGGACTGTATGGGTTTTGCTCTTGGCGGCCCCAGCAACCACTGGAGTATGGCGCCAATACTGTAGACGTCTTGTGCTGGATGGGCTGCACAACCCGTGACACTCTCAGGTGCTGAAAATGCAGGGGTCACGGCACCACTCAGACACTTACCTACCAGCGTGGCCTGACCAAAATCGACTAATCGAATACCACCTTTATGATCGAGCAAAACATTGCCAGGAGAAATATCGGCATGAACCACGCCATTTTGGTGCAGCTCCCTCACCGCCCGCGCCAAGCTTAGAGCCAGACTCAAGATCTCGGCATCGCCCCACTCCACAGCGTTGTGCGCGCGTAGATCAGCCAGCGACACACCCTCGGTGTAGTCCATAAGCAAACAAACACGTCCCTCTCGACGCAGTAGTTGCAAGACACTGGGAACACCCTGGCAGGTTATTGAAGCTAAGCGTCGCGCCACCGTGAGGACATCCTGCGAGCACGGTGCCGAAGTCTTAGTCTTAGGCTGATGAAGTTGCTTACAGACCACCTGGCGCTGCAGCTGACTGTCCCACAGCAACTCAACGGCGCCCTCACCACCCTCACCAAGTAACGCCAAGCTCTCAAAACGGTGATCCATCAAGTCACCACTGAAAAACCGACGTAGGAAGTCCATGGACTAGGTCGCCAACCAACGCAAACGCGGTTTTAAGGCCCGCCAGGAAACGCCAAGCTCGCGTGCTGCCTCGCGAGGGCTATCATTTACCGACAGAGCAGCTCCTATTTCTTCATCGCTAAGATCACTAACCAAATTACACTCAGGAATTTCTTCCAAGCGTCGATAGAGCGCTGCTCGACTGATGTTTAATACCTCGGCTGTTCGCGAAACTTCAAAATCACAGGATTTATACACATCAACTATTCGATCGTTGGACACCTCGGGCGACGACCTATCTGGTGCGACAGGGGCTGCATAACGCTGTGGCATTCGGTCCACACCCAATGTTAATCGTGAACAGGCAAATTCGAGTTCACGTGTATTACCCAACCAAGCTTTATGGGCAAAATCGAAGAACACTCGCCCCCATTGCGCAGCAATTAGCGGATCCTTATGTGCCTCATCCAAAGGGTAAACACGCTCGCTGGCTGTCGCTGCAGTCAGAAATTGACGCATCTGAACACCAACATCCTCGCGTCGTTCTCGCAGCGGGGGAATTCGTAACGCTATACCGGCTAAACGATGGAACAACGCCCCCCTAAAACCATCAGTCGATTCCACGGCTTGATCTGTGGCTGCGATCAAACGCACGTCTACGCGAGACTGCACCCCCCCCAGAGTTTGGATTTCTCCCGTAGCGATAGCCCGCAAAAGCTGAGTTTGTACCGACTCAGGTGCATCACCGATTTCGTCGAGAAACAAACTACCGCCGTCAACTTCACGAAAAACGCCCAGCCGTTTCTCGGCTCCTGTGAAAGCACCACGCTCACTGCCAAAAAGTTCGGCAGCCGCCAGATGCTCGGGTAGAGCCGCCATATTGAGCGTTTTCCACGGCTTATCCGCACGCTGACTATGGCGGTGTACGCGACTAGCGAGTAGCTCTTTACCAACACCGGATTCGCCGAGCAGCAACACCGGCAGATGACTGATGGCAACCTGATCAAGCTGCGCCAATAGCGCCAATATTTCTGGCGAGGTGGCGACAATAGGATTGTCGGCGGAAGAGTCCCCGCGAGGACTTGAGTAAGCAGCCTGATCAATGATTGAAGCGGGCACAGAGCGGATAAACAGAACGACACCGTGCCCTAGGCGCACAACAACACCTTGGCTCAACTCGGCACCATCCACCTCCAGCTTCGATGACTCGGCAGGTCCAATCCGGCAACTCGCCTCTGTCTGAGCACTCAACCGAAGCGACGAGCCAATACTCCCGAGTCCGCCGGGCGAAGCTTCAAGGCGCAAGGCTCGGCGACTGACGTGGCGCTCTTGCAACGAAAACCCGTCGCTAAACACTGGCCAATCGCGACCCAAAATCAGGTCGATCCGGCTCCCCTCGAATAAATCGACCCAATAAAATTGGCCAATCCGCTCTAGATCCGGGTGAAAAAGGATGGTGATTCGGAGGGCATTAGCCGAAGTAGATTTACAGCCCCCTACAGTGCTCAAGGGCAAACGCGTTTGCTGTGCAGAACTCATATCGACTCGACTCTGGGTAAAAGTCCAGTCTTGAGAGTAGCGTTAAATAAATCGATACGGTGGGTAGAGATCCATCAATAGCGATCGTGTTACATCACAATCGCCAAGACCGAGGCCACAGCCAGCCAAACATATTGGCTGCGCTGCAGTAAAGCGGCGGCACGCTGGCTGCGCGACAAGGGATCATCTCCGCTCTCGGGCATGACGCGCTCCGCTCCTTCAACCAGAAATTCGGCGGCACTCACTTCGCTGTCCAGCGTCGCTTGCACAAGCCAAGGACGAACGGCCTCAAAGTTGCCCACGATGCCGAAGGTAATGACCAGCAATCGAGATGGCAGCCAATCGGCTATGGCCAACCAGCGCTGACTGTCCGACTCTGCATCCTGCGCCAACCAAGAAAGCAGTCGGTAAGCCACCGCGAAAAAAGGTCCCAACAGCAAAAAATACAAAACCGGTGCGAACCATCGCTGGGCGCCTTCCTGCAAAAAAACACGCTCTGCGCTGCGCCCCAAGGCTTGCTCGCCATCGACTTCATCAGCGCTAGTAACATCCGCCACGACCATGGTGGCGCCCTCTAAATCATCGACATTACAGCGCGCATCAAAACGCGCCATCATTGCCGGCAAGTCGGCCCGACCGAAACTGAAAAACAAGGCCGCACCACCCAACAACAAGATAGCGACATCACCGGCAATTGCGATTGCGAATGCATAGATCAAAGCGAAGGCTGCCGAGGGCACCAGCACCAGCAACACTTGAACCAACCAGGATTCTGGCTCAATGGCCGCTACCCGCCGGCGCAGGGAAAGCAACCAATTATCAGTGTGCAGTGGACCGCCCGGGCCCAAAAAAATGTAGGCTCCAGTAGCCACTATGAATGTGAGGTAAATCACCGTTTCTTCCCCCCATCGGGGTCGATAACAACCCCAGATCGCTGTTGCGATTCAAAGACTTGCATGCAGTCTATCCCAATCGAAGGCCGGACCGGGATCAGTTTTTCGTCCCGGTGAAATATCGCTGTGACCCACAATACGCTCTGGGGAAATGCCGGGATACATTCCCCGGAGAGCGGTTATTAATGATAAAAGAGTCTGGTACTGGGCATCTTCGAAGGCCATATCATCACAACCCTCCAGCTCGATTCCGACACTGAAATCGTTACAGTTATCGCGACCACACCAAACCGACACACCGGCATGCCAAGCTCTGTCATAGGTTGAGACAAACTGGATGAGCTCACCATCACGGCGAATCAAAAAGTGTGCGGAGACCTCCAAGCCTTGCAACTCCGCATAGAAAGGGTGGGCGCTGCAATCTAGGCAATTGGTAAACAGCGAGATGATATCGTCGCCACGAAATTCGCCAGGCGGCAAGGAGATATTGTGCAGTACGAGCAGGTCCACCTCGACCCCCCTCGGACGCGCATTGAAATTGGGCGAAGGTATTTTTCGAGCTAGTGATAACCAGCCGCTATCAATATTTTTATTTGAGGAAGACGTAGCCACCGTCAGAGTGTACTCCGAAGAGCGATCACTGTGACCATTCCTGCCAAAGCCTATGCGGACGTGTGCTGGGCCTCAGGACACACTAGCACTCCATTGCGATCGGCATAGAGCCAATACCCCGGCTCGATGACTACTGATTTTAGTGACAGAGGCAAGTCGCGATCACCCCGACCGAGCTTTTCTGTTTTCTGTGGAATCACACCCAAGGCCATAACCCCAATGTCCAAGGTGTCGATGATTTCAACATCGCGCACCCCACCAATAATCACCACCCCCGCCCAGCCGTTTTCGGACGCTTTACGTGCAAGGTTATCGCCCAGCAATGAGCGCTCTAAAGATTCTTGTCCATCCACCAACAATACCCGACCTTCTCCAGGCTCAGCTACAGCCTCTCCCACACGACTGTTATCGTGATAGCAGCCAATCGTTGAGACAGGGCCGGCGAACCGCTCACGCTGACCGAAAGCGCGAAATTGATAGGGCAAGACCCGCGCGAGCTCAGAGCCATCCGACAGATCGGGTGTCGTAAAAGCGGTGAACAAAGGCCTATTCATAACCACTCCAACTGATATTCACCGAGTACCGGATTGCCACTGAGAATAGTCGCTGCATGCCCGCTGCAGCGAGGCAAAATTCGTGCTCCGTAAAATGCGGCGGTGCCAAGCTTTCGCTCATAAAAGGGCGACGTTTCACCCGCCTCAAGCTTCGTTGCTGCGACCAGTGCTGAGCGCGCCAACTGCCAGCCACCGAACAAATAGCCAGTCTGCATAAGGTAGTCAAAGGATCCGCCCAAGGCCTCAAAACGGTTCTCACTCAGTGCCGCCAGCAAGTGCTGACTGGTGGCAACGTGATCAGCCAAGGCCTGCTTGAGCGCGCTGCCCAAGCGCTGTAACTGGGTGTTGGCATGGACCGTCAAGGCCCCAGCCACCTCCGCTATCTCAGTCTGCACAGCCTCCATCGTGGCACCGCCATCGCGACCCAATTTTCGGTTCAGTAAGTCCGCGGCCTGAATGCCGTTGGTACCTTCGTAAATAGACGTGATGCGCACATCGCGCAAAAACTGTGCAGCACCCGTTTCTTCCACGTAACCCATGCCACCGTGGATTTGCACGCCTAGCGAGGCCACTTCAAGGCCAATCTCGGTACACCATCCTTTGATCACCGGAATCATCAGGTCAATGCGTCGCTGCTGTGGCGCTCGCTCTGCATCAGGCCCGTAGTGGGCCAAATCCATCGTAATAGCTTCAGAGTAGGCCAGCGCTCGCATTGACTCCACCAATGAGCGCATGGTGAGAAGCATACGCTTAACATCGGCGTGCTCAATGATGGCACACCCGGCTTGCACCCGTTCTCGCGCATAGGCCGCGGCTTGCTGATAGGCACCCTCTGCCGCTCCCACCGCCTGCAAACCCACTTTCAAGCGGGCCTCATTCATCATGGTAAACATGCACGCAAGGCCATTATTTTCCTCGCCCACCAAGTAACCAATGGCGCCACCATTGTCGCCATAAGCCATGACGCATGTGGGCGAGGCATGAATACCCAGTTTGTGCTCTGTTGACACGGGATAGACATCGTTACGCTCACCCAGCGAGCCGTCGCCGTTGACCAAAAACTTGGGCACCAAAAATAACGAGATACCTTTGCTACCTGCTGGTGCGTCGGGTAACCGAGCTAACACCAAGTGAACAATGTTCTCGGTGGCATCGTGATCGCCCCAGGTGATATAAATTTTCTGACCAAAAATACGGTACTGATCACCCTCGCGCTCGGCGCGGGTTTTCACCGGCCCCAAATCGGAACCGGCACCTGACTCGGTTAAGTTCATGGTGCCAGCCCACTCGCCGGTATTGATTTTTTCCAAATAAATCGCTTTGAGTTCGTCGCTGGCATGGGCATGAATTGCCAGTGCAGCGCCGGAGCTCAAGAAAGGCTCCAATGCGAAGGCCATGTCGGCACCGTTCCATATTTCACAAGCGGCAGTCCCGTAGATCTCGGGCAAGCCCTGACCACCAGCCTCGGCGTCAGCACAGATACCTACCCAGCCACCGGCACCTATCTGTCGGATTGCGTCACCGTAGCCGGGCGAGATGGTCACCGCGCCATCGGCGCAAGTTGCTGGCTGCATATCCCCTATCCGCCTAAGGGGTGACAATACATCCTCACCCAACCGGGCCGCTTCATCCAATAGTGCTGTAGTCAAATCCGGACCCACGCCGTGATCAGCAAAACGTGGTAACCCCCCCACCTGCGCCTCGGCGTTGAGTACCTCGTCGATCAAAAACTGCATATCTGCGGTGGGTGCCTTGTACATTACTCACTCCTTACGCGTGGCCCGAGATTTAGGTGTCACCGGAGCCAGTCCCTTGTAGAATTCATTTTCGCTATACCGTGCCTTCAAACCATACACGGAAGAAATAATGGTATGAAAGATCTTAATCGAATCGACCTCAATCTGCTGGTGTACCTTGATGCCCTGCTGCGCGAACGCAATGTCACCCAGGCAGCCAACCGGCTTGGGCTGTCACAACCCGCCATGAGCAATGGCTTGCGCCGACTGCGAGAGCTATTCAATGACCCCTTGTTGGTTCGAACCTCCGAGGGCATGACCCCGACAGTCCGCGCTACCGATCTAGAACCTTTGGTGCGCGAGATTTTGTCAGGTGTCGAGCGCGCCGTCCAACCCACGGCCGACTTTGATCCTCGCACCGCCGAGCAAGTGTTCAGAGTAATGGCCAGTGACTATGCAGAATCGACCCTGTTTCCCAATGTATTGCAGCAGCTGCGTGAACAAGCTCCGGGACTGACCTTGGATATCATGACTCCCTCCGACGTCAATTTTGATGACGTTGAACGCGGCAAGATCGACCTAGTGATCAACCGCTTTGACCAAATGCCCCAGTCGTTTCATCAAATCACACTGTGGTCGGATAGCTTTTCGTGTTTGCTCAGTCCCGAAAACCCCATTTTGGAAAACTTTGACCTAAGCGCCTACCTAGCCGCAGATCATATTTGGGTCAGCAAAACCGGCATGGGGGTTGGCGTCGGCATGGACCCCGGTGATGTCCAGCGCCTGGGCTGGGTGGATCTGGCATTGGCCAAGAAGAAAAAGAAGCGCCGCATTCGAGTCTTTACCCGACACTACCAAGCCGCCATGACCTTGGCCGAGCAAAACGACTTGATTGTGACACTGCCAACGCGCGCAACCTGGCTCAAGCGAGACAATCCCCGCGTCACCGTGCGCGAGGTTCCCTTCCATGTGCCGCCACTCGAACTGAAGATGGCCTGGAGCCCACTGCTGCAGCATAACCCTGGGCACCGTTGGGTCCGTCAGCTCATTACCCAAGTCGCCAGGGAAAGCTGATACCACGGACTGGTCAGGATCACCATTTAGCAGGTGCATAGCTAGCGTTCAAATATTCAGTTAATGAATATTGGTCATTGGGCTGTCTGGCTGGTGGTTATGGCATGGCGCAGCATAATGGCGGTCTCCCGTTGTTGCTGTCGAAGGACACCCATGGCCAATCGAATTGACTGCGCCGGCCTGCAGGTCGATGCGCAATTACACGATTTACTGGTAAACGAAATTGCGCCCGGAACCGGTATCACACCCGAGGATTTTTGGCGGGCGCTCGCTGAGATTGTGGCGGATTTGGCGCCGGTCAACCGCGCGCTGCTAGCGATTCGAGACGGCTTACAAGCACAAATTGATGACTGGCATCGCCGCCATGCCCAACAGACTTTTGATGCCACGGCCTACCGCAAATTTCTGGAGGAGATTGGCTACCTGCTGCCTACACCAGAGCCCTTTAAAATCACCACCCAGGGCGTCGATGCCGAAGTGGCTCAGCTTGCTGGACCCCAGCTGGTCGTCCCGGTCATGAATGCGCGTTATGCGCTCAATGCCGCTAACGCTCGCTGGGGCAGCCTGTACGACGCGCTTTACGGTACCGACGTTATTCCCGAAACCGACGGTGCCGAGCGGGCCGGTGGCTACAACCCCGTGCGTGGCGACAAAGTGATCGCGTGGGCACGCCATTTTCTTGATAAGCACTTTCCACTCTCGGCGGGCAGCCACTCAGACGCGGTGCAATATCGCGTCGTCGACGGCACGCTGCAGATCGACTGCCGGGACGGCATCACTCAATTATTGGCAGACGCGGGCAGTTTCGTGGGCTACATCGGCATGCCTGAAGCGCCCAGTGCCGTCTTGCTCAAACACCACGGCCTGCATGCCGAAATCCAAATTGATCGTCAGCACAACATTGGCCTCACCGATGCCGCCGGCATCAAAGACATCTGCCTCGAATCAGCACTCACCACCATCCAAGACTGTGAAGATTCCGTCGCTGCTGTCGACGCTGAAGACAAAACCTTGGTCTACCGCAACTGGTTGGGGCTGATGCGTGGTGATCTGACCGACACCTTTAGCAAAGGCGGATCAACCCAGACCCGAACGCTCAATGCCGATCGCCAATACACCGCCGCCGATGGCAGCGCTATTTCTCTGCCTGGGCGCAGCCTGTTATTCGTGCGTAACGTTGGTCACCTCATGACCAATGACGCCATCCTGACGGCTGATGGCTATGAAATTCCCGAAGGCATTATGGATGCCATGTTTACCGTGCTCTGCGCAGTTCATGATCTCAAGGGCAACAGCCCGGTGCGCAACTCTCGTGAGGGCAGCGTCTATATCGTGAAACCTAAAATGCATGGCCCTGATGAAGTGAGCTTTGCGGTCACATTATTTGAGCGCGTTGAACAAGCGCTGGGACTGCCGCAGAACACCATCAAAATGGGCATCATGGACGAGGAGCGGCGCACCACGGTCAACTTAGCCGAGTGCATTAACCGCGCGAAGGAGCGGGTGGTCTTTATTAACACCGGCTTCTTGGATCGCACCGGTGATGAGATCCACACCAGCATGGAAGCTGGCGCTGTGACGGCCAAGACCGCCATGAAGGCCGAGACATGGATAACAGCCTACGAGGACTGGAACGTCGACACCGGATTGGCCTGCGGTCTGTTAGGGCGCGCCCAAATCGGTAAGGGCATGTGGGCCATGCCCGATCGCATGGCGGATATGCTCAGCACCAAGGTCGGGCACCCCCAATCTGGCGCCAGCTGCGCGTGGGTACCTTCACCAACCGCCGCCACCTTGCACGTAACGCATTATCACGATGTTGATGTCACCGCGCGCCAGCGCGAGCTTCAAGGACACTCGCGCCGTACAGTCGAAGATCTACTGACACTGCCATTAGGTGGCGCTGAGGGCATGACGGTCGAGGCCATCCAACGCGAAGTCGATAACAACGCCCAAGGCATTCTCGGCTACGTGGTTCGCTGGATCGATCAGGGCGTGGGCTGCTCCAAAGTGCCCGATATCGACAATGTCGGCCTGATGGAAGACCGCGCCACCCTGCGAATCTCCAGCCAGCATCTGGCAAACTGGTTACGCCATGGCGTCATTAGTAAAGCCCAGGTGCAAGAAGCGCTCGAGCGAATGGCCGGTATTGTCGATGAGCAAAATGCCAACGATCCCATCTACTTACCTATGGCAGGCCACTTCGACACCAGCATTGCCTTCCAAGCCGCCTGCGACTTGGTGTATTTGGGCACCGAGCAGCCTAGCGGCTACACCGAGCCGCTGCTGCATGCGCGACGGCGAGAGTTCAAAGCCAGTCGCTGAGCTCTCTGGGTAAGGCTACATAA
Source organism: uncultured Alteromonadaceae bacterium (assembly GCA_964412695.1). GTDB lineage: Bacteria > Pseudomonadota > Gammaproteobacteria > Pseudomonadales > Halieaceae > Luminiphilus. The sequence continues at coordinate 1,756 of CAYPPU010000007.1, read as the reverse complement.
GCCCAATAAAGTGTGGCCGGAGCAAACCAACTTGCCCAGACCCCGCCCGAATACGCGATCCCGGTTCAATGTTGGCAGACGACCATTGAAGTACTGCTGCTAAGCCGAAAGCTTCAGCGCGGCGAGGGCAGCCGAGGGCGGCACAAAAACCTGCCCTAAGGCCTCTGCAACGGCCGGGTGGGTTATGTGTCCACCATGGACGTTTAAGCCGTTCGCTAGATGCTCATCGGTGAGTAACGCCGAGATGCCGCCGTCTGCCAGTGCCAAGGCATAAGGCAAGGTAGCGTTGGTCAGCGCCATGGTGGCGGTGCGTGCGACACCGCCTGGCATATTGGCCACGCAGTAATGCACCACGCCATCCACCACATAAGTCGGGTCTTGGTGCGTGGTAGCTCGAGAGGTTTCAAAACACCCTCCCTGATCAATGGCCACATCCACCAACACGGCGCCATCACGCATGGCACGAACGTGCTCACGCGTAATCAGCTTGGGCGCTGACGCGCCAGCAACAAGCACCGCGCCAATAACTAGATCGGCCTGTAGCGCATGGTGCTCAACGGCATCGCGGGTAGAAAAAATACACTGCACGCGACCCTGAAACAGATCATCAAGCTGATGCAGCCGCGGCAAAGACCGATCAAGAATGGTCACCTTCGCACCCATACCCGCCGCCATACGCGCGGCATTGGTACCCACCACGCCGCCGCCCAATATCACTACATTGGCCGGTTCAACACCGGGCACACCCCCTAACAGCATGCCGTTGCCGCCCTGGGCTTTTTCTAAATGGTGAGCACCGGCCTGCACCGACATCCGACCTGCCACCTCACTCATGGGCGCGAGCAAGGGTAATCCGCCAGTAGCACTGGTGACCGTTTCATAGGCTATGGCAGTAGCACCCGACTGTTGCAGCAACGCCGCCTGCTCAGGATCCGGCGCCAGGTGTAAATAGGTGAACAGCAGCTGACCCGGGCGCAGTCGAAGACACTCTTCGGGCTGAGGCTCTTTCACTTTGATGATCATGTCAGCACACTCAAAAACGGTTGACGCCTCGGCAGCAATAACGGCACCCGCGCGCTGATAGCTTTGATCATCAAATCCCACACCGGCACCGGCCTGGGATTGCACCCAGACTTCGTGGCCGTGGTGAATTAATTCTGCGACCCCAGCAGGCGTCATCCCCACCCGGTATTCGTGGTTTTTGATCTCTTTCGGAATGCCAATAATCATCGTCGTCTCCTTAGCACTGGCGCTGGCGCCCTTAGCAGGGGGAAGCCTCACCTCTCAGCCCAGCGGCCCCAAAGCCCACCTACTTCCCTTCTCCATGACTACCCCATGCTAATAACGAACTATTAACTTTTTCACTGTATTTAGTCGTTTTTTATAGTCGTTTTAATTTATTTTTCGTTAAAAAATAGTTATATAAACCACATAAAGTCCGATTTTTCTATTAAAAGGCGCCGCTTATGCCAAACGACAACAGTCCCGGCCCAACTCCACTAAGCCGGATCGACAAAAAATTGCTGCATCTACTGCAACGCGATGGTCGAACCAGCTACGCTGAGCTGGCGCGTCAGGTGGGTCTGAGCACCACACCTTGTAAGGAGCGGGTGAAACGCCTCGAAAAAACCGGCTATATTCGCGGCTACCACGCGCAGTTAAATCCCGCACTGCTTGGCCAGGGTTTGGTGGTATTCGTCGAAGTCAGTCTGCAACGCACTTCAGGTAATGCCTTTGAGGAATTTGCCGAGGCCAT
>CAYPPU010000006.1:1251-83662 GCA_964412695.1 uncultured Alteromonadaceae bacterium | reverse complement strand
TGGCTTCGCACAATGTGCATACGCGATGATGGACTTGCTCCGCTGAATCGGTCATCCACTGCCTCCCTGGCCTTAGTCGTGATTGCAAACCGTCTGGGGGATAATACCCAAACCCGCGCTAAAGGACAGAACTGACGCTGCATGCTGCCAACGCCATCGACAAAAACGAGACAGCAACAGCCCGTGATGTTCAAGGCAGCGCACCCCTCTCAGTTCCGGAGCCCCTGTCAGTAATGGCCAATGACCTTGAAAATTGCTTGTGGCACCAACCATCCCAAGTGGCACTAGAGTGCCTCGAAGGAACCCAACACGCCGATATTGCCATTATCGGCGGCGGTCTCAGTGGGCTCTGGACCGCTTGGCATCTACAGCAACTGAAACCGGAGCTAAACATTTGCGTTTTGGAAGCCGAACACTGTGGTTTTGGTGCGTCGGGGCGCAACGGCGGCTGGTTAATGGGCAGCCTTGAAGGGTTACCGACACTGATGGCGACCGCATCTCCTGAGCAACAGCTGGCTGTGCTCACACAACTTCGGCACTTGGTTCCCGATGTGGCAGCCGCGCTGGAAAGTGCCGATATCGACTGTGACTTCCATCACGGCGGCGGTATCTTTGCGGCGGCGCGCTTTCCATCGCAGCTCCAACTGGCCAAAGACTATTTAAATTCGCAATACCGACTGGGCTTCGACAACAGCGACTACTGCTGGTTGGACGTCAGGGCGTTATCTCAACGTGTCCGCTTAGCGACACCTCTAGGGGGTATCTTTACCCCCCATGTCGCCACCATTCACCCAGGCAAATTAATTGCTGGCTTGACGCGGGCACTTAGCCAATGCGGGGTACGTATCTTTGAAAATAGCTCGGTGATTGATTTGCGAGCCAGTCGTGTAAAAACAATAGAAGGCGAAATTGTCGCCGATCAGGTGGTGTTGGCCACCGAGGGCTATTCAGTTCTGGAGAGTCCTCCCATCTCACGTTATTTTCTCCCAGTGACAAGCGGCATCATCGCCACCGAGCCATTATCGCCAGCGGTTTGGCAACGCATTGGACTCGAAGATCGAGAGGCGCTGTCCGATTTCAGTCGACTGGTGACCTACGCCCAACGGACCGCCGACGATCGACTGGTATTTGGAGCCCGAGGTTCGTTAGATTGGCGGCAGCGTGCGCAACAGCGCTACCGCCCGCCTGCTCGTGATACTAAGCAACGATGCCAAATCGCTACGGAATTGCTGCCCGATCTCGGCAGCATCCAGTTCAGCCATAGCTGGCAAGGCAGCTTATCTGTGCCGCGGTCGGGACATCCCACGGTGACACTGGATCAAAAAAACCGGGTTGCCTTGCTCGGCGGTTATACCGGCGAAGGTGTGGGGGCAAGCTTTTTACTGGCAAGATCACTGGCTGAACACCTAACAGGGCTAGGCGTCAGCGAAGTGACTCCGCCCTGGCTGAAATACGGCTCACTGGATACTCGTGTATCCCGCTGGGAACCCTGGCCCCTGCCCTGGCTGGGATTCCAAAGCTGCCGCCTGGTGTTTGAGGCCGAAGAGCTAGCAGCCCGTCGACATTGGCCGAAACCCATAAGACAACTGCTCACCCTACTGAGCCAGCAGTTTGACCGCTTAGTCTAGAGCCCTTTGCGACACCAACGCCTTCAGCAACTGCTGTAAAGTTGCCTTCGGTTCATGCTGAAGAGCCCTCAGCTCGAGTGAAAGAGCCCTCAGCCTACCGGCAAGACTCATCCGCATTACGTGAACTGCGGCCTTCGTTTTTCAAACTCTGCAGACACCGCTTCGATTTGATTAGGATGGTAGATAATTTTGTCTTGCTCAACCGATTCGGCGAGCAAGAGCTCAGCATCGGATGCATCCATCAGTTGATTAGATAGACGTTTAGCAGCCCTAATAGCATCGGGATTCTTATCGGCGATAACAGCCGCCAACTCCATGGCGCGGGCTAACGGATCTGCAGACACTTCGGTAGCAAAGCCCCAGGCCTGCGCTTGCTCTCCGGAGAACTCGGCGTTGGTGTAGACCAACTGACGCAATACATCGTCACGCACATTGCCCCGCCACAGGGGGTATCCCGCCATATCGGGTACCAAACCCCAACGCATCTCCATTACCGCACAACGACTTTCCGGGTGCAAAATTCGGATATCTGCCCCAGCCAAAATTTGCATGCCCCCCCCAAAGACCACACCGTGGGCTGCCGCAATCACCGGCACAGGGACAGTGCGCCAGCCCCACCCCACTTGCTGAAATCGATTGGCATCACCGTAGGTGCGAGGTGCCAGGCTCTGCGGCTTGTCTGCGGCACCCTGAAAATTGGAAAGATCAAGGCCGGCGCAGAATGAGGGTCCCTCACCCGACAACACCACCACGCGCGCGTCGCCAGGATCTTGCAGCTGTTCGATGGCATCGATAATGCCATCGAACATAGCCGCATCCAGGGCATTCATTTTGTCTGCACGGCTCAAGCGGACGTGAGCAATGTGGTTTTCAATATTGATCTGAACGCGCTCTGTCATGCGGACCTCTGTTTGTGACGAATCTCTATATTGGATTTCCATGGCTTTGCTATGCGTTGCCCTAAGACCAGCTTCTTTGACCCTGGTGGCAGTGGAGCCAACAGGATAGCGTGGACAGCCCTGCGCAGAGCCGATAGTGTGCAGGCTTTACATCAGCCAGTGCCGATAATGACCGATATCCTGTTAATCACCAAGGGCCACCCCTACGAGCGCGAGGCGTTTTACAGCGTTTTCGATGAGATGGAGGGTGTTGATTGGACTCTGGTGGAGCAGCCCGCTGCCAAGGCACTATTTGCCCCCGAGCAGGCCGCCCAATACGATGCCTTTGTCTGTTATGACATGCCGGGGTTGGATTTCTCCGAGGAAGGCTGCCCACGCTATATCGATCCGGGCGACAGCTTTAGAACCCATTTCCGCGAATTGTTGGATCGAGGGCATGGATTTGTATTTTTGCACCACGCCATTGCGGGCTGGCCCGCCTGGCCCGAGTACGGCGACACGGTTGGCGGGCGCTTTCTCTATGTCCCGGATACGGTGCGCGATCGCCCCTGCCTAGACTCGGGTTATCGACACGATATCACGCATACGGTATCGGTACTTGCTGAGCATCCGGTCACAGAGGGGATACCCGCTCAATTTGAGATTACCGATGAGCTTTATCTCTACGAGGTATTCGAAGACGAGGTAGAGCCCCTATTGAGCAGCAACCACCGCTTTGAAGCCGATAATTTTTACTCAGCAGCAAAGGTGGTGGTCGAGGGGAAAATGTTCAACAACGACGGCTGGGAACACCCACCGGGCAGTCAGCTCATTGGCTGGACCAAGACCGTAGGTAAGAGCCGTATCGTTTACCTGCAATGCGGCGACAGCCCCAGTGCCTATGACAATCCCCACTATCGGCGCTTGCTTAAAAACGCCATTGCTTGGGTGTCTTCAGGCGACTAGCGCGTTCTAGGCTAGGCCCAACCCCCGCGCGAGAGCTTCCGTGCAATCTCTGTCAAAGCGCCGCGCCAACGGAGCCTCTATAGCCAGTTGGAAGCCGTGAGGCGCGCCGGGGTATATGATTAATTCCGTACTGACTCCCGCCGCCATTAGGCGCTGGGCGTACACCACGTTTTCTTCGCGGAACAAATCCAAGGCGCCGGTGGCCAGCCAGGTGGTGGGAAGCCCTTCCAAACTTTCAGCCGCAGCGGGCACGCCGGGTGCAACCCGTCCGGTATCCGCCAAATAGTACTCCCAGGCTTTCTGATTAGCCTCGCGTGTCCAAACAAATTCGCCCGTTGTGGCATCAGCCGGCTGAGCGTCACTGCCTGTTAAATTATCCAACATGGGGTAGACCAGTAACTGGAAGCACAAGCTGTACTCGGCGCGCGCTAATACATGCTGCGCTAAGGCAGCAGCCAAACCGCCACCGGCACTCTCGCCTCCGACCGCGATACGGCTTGGATCAATCCCAAGGATTGAGGACTCCTGATTGAGCCAGGCAAGCGCCGCATAACAGTCATCCATGCCAGCGGGAAAGGGGTGTTCGGGAGCTAGACGGTAATCAACCGACAATACCGTGATGCGTAAACGCTCAGATAAAGCCACTAAGGCTGCCTCCATCATCTCCGGCGCGCCGATAACATAACCCCCTCCGTGAATATGTAGGTAGGCTGCCGGCGTTGCATCAGCCAGGGGTCGATACATCACGCAGCGCACATCACTGCCATCCCCCCGTGGCACCATCACAGTCTCTTTGGCAACGGCAACCTCACTGGCCGGCTTGGCCATTTGCGCCTGCGCCTCCAAAAACATTTGCGCATGTGCCTCGCGAAGCGCTGGCAAGCTATCGCGATCAAACTCAAAGGCTTCAAAAGCCTGCATAAATTCTTGCGTATCGGGGTCTACTAGATGCAGGGTGCTCATTTCACTACCTTCTTGAGTTGTCAGTTATGTTAGTTACTGTGCGTACGTAGCGAGCACAGCGAGATTTTAGATTTAAGGCCTCAAAGATGCCACAACCCCATTGCCAGCAATAGACTCGCGTGACCGTTTTCTCGCAACAAAAAACCCCGCAGAGCGGGGTTTTTATCAACACACAGTATCTGATCTAAGCCGAGGGTCGTGTATAGATCACCTGGCCGTCAAATACCGCGGGATCGGTACAGCTTCCGTTCTCCGCCACCATCGCTGCATGGGGAGATTCCGAGTAGGCCGCCCAGCCAGCTTGACGCTCAGCCTCATTGGTCCAGCCATTGAACCAAGCGTAATCGAAGGCCCCTTCCTCGGGTACGGTAAAGTTGGGCGTGAGGATGGCCCACCAATAGCCGCCAGCACCCTCACTGGCTTCCCATTGATCGACAAAGGCATTGTGCTCAGCCCCGAAGGCCATGACGTCATCCATCGTGCGACCTTCTGCCAGGGTGCAAAACATGTACTCGCTCACGCCATCAGCCGCGGTATTGGGTACCGAGGGCGCCCGCCCGGGTGTCGGTGCAAAAGGGAAAACTGAATCCACACTGTAGCTAAAGATACCGTCAATTCGCTCAGCCCAGCCAGCCTCGTAGCTCTCCGTCCATACCGCCCAACCCTGATCGCGAGCCTCCTGAGACGGCCACAGCATGACCCAAATGAAATCAAAGTTATCACTGTCGAATCGCGGCGTAACGACCACAGCCGCATTCATATCGATATCACCCTCATCGATAATGCCGGCCCAATAGGCTGCCAATTCAGCCAAAGCCTCGTCAGAAAAGTTCTCGCCTTTCTTGTGCCACACGTATTCCACGATGGCGGTCTCCGGCGCACTGGCTTCAACCGCAGCCTCAGACTCCGAGCTCGCCTCAATCGACTCGGCGACTGGCGATTTTTCCGGTGGCGCTTCGCCACCACAAGCCGCTAACAGCAACACGGCACACGTGATTAGTAGTTTTTTCATCATCGTCCCCTCTCGATGGCTATTTTTATCATATTGCGCGAGTGAACACGCCGTGGCGCCTATCACTCCACTGCAACACCACCATACTCTTTTGCTGACTTGAAAAAAACCCTTATCAAAGGCATACGTGAATATAGGCTTTGCCTATTGGCGCAGGGCTGGCTTAGGTACAGGGGATTCGTGTTGTCGCGATATGCTGATATGTTGCCAAGGCCACACCGTTAAGACCGTGACTTGGTTTTCCGGCAGACTATCGGTGCGCTACACCCTCTCGTTGCCTAGGCGCGATCCCTCTAGCGCGACCGGGCGAATACCCAGCCACCCAAAGCGCCAGCCATACCCAAGGCAAACAAGCCCAAGGGCGTCCGCACAGGTGCGTAGCCATCAAGGCCTAGCGTCGAGCGCATAATAAGGAACAGGGCTACCACGCCGACGAACCCGGCTAAAACGAACAGACCGCTTTGTATTGCAGGCGCCAACCGGCCCAATAACGCGGCCACTATGAACGCGCATAGAAGCGCTATGGCAATCAGTGGCAACAAAACGGACAAGGTACCCACCAAATCGGCAAAAGTCGTTTCCACCCTCAGTCCAATACTCACTGGCAAGCCCATCTCAACGACCGAGTGCAGGACAAATTGCGTTCCCATAATCGATCCAATTACGTAGGCCGCCAATACCGCCATTAGAAAGGGTATTACACTATGACTCAGAAAATGCCGCATTTGATTTCCATCCGGTTTAAGCTCTGCATCGTAGCAGCCTTTGATAAACGATTGTCAACGAGGATACGAACGGTGACTCTATCTCGATTACTTTGCTTCATGAGCATCACCCTAGCATGCACCGCCGGCAGTCTTACCGCATGGAGTGAAACCGCGCCGGCCTACACGATCACCCCGCTGGCAGACGGTTTAGATCAACCTTGGTCCATTGCCAAACTCGACAACGGCGATTATCTGGTGACCGAAAAGCCCGGGCGATTATTGCGACTGAAAGCTTCAGGAGACATTGAAAACATTACCGGCGTCCCCGCGGTATATTTTGCTAGCCAGGGAGGTCTGTTAGACGTAGTGCTCCATCCAAACTATGCCGACAATGGCTGGATCTATCTGAGCTACGCAGCCGGGGAGCCAACAAATAACCGAACCCACATTGTGCGCGCCCAATTGGCCGGCAACTCGCTTATAAACTTGGAAGAGATTCTGTCGGTTACTGACAGCAAAGCCACAGCGGCCCATTACGGTGGCAAGTTAGCCTTCTTGCCTGACCACACCCTCATTGTTGGGGTCGGCGAAGGCTTTAGCTATCGCGAGAAAGCACAGCAATTAGGCAGCGAGCTGGGCAAGGTGTTGCGCATCAATGATGACGGAAGTGTGCCCGCAGACAACCCCTTCCCTGAGGTCGCGCCTCGCGTACTAAGCTACGGTCACCGAAATCCTCAAGGCTTGCTGGTACTCCCCTCGGGTCAAATCCTGATGCACGAGCACGGTCCCAAGGGCGGCGACGAGATAAATGCGATCGTGTTAGGTAAGAATTATGGCTGGCCCGCCATCACCTACGGACTCGATTACAGCGGCGCAGTGATTTCCCCGTTCACAGAGGCTCCGGGGATGGAGCAGCCTTTGAAATACTGGGTTCCTAGCATTGGTCCCTCAGGGCTAGCGGTCTATCAGGGGGATGAGTTTCCTGATTGGCAAGGGCAGCTTCTTTTAGGCTCTCTCATTGACCACGACGTCAGAAAATTGGTGCTTGAAAACAACCAGATCGTCTCCGAGCAGCGCCTCTTTGAAGAGCTCGATCAGCGCATTCGTGATGTCAGGGTATTTGATGATGGCGCCATCATGCTGGTTACCGATAGCGGACAAGTATTGCGCGTCACGCGTCAGCACTAGCGCTATCTGAGCGCCATCCTGCCGTGGCGATCGAGACGTCAGAAGCCTGAACCTCACCACATGCCTTGCTCGAGCTGAGCAGGCCATTTGACAGCGAGGGCTTGTCTACCTAAAGCGCAGGTTATGGCGTCCCAGGTCGGCCACTGATCGCGCACCCATGAGTTTCATGTCCCGTTCTATCTCTGTGCGCATATTCTCGAGCGCCCGCTCAACGCCCGCCTGCCCCGCCGCCGCCAGGGCATACAGATACCATCTTCCGCCAGAGCAAGCCTTGGCTCCCAGTGATAAGGCCTTTAACACATGGGTACCTCGGGTGATGCCGCCATCACAAATCACGTCGATTTTATCACCCACAGCGTCAACAATTTCGGCTAGCTGATCGAACGGGGCTCTGGAACCGTCGAGCTGGCGGCCGCCATGGTTGGATACCATGATCGCGGTAGCACCGATGTCTACCGCTCGTCGGGCATCCTCCACCGACATAATGCCCTTTAGGCAAAATTCGCCACCCCAGCGCTTGCGCACATCAGCCGCTGCATCCCAATCCATGGTTTGATCGAGCATGGTGCTAAAGTAATCGGATACCGTCACTGAAACATTAGAGCCCTCGGCAATGTGGTCTTTTAAGTTGGACAGCTCAAAGGGCTCTCGCAGAAGATAATTAAGCGCCCACGCAGGATGCGTCGCAAAACTCAACAAACTGGCCAAAGTCAGCTTGGGTGGCGAAGTAAACCCTGTCACCAAATCACGCTCTCGATTGCCCCCCACAATGGTATCGACAGTCAACGCAATGGCATCAAAGCCCGCCGCCTTACAGCGCTCAATCATGCCGTAGGTGAGCCCCTTGTCCTTGTGGTAGTACAACTGGAAAATCTTGGGCGTGTTGAGCGATTCACCGATCTCTTCAATACTCACCGTAGCCAAAGAGGAAATTCCAAAAAGTGTGCCATAGCGCTCAGCTGCACGGCCCACGGCTCGCTCTCCTTGGTAATGAAATAATCGCTGCAACGCCGTGGGCGAGAGAAACAACGGCATGTCCAGTTTCTTGCCCATTACCGTGGTGGACATATCAATAGACTCAACGCCGGCAAGCACATTGGGCACGAGGTCACAGTCATCGTAGGCGGCCGTATTGCGGCGGCGGGTGACTTCATCATCTGCCGCACCGTCTATGTAATGAAAAATCGGCCCAGGCAGTCGTCGCTTGGCGAGTTTGCGGAACTGTTCGGTATTAAAGCAATCGTTGAGATTCATTCGGACTCGCTCAGCTTTTCACTTTACTCGAGGATTGACGCCGGCGGCGCAAGTTATCTAGCACCATTAAGGCCAGCCCGCACCACACTAAAGCAAAGGCTAACATGGTAAATACGGAAATCTGCTCACCCAAATAGGTAAGCGCAATCACCAGTTGGATAGATGGGCCGACATAAGACATCAACCCAACAGTGGAGAGTGGTAACACTCTCGCCGCGGCAACATGGGATAACAGGGGCACTGCAGTAAAAGCGCCCGCCCCCATCAAAAAAAGATCGACACGCAATCCGTGATGGCCCAGACCCGCACCATCGTGCAACAAAGCCCACACCAATCCAAACGGCATTAAGAACAGCGCCTCAATAAAAAGCCCCTGAATAGCGTCGGCACGCACGCGCTTTCGAATCACCCCGTAAAGCGCGAAGGACAGTGATAAACCCAAAGATACCAACGGCAAACCACCCAGCGCCACCACCTGCATGATCACCGCCGCGAGCGCAAAAACAACCGCTATCTTCTGAGCCGGGCTCGGTCGTTCGCCGAAAAAAACAGCGCCCAAAAAAACACTGAGCAGCGGCAACAGAAAATACCCCAGGCTGGCATCCGCGGCGCGTCCCGACGTGACCGCATACAGGAATACACCCCAATTGATTGAAATCAGAAAGGCTGCCACGGCCATCACCCGCATTACCGACCAATCAATCAGCAAACGCCAAATCGTCCCTGTTCGCCGGGTAAACCAGAGCACCAGAAAAACGGCGGGCAGGGTCCAGATGCTGCGGTGAGCCAACACATCCACTGGACTCACAGGCTGTGTTTGCATCCAATAAATGGCAGCTGTACCCCAAACCAAATTGGCCAGGAACGCCAGCGCAAAACCGCGGCGGCGCTCGCTTAATACGAGCTCAGTGGTCCCGTTCACGCGAGCACCCTCTCAGAGCCTGCCATCCACATGAGTCGCAATGCCAGCAAGGTAACCACCCAGCGAAATAATCCGACGAAATTACGCTGAGGCACTCGAGATCTGAGCCGAGTGCCAACCCAGGACCCTAACAATGTGGCAACACTCATCGCGACCACCCATAGCCACCAAGCACCCAGCGTAAACCCCATAAGACCAAACGCCATACCTCGGATACCGTGATTGAGTGTCATGTACAGGCCGGTATTGACCACCAGCCAGTCTCGATCAATACGAATTTTGGCCAAGATAGCGGCGCCTAAAGGTCCGGTAGCCCCCGCCACCATACCCAAGCCGGTCTGATAGAAACCCAAAAAAAACAATGCCGCTCGATCAATTGGTAGCCAGCGGTCAATAGGCAGCCAGGTCACGATTAAAATGACGAGACCAGCCACTAGCGGCCACGCGTCTAATGTTATGACATCAACTAGCGCTGCCCCCAAACCTGCTCCCACCAGACTGCCTAGCAGCAACGGCGGCAGAAGTGACCAGCCAACTTGATCGAGTGCAAAGCCCACACGCGTCACATTGGAGGCAAACTGCACCCATGCATGTACCGGCAGCATGACTGTCAGCGGAATAAATCCGGGCATTACCAGCATTAGCAACACCCCGCCACCCAAACCAATAACGGCAGTGAGCAAAGAGGTGGAGAACGCCACCAGAGATAACAACAGCAAATCCAAAGCGTGACCTTACTGCGAGCAGCCTTATTTGGGCAGAGCGAGGTAGGGCAAAACTCGCCAGATGACGCTCAGTGTAACTCAATCCACCGTATGCAGCCGTTGTATGGCGGGAAAATAAAGCCCGGTTTTTATCAATGGACCTTGCGGTGAAAATGCTTCCACCACCCGGCGATAACGCTGCAGTTGCTCCCGATAGTGGGACGCTTCACGAGCCAAAAAAGCATCTAGCCTTTCATCTACGGCGGGCTGACTGGTCTTGTAATCAATAATCCAACGATGCTGGGTCTCTGCATCGATAAAACTGCGATCAATAACGTGAATCGCGGGCTCGGGGTCTGCCGCAGCCAAGCGCCACTCGCTTACCGCCTCCGGGTGATCTTGCAAGATCCATTGCCCCTGAGGGTCCTCTAATGTCAGCGTTATCCAGGCTTGCACTTGTTGCTCGGCTGACAATAACTCATCACCAGCCAGCCCAGCACCACGCAATTCGGCGGTAATGGCAGCTCTTAGGGATTCGTCTAGGCACTGGGATGAACTCGGACGTTCGGCTAATAACTCTAAGGCCCGGTGCAATGCCGTACCCATAGCACGCTCCATCCAGTTGTGAGCGCGCAAATCTTGATCCGACCAGGACATACCCGCGGGCCCGCCGATGGAATCACTCGCAGCCACATCATTGATGGCAACTCGACGGAACAAGGGGTAGTCCATGGGCATGGAATCCACCCCGTGTATGGCCTCATGTTGTTGCGTATAGGGCTCAACCACATCGCGTAAGATTCCCATCAGCGAGTTTTCACCGGGCCATGCATTGTCCTTACCGCTGTCGGCGGTTAGCCACACGCGCTCGCGCGCACGCGTCACTGCCACGTATAAAAGCCGACGCAATTCGGCGCGATCTTTACACTGCTGCAACCAACCCAAGTAGTGATACAGCGTGGCTGCACCCTTATCGGTACGGTCATCGGCGGCAATCAATAACTGTGCGCCCTCCTCGTTAATGGGCGTGTGCCAGCGAAGTAAAGCCCGGTCTGTACCCCGCGGCGCGTGCCCGAGCCCCGGGACAAAAACGTAGTCAAACTCGAGTCCCTTGGCTTTGTGGATTGTCATTATCTCCACCGGATTATCGGAACTGTCATGTTCGGCATAGAGCATGGCCAAGCGACTCTGTAGCCAGTCGACATCCAAGCCTCGTCCTTCACGCTCTGATTGTCGCAATAGCGAAAAAAATCGACGGGCATCATGACGCTCGTCCTCACCACTGACTCGATCGCCGCCAAGACGCAGCCAAATCTGCTCAATCCAAACAGCCAGCGATAAGCGATCTCGATGGTTTTCGGCCCAAGCCAAAGCCGATGCCAGTAGTTCCAGCCTCGGCTTTGCATCCTCTGACAGTAATGCCACTTTCGAGTCCGAAGGTAAGGAACCAAGGACGGACCACAAGCAGAAGGGCTTCTCTACTTCACTTAGCAATAAATGAATGTCAGCAAGTGTAAGCCCACAAAATGGCGCTCTCATCAGTGCCATTGCGGCGACATTATCTGCGGGATTCGCCATCAAACGACACAGCGCCAATAAGTCACTGATGATCGGCCGACTGCCGAGTAATTCAAAACTTCGGCCCACGAAGGGAATGCCGAGTCGTTTTAATGTGTAAATGATATTGTCGGCATGATGTCGAACACGAACCAACACCGCGATTCGACTGCCAGGCTCAACGGATCTCAGCTTGGCTATTTCAGCGCCAATAAACTCGGCTTCCGATAGCCCCTGATTCGCCCTAAAGAGATGACTTTCAACGGCCGCGCCCGCCTGTGCTGGAATCACGGATTCAGCTTCGACATGGGTTACACGCCCGCGAGCCACGTCATTACTCGTCGGCAGCAATCGGGCAAAGCTGGCATTAACCCAATTCACCAGAGCACCCTGGGAGCGGAAGTTTCGCTTGAGGGCTATGGGCACCATGGCTAGGTCGCCGATACCGCGCTCCTGAGCATCAACAAACAAACCGACATTCGCGTAGCGAAAGCCATAGATGGATTGCATGCCATCACCCACAAGAAACAGTGTTCGGGGCGCACCACCTGATTGATTATGCTCTGCCCATCCGCGGGTCAACCGGCGAAGCAAGCGGAATTGCTGATCTGAGGTATCCTGAAATTCATCGACCAATATATGCTCAATACGGTAATCAAAGCGCAACGCCAAGTCAGTCGGCTCATCATCATTACCCAACGCCATCTCGGCAGCCAAGGCAATATGGGTATAGTCAACCTTCGCTTCTCGCTGAAATACCAACAACAGCTCCGCCTGCAATACCGGTAGCAAAGAAGACAGCGTTAATACCAACCTCCAACCGACATCGTGCTCGGTAAAGGCAGAAGGTAACGCTTTTATTTCTTCAAGTGTCTCGCGCAACGCATCGCTTTGAAGCGTTTCCAGGAGCGCTTGGATGTCAGCTTTTTGGGACTTACCCTCAACGGGAAAGCCCACCTTGACGTTGTAACTCCCGGCTTTACGCCAGCCATTGGTTCCGGTCAGTAATATCCCTGCGAGATTCTTCCAACTCTCTAGAGATTCGGGCTCGTTGGACAAGCGGCAGACACCCAGCCCTAAATTATCAAAAGCATAGTTTGCCAACGGTAAAAGCGTACCCATATGGGTGCCCACCTCGCGCTCTGCACGGGCCAGTACAGCTGAAGTGACCTCCCCGACAGTCTGTTTAATCGCTTCACCGGCCCGATCTGGACTATCGTGTTGTCCTAGGCGGTCGGCCCAATCTCCGCGCCTATTTAACAGTGCAATTAATAACTCAGAGACCCGCTCCCAATTGTTATCGAAATGCAGCAACAGCGTTCGCAGGGCCAACCCTGTTGACGAATCCGAATCCAACCATTGCATGAGCGACACCACAGCCGCCTCGTAAAGCTCTTGCGCAAATTCGGTTACTTCGATCGCGCCACCAATACCGCTGAGCACCGGCATCTGCCGAGTTAACTCACTGCACAAACTATCAATGGTTCGTAAATTTAAATCTTCGGGATCAAGCAGCCAGTTTTGACGGTCGCCATGTTCAAGCACCGCCAGCGCCAACTGTCGGGTCAAACGATCGTGGTCAGTATCGACCGGCGTGTTACGGCGCGCCTGATCCAGACGCATAACCAAGCGCTCACGCATCTCAGCAGCGGCTTTTCGTGTAAACGTAATAGCCAGAACCTGTTCGGGACGCGCCACCCGTGCCAACAGTGCCAGCATGCGCTGAGTGAGCAGTTCGGTCTTTCCTGAACCGGCCGGCGCAGTAACACAGAAGCTTTGCGTGGGATCGAGGGCTAACTGGCGTGATGCCGAATCAGATGTCATGACGCATCTCTCCCCAATACGTCACCATCGTGCGCTTCACCACCCTCATCCGCAGCGTTATCTAGCCACTCAGCGCGCCGACAGACACTGTCGTATTCGCAGAATTGGCAAGCAGCGGGCTGAGGATCAATTTGGGCCTCGCCTTCGACAAAGCCTTTGGCGAGCTGTCTGAGATTGGTCAACCAATGATGTCGTAAATCGCTCCACTGGACTATGTCCGGTAATCCGACTTGCTTACTCAAGGTCTTATCAGAGCCTCCCGGATTCAAGCCCAGCCCTTCGCCCAGCGCAGAAAAACCCAAACCACCCGCTTTGAGATTGGCAAAAGCCAGGCCAGTGACCTCGACGTCGAGCAAACTATACAGCGGTAGTTGCGGATCGGACGGGCGCTCTCCTAAACAACTCGAAACACGCGCGGTTCCTGTTTTGTAATCCAACACCACGCGCTGACCGTCGGATAGTTGATCAACTCGGTCTGGACGCAATGATAGCGTTATACCCTCAAGCTCAAGAGTTGCCGACTGTTCCTGTCTTACCACAGTAAAGGGAACGGCCCGCAGCTGCTCCAAAGCCAACCAATCGGCGAGCAAGCCGCTCAACCTTATACGCTCGAGCTCAAGACATTGCGCGCCAACACGAACCAACACCGAGAATCCTGACTGACTGCTGCGCTGAATCAACGTTTGAATGGCCGTGTCAACTGCCGCTGCAATGCAGGCGGAGCGGGCACTCTCACTCTGGGCTAGCAGTTCTGCTTGGGAGCCCAATTGGGACCAGATGACCTCAAGAGCCCAATGCACCAGGTTGCCGCGCTCTAGCGCTGACAGCCCCAACACCACATCACTCGCACTGGCTGGACCAATACGGTGTCGCAGCCACGCTTTGAAAGGGCATTGGCTAAAATCCCGCAAGACACCAGCACCCCCTGCGACATAGGTGCTGCCTGTAATGGCCGGCACTGTCATATCAGCTATCGACTCCAAAGCCACTACCGGTCGCCATTGTTGACTATTTATGTGGGGTTGCATTTCGTTTCCTTGCAACGCCAAAAGCGGGCTAGGCAAGTAATCAACGCCATCGTCGGTTCGGAAACAACTGGCACTGATCTGCCGGTGTGTAGCCTGCCAGTGACGCAACCGGCGGGTGGATTCTAGAGCGCACTGCGCTGTTGTCCTCGCGGGGAGGTCAAGCGCGTGCTCGAGTGAGGCGGGCATTAGTGGTGAGTGTTGCGGCTGTGCTGGGAAAGCTCCCACGTTAGCGCCACAAATATGCACGGCATCAAAGCTCAGCCCCATAATTTCTAGCGGCCCCAGAACCTGAACCGCACTGTTCTCGGTTTGAGGCTGAAAAATCATGTCTTCCAGACAACCACCCCAAAGTGACAATGCCTCAGAAAATGTGATGGCTCCCTCTAGATCATTGAATCCCATTAACAAATCGAGGCTAGCCTCAAACTTGTTAAATTGCTGAAACTCAAGCGAATCCAGCGCCTCTCGCGCAGGCCAGCCCCATAGCCGTAAGTACGCACTGATCTTTTGGGCATGCGTGGAAAGCAGACCCCCCCGCTCGCGCCTAGCTCCACTCCCCAACTCTCGTAGGATGGCATTAAGCTGACTATCGGGCGCAATCCGCTGCGTGAGATGCGCCAATTGTTGACGGGAAAACTGCTCGATACCCGCATTCATCACAGCGTCGGCTATGCGCACCCTCTGTACGTTAGCAGACCCCTCCGGCCAGTTCACCACGTAGGGAGAGCGAAGCAGCGACAACACCTCCATCCTCGACAATGGTTCATTCTCTAATCGGAGCGCCAGCATGGCATCTCGATACAGAGGGGTTTTTGACAAAGGCATGCCTGTTGAGAAGTTGACCGGCAAGCTGGCGAATCGGGTATCGAGACAGTCAAGCTGCTCTCGAAGCAAGTATTCAAAATCAACGCGGTCGCGCTGCATATCCAATAAAACTACCGCCGTAGTACCACTGCCTGCCCGGTGCCGCTGGGCCGCCCAAGCAGCAACCGCTCGGAGCTCAGCGAACCGATCCGCATATTGGTCACCTGGCAGAGGCTGAACCTCGTCCACCATCGGGGAGATCTCATTGACAACTGCACAGTGCTCAAGGGCGCGCCTCGTTAGGGGAGGCAATTCTTGACCGAAGGCGAGTTGCACCCTCGGGCGTTGCGCAGGCTCGACCAGTAGCAGGGCTCGATACGCGTCTTGGCGAGTAACGTAATCGCCCTGCTCCAACCTACGTTCAAAAAGTGTCAGCCAAGCCAGGAAGGCCTCGCCGTCTGAATGTTGCTGCCAAAACTGACGCCACCGCGGCTGTTCAGGGGAATCTGCGTAAGACAGTAGTAGTTGCCGCGCCGACTTTGCCAAAGCTGCCGCGGCTTTCGGCTGCAATAGTTGGAACGTGCCCTGCTGCTGAAGATGCTGCTTGACGACCTGCAGCCACAGACGTTGCTCTTGCAGACCTGACAACAGCCGCTTTTGTGGCAATAATCCTCGCTCTACCGCTTCCAGCCACTGACGTTCGAGCCATGCATCCACCGCCATCACCAGCGGCGGTTCAATGACGGATTGCTGAGCTAATGCTCGCAGCAGATAGGCACTCTCAATCTGGCGGGCCAGACGCAAGCCGGGCGTCAATATGGCTTCGCCTGCGGTCAGGGCATCCTCATAGAGCGTTAAATCAACGTACTGGGACACTCAACCGCCCCCTAATAGTTGGTAATGCTGCCATGACGCCAGCGATGGAAATGCGTACACTCCCGCCCTCATTGATTTTCCTGTCCTGTTATCTGCCCCACCGGGGCGTTATTTCACCGTTAGGCCAAAGTAGCATGTCCAATACAAGAATCCACAACGTCAATGTCGCAGATCAAAAAATTCTGATGACACCTGCCGCTTTACGCGACACAGTGCGCGTCAGCGAGACGGTTATCGAGCGCGTCGCTGAGTCACGTGCCACGATTGAAGCGATCCTTGATCGCAAGGACCCTCGCATTATGGTGGTGGTAGGGCCTTGCTCTATTCATGACACAGCGGCCGCCATGGATTACGCCAGACGACTCAAGGCGCTGAGCGATCGCGTCTCCAATACACTCTATATTGTTATGCGGGTGTACTTCGAAAAGCCGCGTACCACTGTTGGCTGGAAAGGCTTAATTAATGACCCGCACATGGACGACTCTTTCGACATTGAGGGTGGGCTCATCACCGGACGCACCCTACTGCGCGATATCCTAGAGCTGGGATTACCCACGGCTACCGAAGCCCTCGATCCCATTACCCCCCAGTACCTACAGGACTTGATTAGCTGGTCTGCCATTGGGGCGCGAACCACCGAATCGCAAACCCACAGAGAGATGGCCAGTGGCTTGTCGTCCGCTGTGGGATTCAAGAATGGCACCGACGGTGGTCTGGAGGTAGCCATAAACGCACTCAAGTCTGTCGCTAACCCACACCGCTTTTTAGGGATCAACAGCGAAGGCAGCGTCTCGGTATTTGAAACCCGAGGCAATGGCTATGGTCATATTGTGTTGCGCGGCGGCAGCGCTGGTCCCAACTTCGACAGCGCCCAAATTTCCCTGTGCGAACAGGCGCTGGAGAAAGCTTCATTGGCTAACAACATTATGGTGGATTGCAGTCACGCGAACTCCGAGAAAAAACCCGAGCTGCAGCCCTCGGTAGCGCAAAACGTAGCGAACCAAATTATCGAGGGAAATCAATCGATTATTGGCCTAATGCTCGAAAGTAATTTAGTTGCCGGCAATCAGTCTATACCGCAGGATTTGTCTCAGTTGATCTATGGTATGTCGGTGACAGACGGCTGTATTGACTGGGAGACGACGGAAACGCTCCTGCTGTCCCTCGCCGAGCAATTGCACCCGGCATTAACGCAGCGCGTCGCCTAATCGGCGCAAAAAGGCTCAGTAAAATGCCTGGCTGCGATCCGAGTGGTCGGTGGAGTCACGCACTCCGGCCAATTGAGGAATTTGCTCCATCAACGTCTTCTCAACACCGTCTTTTAATGTCATGTCGACGGCACTGCAGCCCTGGCAGCCACCACCGAATCGCAAGATGGCAAAATGGTCCTCGGTCATCTCAACCAAACTAACCTCGCCACCGTGAGCGGCCAGTGAAGGATTTACCTCGTTATAGAGGACATAGTTGACGCGATCTTCTATCGGACTGTCGTCGTTCACCCGCGGCATTTTGGCATTGGGGGCCTTAATCGTGAGCTGGCCACCCATTTTGTCCTTCGCGTAATCGACCAATGCATCTTCCAAAAACGGCAAACTGCGACCCTGAAACCACGCCTTGAACTTGCCAAAATCGTGCGCCTCATCGCCTTCTTCCACATCACCCTCTCGGCAATAAGCAATGCACGTTTCTGCCCTAGGTGTTCCCGGTGCGTTGATAAATACGCGGACGCCTAGTGCATCTTCCTGTTTAGCCAATAATTCAGCGAGATAGTCCTGTGCGGACTCGGTGATGGTGATCATGGAAATCCGTGCTCCGACGCAATACCTGAGTGTCGCGGTAGGTTAACACATTCGCCGAATGTTCATTAATCAAAATATTTTGATAGAATGACTGGACAGTATTTAGACGACCAAGTAATGCCCCAAGAAACCTTCTATACCAAACCGGGTGCCGGTGCTTTGTTGCGTGCGCTCGAGCAGCGTATCGTTATCATTGATGGCGCCATGGGTACCATGATCCAGGAGCATGCGCTGACGGAGGCAGATTTCCGAGGAAATCGCTTCACTGATCATCGGAGTGAGCTCAAAGGCAACAATGACCTACTCAACCTCACCCGCCCCGATGTCATTGCCGATATTCACCGCGCTTACTTGGAGGCCGGTGCCGACATTATCTGTACTAACACTTTCAACGCCACGAAAACCGCCCAAGCCGACTACGGGCTTGAATCGCTGGCGGTGGAGTTAAATACCGCGGGTGCCACCCTTGCTCGGCAAATTGCCGACGAACTAACAGCCCAGACTCCTGACAAACCCCGTTTTGTTTGCGGCATCCTTGGTCCGACGCCGCGGACTGCCTCTATTTCCCCAGACGTGAACGACCCCGCCGCGCGCAACATTGATTTCGATACCCTAACAGCAGACTACTGCGCCGCCACTGTTGCCCTTTTGGAAGGGGGCGTCGATCTCATCGCCATAGAAACCATTTTTGACACGCTCAACGCCAAGGCCGCAATTGCCGCTACGCAGGATGCTATGGCACAAACAGGCATTCGAGTGCCGATGATGCTTTCTGTGACTTTCCCGGACATCAGCGGCCGTATTCTGTCTGGCCAGACTGGCGAAGCGTTTTGGCACTCTATCGCCCATGCACAACCACTCATTGTGGGCAGTAACTGTGGCAGGCGCTTCCAAGAAGTCGAACCGTTTCTCGAGGAACTCGCCGATTGTGCGCCCTGCTATTTCAGTGCCCATTTGAACGCCGGCCTACCCAATGCCTATGGTGAATACGATGAAACGCCCCAAGACATGCGCGCCGAATTTGCTGATTTTGCCGCACGCGGTTACCTCAATATTGCCGGCGGCTGCTGTGGTACAACGCCGGCCCACATAAAGGCCATTGCGGAAGCCGTGGCTGACAAGACGCCGCGTGTACCGCCTGCAAAAAGCCATGACACCTGGTTAAGTGGCCTAGAACCCTTTCAGTTCGAGGGGAAAAACTTCATCAATGTTGGGGAGCGCTGCAATGTCACTGGTTCAGCGCGCTTCAAACGTCTGATCCTAGATGGCGATTACACCACCGCGTTGGATGTTGCTCGACTGCAGATCGAAGACGGCGCGCAAATTCTTGACGTGAACATGGACGAAGGCATGTTAGACGCCGAGGAGGCCATGACTACGTTTCTGCGTATGGCGGCGGCAGAACCGGAAATAGCCCGCGTACCCTTCATGGTGGACTCCTCCAAATGGTCGGTCATTGAGGCGGGCCTGAAGTGCATTCAAGGCAAGGCCATTGTTAATTCCATTAGCCTGAAGGCTGGGGAAGAGGAGTTTTTAACACAGGCACGCTTGTGCCAGCGCTACGGCGCCGCCGTGGTCGTGATGGCCTTTGATGAGAATGGTCAGGCAGACAATCTGGAGCGCCGCCGAGAGATTTGTCAGCGCAGTTATCAACTCTTAGTCGAAGAGGTCGGCTTCGCCCCACAAGATATTATTTTCGACCCCAACATCTTTGCCATCGCTACGGGCATTGAAGCGCATAACAACTATGCCGTCGACTTCATCGAGTCGGTGCGCTTCATCAAAACCGAGCTGCCCGGGGCGCGCGTCTCGGGCGGCGTGTCGAACGTATCGTTCTCGTTTAGAGGCAACAATACGGTACGCGAAGCTATTCACTCAGTGTTTTTGTATCACGCCATCGCCGCGGGTCTGGATATGGCTATCGTCAATGCGGGTCAACTGGCCCTCTATGACGACATCCCCGATGACTTGCGAAATGCTGTCGAAGATGTGGTACTAAACCGCCACGCCGAGGCAACCGAAAATCTGCTCGAGCTTGCTGAGCGCTATCGAGAAACCGGGAACGACACCGCGCGCAAAGTCGACCTCAGCTGGCGCGAGCAACCCGTGGTTCAGCGGCTGGAATATGCGCTAGTTAAAGGCATCACTGAATTCATTGAGGTTGATACCGAAGAAGCTCGACAAGCTGCAGATCGTCCCATCGAGGTGATTGAAGGCCCACTCATGGCCGGCATGAATACCGTTGGCGACCTATTCGCCGAGGGCAAAATGTTTTTACCCCAGGTGGTGAAATCCGCACGCGTCATGAAGCAAGCCGTAGCATTCTTGCAGCCCTACATTGAGGAAGAGAAGCAGGCCGCCGCCGGCAATAATGGCAAAATTTTGCTCGCCACAGTAAAGGGTGATGTCCACGACATCGGTAAGAACATCGTAGGCATCGTTTTACAATGCAACAACTATGAAATCATTGACCTCGGTGTCATGGTGCATTGCGATGAGATCCTGCGTGTAGCAAAAGAAGAAGACGTGGACATTATCGGCCTAAGCGGCCTGATTACTCCCTCGCTAGAGGAAATGGCACATGTCGCCAGCGAGATGCAACGCTTGGGCTTCACGGTACCACTCATGATTGGTGGTGCTACCACCTCGAAAGCGCACACCGCGGTAAAAATTGCCCCTGCCTACACAAACAATACCGTGGTTTATGTGCCCGATGCCTCGCGTAGCGTCTCGGTGGCCAGTCGACTTCTTGGCGATAACGCCCAAGCTTTCGGTCAGTCCCTGCGCGCCGAATACCATGAAATCAAAACGCGTGTAGAGGCCCGGGGGTCACACAGCGCGCTCTTGGCCTACAAAGACGCCGTCGCCCAGCGCTTCAATCCAGACTGGACTCAATACCACCCACCCAAACCGCTGTTCACCGGGCTGCGTCACTTTGATCACTACCCTATTGAAAATTTACTAGAAACCATCGACTGGACACCGTTCTTTATCACCTGGGATCTGCACGGCAAATACCCAGCCATCCTCGACGATGCCATAGTAGGCGAGCAGGCTCGGGCCCTGTTTAATGACGCGCAAACCATGTTACGTCGCATCATCGATGAGAACTGGATCGAGGCGAGGGCCAGCGTGGGCTTTTGGCGCGCCTCGCAATCTGGTGGAGATGATATCCAATTGCTAGATGACCAGGATCAGCCACTAGCCACTTTGCACCAACTGCGACAACAGCTGATTAAGCGGGAAGGCGAACCCAATCTCTCGCTCGCCGATTTTGTCGCCCCTAAAGGTGGTCCCGATGATTGGGTGGGCGGCTTCTGTGTCACCACGGGCCACGGTGTTGCCGAGCGGGTGGCGGCCTTTGAAGCCGCGCATGATGACTACAACGCGATTCTCTTAAAGTCGCTAGCTGACCGTCTCGCTGAAGCCCTCGCCGAGCATCTGCATCGCCG
The DNA here is from genome assembly GCA_964412695.1 of uncultured Alteromonadaceae bacterium. Classification (GTDB taxonomy): domain Bacteria; phylum Pseudomonadota; class Gammaproteobacteria; order Pseudomonadales; family Halieaceae; genus Luminiphilus. The sequence goes on along the minus strand of CAYPPU010000006.1, from coordinate 62,100 downwards.
GGTAAGGACAGAATTTTGGGGTTATGCGCAGGACGAAAATCTTAGCAACGAAGAACTGATACGGGAACGCTATCGTGGGATTCGACCCGCCCCGGGTTATCCGGCCTGCCCCGATCACACTGAGAAGAGCACACTACTCGCCTTGCTGGAGGCAGAGACGCATTGCGGTATTCAACTTACCGAGAGTATGGCGATGGAGCCTGCCGCCTCGGTTAGCGGGCTGTATTTCGCACACCCCGAGGCGCGGTATTTCTCAGTGGGTAAGATTGGTAGCGATCAATTACAGGACATGGCGGCACGCAAGGGTATGTCCGAAACCGAACTGGAACGCTGGCTAAGTCCTAACCTGGCATAAGAGATATTTAAAAGTAGACTTTTAGCCGCAAGGCAGTACAATGCAGCATCTGCGTTGAATCAGGATTACTGGAAATGTCCGCCAACTTAGAAATGAATACCCGAAAACCACAACCCGCACCCTCAGTGGGTATACGCGATTTACTTCAGAGCGTGGCGGCGGCCGCACTGGGCGTGCAAAGCGCCGAAAATCGCGAGCGAGATTTCAAAAATGGACGTGCAGGCACCTTTATCGTCGCCGGCATCGTATTTACAGCGCTATTTATCGGCACGGTATTTACCGTAGTGCAATTGGTTCTAGCGGGACGCTAAAACGCCCCGCCAGATCCCAAGCGCAGGTCACTACCTCAAGCCGGTAAGCTGGATAGCCAGAGGTACATCCAAGTTACAGCGACGGTCAACAAGATGGCTGCTGCCATGGTATCTGCTGCCCCGTCTGTCATATTGCTTTTAGCCATATAGCGCCTCCAAAATAATCTAATCTAGCTATATAAAAACCGCGCGCAGTGTGAAATAAAGCGCACCGAAAATCAAAGGTTTTTATCGAGGCGGCATTGTACACCTACAACGACGTTGATCGGCAGTTATTGCAGGATCGCGTGGCACAATTCAAAGATCAGGTTGCTCGTTACTTGGCCGGGGAGCTGGACGAGGATAGCTTTCGTCCTCTGCGGTTGCAAAATGGCCTGTACATTCAGCGTCAAGCGCCCATGCTGCGAATTGCCGTGCCATACGGCCTGGTTAGCGCTACTCAACTGCGCAAGATCGCCGATATTACACGCCGCTACGATCGCGGCTACGCCCACGTTAGCACCCGTCAAAACTTCCAACTCAATTGGCCCGCTCTAGATCAAGTCCCCGATCTGCTAGCGGAACTGGCTGAAGTGGACATGCACTGCATACAAACGAGCGGCAACTGTATCCGCAACACCACGACTGACGTATTCGCCGGTGTGGCACCCGATGAAATAGAAGACCCCCGCCCCTACTGCGAACTCATCCGTCAGTGGTCTACCTTACACCCAGAGTTCGCCTACCTACCGCGCAAATTTAAAATTGCCGTGTGCGGTAGCGACCACGACCGAGCCGCCATTTATGCGCACGATGTTGGGTTGGCGCTCCGTCACAACGACGCCGGCAAGCTGGGTGTGCGGGTGCTGGTGGGTGGCGGTTTGGGACGGACCCCGGTGATTGGCGAGTGCATAGAAGAGTTCTTGCCCATAGAACATCTACTGAGTTACCTAGAGGCCATTCTGCGGGTCTACAACCTTCTAGGCCGCCGCGACAACAAATACAAAGCGCGCATTAAAATTTTGGTACGCGCCATGGGTGTAGCGGCATTCCGCGAGGCAGTGCACAGAGAGTGGGAACCGTTGAGAGACGGTGACCTAACCCTCTCTGAGGACCAACTCAACGAAGCCAGATCGCACTTCTCCACCTTGCCGTACATCAAACAACCCACACCTGAACAAGGTGCCGAGCGAGATCCTCTGTACCAGCGCTGGCTCGAGCGAAATACCCACGACCACAAACAACCTGGCTATCGCGCTGTCACAGTCGTTTTAAAAAGTCATGGTCTGGCTCCCGGTGATATCACCGCAGAGCAGCTCGAGGTGATGGCTGACCTAGCGGAAAAGTTTAGCTTTGGCGAGGTTCGCAACAGCCATTATCAAAATATGGTCCTCGCGGACATACCTGAATCTGCCTTGTACCAAGTCTGGCAAACGCTGCAGGCTGCCGGTCTAGCTCGGGCGCATGGCGGCTATCTCACTGACTTGATTTGCTGTCCGGGTGGTGACTACTGCAGCCTGGCTAACGCGCGCTCCATACCCGTGGCCGCAGCAATCAGTGAACGCTTTGAAGACCTGGATTACTTGCACGATCTGGGCCCGATCGAACTCAATATCTCGGGCTGCATGAACGCCTGTGGTCATCACCACATCGGCCACATTGGCATTTTAGGTGTCGACAAGAAAGGCGAAGAATTTTTCCAGGTATCTCTCGGCGGCAAACAGGCCGATGCTGCGCAAATCGGCAAAATTCTGGGCCCCTCATTCAAGGCTGAAGCCATACCTGAGGTTATTGGAAAAATATTAAACACCTATGTGTCGAATCGCTCGGAGGAAGAGCTATTCATTGACACCTGCCATCGAATTGGAATTGAACCCTTCAAGGAAGCGGTCTATGCAACAGCAACAGTTTGAAACGCCCACAGTCACGTCAGCCAACGACAGCCGACTCGAGACTGCTGATCTACCAACGCTCGATGACTGGCTTGCCCAATCTCATCAGGGCGCCGGCGTTTGTCTTGACGGCGATAGTAACTACACCGCTCTACTGCCGCACCTTTGTGCCTTGGATCTAATAGCCATCGACTTTCGTGATAGTACCGACGGTCGAGGGTTCTCCATAGCCCGCACCCTGCGTCAGGCTGGCTACAGCGCCGAGCTACGCGCCACAGGACGTATCATTCGTGATCAGTTACAATTTTTACAACGCTGTGGCTTTGATAGCTTCGACCTACCGGAAAATACCGGCATTGAAGCGGCGATCAAAAGCCTGTACGAAATTACTGTCAGCTATCAACCGAGCGACCGCGAGAAACGGCCGGTAGCATTGCACACGAGGTAACTCCATGATTGAAGGCGGCATAACATTCACGTTTGCCGCTATCTTTCTGGGCGCTGCCGTTATGGCATCAGTAGCGCTCTATACCCGCCAACCCATCATTATTGCCTATATCGCGCTCGGCGCTTTGCTGGGACCCCACGGCAGCAATATCCTCAGTGACACCCGGTTGGTAGCCGACGCCGGCCACGTCGGCATTATCTTCTTGCTGTACTTGCTGGGCTTGGATATGAAGCCCCGAGCGCTCATCGACAGCCTTAAAGCCTCCTCGCTGGTGGCCATCATCAGCTCCCTGAGCTTCACCGCCATCGCTTACGGCATTGCTCGGGGCTTTGGTTTTCATCATACCGACGCACTGCTAATCGGTGCCGCTCTGATGTTTTCCTCCACTATCATTGGCATCAAGCTGCTGCCCACCACGGTCTTGCACCACCGCCACCTTGGCGAGGTATTGGTAGCGCTACTGCTGTTTCAGGATGTACTAGCTATTATTCTGCTGGTGGTTCTGCAGTCAGCTGAAGGAGGTAGCATCAGCCTCGAGGCGCTCGCAGCACCACTGCTACTGCTGCCCTGCTTGGGCGTATTGTGCTGGGCTCTGGTGCGCTGGGTATTGCTACCACTGATAACGCGCTTTGATCGATTTCACGAATACATCTTTCTACTGTCCATCGGCTGGTGCCTGGGCATTGCCGAGTTAGCCGCCAAAATTGGATTGTCGGCGGAAATTGGGGCGTTTATGGCGGGTATCGCGGTAGCGACGAGCCCGATTGCCCAGTACATTGCGGTCAGTCTTAAGCCACTCAGGGACTTTTTTCTGGTGGTTTTCTTTTTCTCTGTTGGGGCGCAAATCGATCTTCAGGCCCTCCCCGAGGTCGCCTTCGCCGCCATGACCTTGGCCGTGACATTGCTGGTGCTGAAGCCAGCGATCTACCACGCACTGCTGCGCAGGGTCAGCGAATCCCATTCACTGGCATGGAACCTAGGATTTCGACTGGGTCAATGCAGTGAATTCGCACTACTCATCGGTGTTGTTGCCTTGGAAGCGGGGCTGCTTGGCCAAACTGCCGGCACGCTGATTCAGGCCACCACCATTCTGACGCTATTGGCCTCAAGCTATATCGTGGTAATGAATTTCCCCACCCCTATAGCTATTAAAGAAGCACTTCGTCGAGATTGATTCAGCCTAAGTTTAGGCCCATTGCGGGATGATCTTAGCCTGAATTTTATGCATACTTGCGGCCGCTTGAACTACTTCAGCACGAACACTCGGGAATCCCCTCGTTTGCGTTGCAATTAGCAGCGACAAACGACTCGGAACGGCAACCAGATAACCTTAGGAGATCACCATGGCGCGTTGGGAATGTATTGTCTGCGGCCTCATTTATGACGAACGCGAAGGCTGGCCCGATGATGGCATCCCCCCTGGTACGCGCTGGGAGGATGTCCCCGCTGACTGGTTGTGCCCCGACTGTGGGGTCGGCAAAGCCGATTTCGAACTACTGCCCGGCAGTGAAGACGATGAAATGCCCGCGGCTGATGCCAACGACCAACCCGCTGCAGCGGAGCATACGGCCGATGCCGGCCACCGTGTGATCATTGTAGGGTCTGGTTTAGCAGGCTATGGATTGGCGCGGGAAATTCGCAAGCACTCCGATGATACTGACATTACCCTTATCACCGCGGACGGTGGCGAGGTCTACTCTAAGCCTTTGCTATCTACCGGTTATACCAAGCAGTTGTCAGTAGAAAAGTTAGCGATTCAATCCGCGGATCAAATTGCTGAGCAGCTCTCGCTTAACGTTAAAACCCGCACGCGTGTGGCCTCCATTGACGCCGCAGCCAAGTGCGTCACCACAGAAGCTGGCGAGAAAATCACTTACGATGACCTTGTTTTGGCGCTGGGCGCTGAGGTCATTCGCCCTCCTATGGGCGGGGATGCCGCCGATGACGTCTATAGCGTCAATGACCTAGATGACTATGCTCGTTTTCAAACCGCGGTTACTGAACGCAATGTGAAGAAGGTGGCCATCATTGGAGCGGGTCTCATCGGCTGTGAATTCACCAACGACTTACTCAACGGCGGCTACCAAACCGAATCGGTTGATCCCATGGGTTGGTGCCTACCCACACTTCTACCTGAAGCTTGTGGACGGGCAGTGCAATCTGCGCTCGAAAATATGGGCGCGCAGTTCCACTTTGGTCCATTGGCAACAGAAGTGAACCGTCTTGGCGAGGGCTATCGAGTAACGCTGAACAACGGCGGCCACATTGATGCCGATATTGTGCTCTCTGCCATTGGCGTTCGCCCTCGTACCGAGCTAGCGCAAGCATCGGGACTTGACTGCGGTCGCGGTATTAAGGCGGATCGTTTCCTACGAACCAGCGATCCCAATATTTATACCCTGGGAGATTGCGCCGAAGTCGAGGGCAATGTGTTGGTGTACGTAGCGCCCTTAAGCGCAGCCGCGCGCGCATTGGGCGCCACACTAACCGGGACTGAGACCGCTGTGATCTATCCAGGGATGCCCGTAGGCGTTAAGACACCCGCCTGCCCAGTGAATGTTGCCGCCGTTCCTCGTGATGCCGAAGGTGACTGGCACATAGAGGGTGAGGCGCCAGATTTGAAAGCCACCTTCCGCGCGCCAGATGGCCAACTGTTGGGCTTTGCGCTCACCGGCACTATGGTGAAAGAAAAAATGGCGCTAGGGAAAGAGCTGCCCGCCATTTTAGATTAGTACGTTGCCGGCCATCGGGGCGCCTTTGCTCTCGCCCAACTGGGGCGCTCGCTGCAGTCAGGCGATACGCTGGCAGTACGCCTAAGGGGTAGGGGCATCTGCGCAAAAGCCTTTTAGACTGTCATCATATTTTCGAAATAGGAAAGATCATGGTAGCCAAAACCCGCTGGAGCAAACTGAATTGGCAGGATCCCTTTGAGCTGGACCAACAGCTTAGCAATGAGCAACGCATGGTCCGCGACAGCGCGAGGCAGTATGCCCAAACCGCCCTTCTACCTCGGGTTAAAGAATCTTTTCGAAATGAGCAGACAGACCCTTCAATCTTTCGAGAGATGGGTGAGCTCGGCCTACTTGGCTCGACCATTGATGGCTATGGCTGCCCGGGTGTTGACTACATCTGCTATGGCCTAGTCGCACGTGAGGTCGAGCGCGTCGACTCCGGCTATCGCTCAATGCTCAGCGTGCAATCGTCGCTAGTGATGTACCCCATCTTTGCCTACGGCAATGACGCTCAACGAGAAAAATACCTACCGAAGTTAGCAACAGGTGAATGGATCGGCTGTTTTGGCTTGACCGAGCCCGATCACGGCTCTGATCCCGGCAGCATGGTGACCCGCGCACGGAAAGCCGACGGCGGATACCGTCTCAGCGGCGCTAAAATGTGGATCTCCAATTCTCCCATTGCTGATGTCTTTGTTGTCTGGGCTAAAACCGATGACGATGTTATTCGTGGATTCATCCTCGAAAAAGGCATGGCGGGACTAAGCGCACCTAAAATCGAGGGCAAACTCGCTTTGCGAGCATCAATAACCGGTGAGATTGTCATGGATGACGTGTTTGTTCCGGAGGAAAACCTGCTTCCTAATGTAAAGGGATTAAAAGGCCCGTTTGGCTGCCTCAATAATGCACGCTACGGCATAGCTTGGGGGGCACTCGGTGCTGCTGAAACCTGCTGGCATACCGCTAGGCAATACACCCTAGAACGCACTCAGTTTGGACAACCGCTGGCAGCTAACCAACTGATCCAACTCAAACTCGCCGATATGCAAACCGATATTGCTCTGGGTTTACAGGGGTGTTTGCGCGCAGGCCAAATGTTGTCCGCAGGGGAGGTCTCACCCGATCTCATCAGCTTGATCAAGCGCAACTCCTGCGGCAAAGCCCTAGACATCGCACGTAAAGCACGGGATATGTTGGGGGGAAATGGCATCTCCGACGAATACCCCGTTATGCGCCACATGATGAACCTCGAGGTTGTTAACACCTACGAAGGTACCGCCGACATTCACGCCCTCATTTTAGGACGGAGTCAAACCGACATACCCGCTTTTTAATTCCGCACTTGTCTACCTCGATTACCGCAGTTGTGCTTTGCTCCTATAGAGCTGCTGCTCCGATTCAACCAGAGCTTGTCGCAACCCCACGGGTATACGTGGATCCTCTTCAGCACGAACCAATAACGCCGCGGGGGTTTCACCTGGCCTACGAGCGAGCCCGAGGGCTCCAAGCTTACGGCACAGCCTCTGAAAAACCTGCTCTTCCGGGGACAGCTTGCTTGCCTTGCGCGATCGCGCCATAAACAATCCCAGGGGCACTAAAATGAGTGCCCACGCCAACAAAAATACCGTTGCATAACGATCGGCGCTGACTCTACCCAGCCACCGCTCTAGTAGATTGATTTGCCGGTCATTATCAAACCCCACAATAAAACTCTGCCACTGGTATGCCATCACGTCGTATCGAAGACGTAACCAATTGATCAGCGCGAGGTGGCGAAACCGATACACCGACAAGGGTGAGTCCAACAAAAAACTCTCGTCATTAGGCAAAGCTGCCTCCAATCCAAGCTCAATGCGCTCAGGTGCCACGGCTGCAGTGGGATCGATACGCAACCAACCTCGGCCGGCTATCCATATTTCAGCCCAGGCATGAGCATCAAATTGCCGCACCACCACACTGTTATTGATCGGATTGACCTCCCCACCTTGATAACCCGCGACTACTCGTGCAGGAATACCTGCCATTCGCATGGTCACGGCAAACGCATACGCATAGTGTTCACAGAATCCACGTCGGCTATCGAACATAAACGCATCGACAAAATCACTATCGTTCAACAACGGTGGTTGTAGCGTGTAAAAAAAAGTTTGCTCTCGAAAGTAATTGAGCACCGCTGCAGCTAAAGACTGGGGCGTGGCATATTGATTCTGTAATGTATTTACCCACTGCCGCGTTCTCGGGTTAGCCATGGCCGGAAGATGGGTTTCGAGTTTATGGCGCCATGTGCTCAGTGGCTCGAGAAAATCTGCAACTGTTTGCGAGCGAACATCGTAAGCAAACTGACTCTCGAGCGGATCCGCAACAGCCAAGCGGTAATCCACCGTTTCAAAAACCCCTGCCGAATCCGATTGGGCGTAACGCAATGCGAATAGCCAGCGCTGTCTCGTGGGTTCTTGCACGACTCGGTAGTTCACAGACTGGCCGCTATAGTTCATTGCTCTCGGTCTTCGCTCCTCCTCAGGTAATAGACGCCAGGGAACGCTCTGCCAACGCCTTCCGTCAAAATCACTCAGTACCAAGCCGCGCCAGTAACGCTGTGCCGCGGGAGGAATGTCACCATCAAATCGCGCACGAAATGCAACCTCCGCTGAACGTCCTAACTTGGCCACCGAACCCGGAGCAAGCGTGTCGCTCATACCCGTGATGGCTTGCGCATTCATGTTGGGCACCGACCACAGTGGCGCGATACGGGGGAAAAAAACGAACATGACCAACATCAAGGGCGCTGCGAGCAATAGCATCAACAGTGCCAATTTAAGGTCCTGCCACAGCCATTGATTTGATCGTCGGTTCAAAGTGATCAGCGTGGTGATCAACATCGCCAGTGCCAAGACACCCACCACGCTTATGGGTAAGGATTGGGAGAATAAGAACCCCGTCGCCACTAAAAACAGGCCTAGAAACACTACCTGGTAGGCATCGCGTTGGCCTGTGCACTCCAGCAGCTTGAGTGACATCCCGAGGACTAACAGGACCACCATAGGCTCCAATCCGACAAAAGTCCGGTATTGAAACCACACCATCGTCACAGCCATGAGCGTTAACAACGCTCTAACGGCACGCCGAGGAGGTGTCCTCGTCCTGCGCTGTATCCTTACAAACTCCGTGCCTGCCAGGGCCGCTGCGCACAGGACCCAGCTGGGTAGTCCTTCATACAACGGTGACAGCGCCAGGAGCAGACTCGACAATAGCCCCACTAGAACAGGCGTGCTCAACGACTTAAAGGTAGCCATGACTATTTCCCTACCTCACCAAACAGCGCGAGTTCGCGTAATACCTGCCATCGATGCCTATCGCCAGTACTAGGTTGAACAGTTACATTTGGCAGATGCAACCCATAAGCTTGTCCCGACGCGTCGCGTCTTATTACCTGCCAACACAACCAGGACAAACGCTGCTCTTGCGTACCTGTTTCAAACTGATTCCAGCTAAGCCAAATATCATTGGATTGCGGCGTCGAAAACTCCTTGATTTGCAGCGGTTGCTGACGAGCATAGCTCCGCCAGTTAACCCGATGTAACGGATCACCCTCCCGATAGTCCTTAAAACCCGCGAGGTCATCACCGCCTTGCTGGTACTGGATTGCACCATGGCCTGTTGAGGCGAATTGGATCGTTATAGGCGGTTGCTCAGGTTTTGGCCAAGCCAAACCTTGCCAATCAAGTTCTATGAAGCTCCAGCAACGCAATAACCCCAGAGGATACCAAGATTCCACCTTTATACGAGACGGCCGATGCCAGCCGCGCGCAGTCACCCGCCACTGCAAGTCGAGTGAAACCTTGCCCCCAGCGGGAACCGAAACCCAGCTCTCGCTCTCTGGCCAACTAAACCTAAGAGCGGTATGTCCCCTGTAGCGACTGGTGCAGTCCAGAGTAAGCCCACATCGCGCGTACTGTCCGACATAGGCGGGTTCGATAGGCCCCGCGTTCACCCGCAGACCCATCAGATTGGCATGGGTGAAATGCACCGCCACAATGAATACGGTAAACAACCAAAAGGCCAGTCCATAGACCAGGTTGCTTTGATAATTAATCGCCAGCAGCAGCAATAACGCCAGTACTGCCAAAAACAAACCACCGCTGCGGGAAGGAAAAATAAATAAACGCCGATTCTGTAATACCACAGACGCTGCAGCCGGCAAGCGCCGCTTTAGCCACTGGCCGTACCGCGCCAACATTTGATGGCGCCATCGATGCAGTAGATCAATCGGGGATAACGTCGACACGGTTTGTCAGTTGGGCAACCAACTCGGCACCATCACTGGCAACATCGAGGCTCGGCACAACCCGGTGGCCTAACACACTGACCAGTACCGCCTGTATGTCATCGGGTAACGCATAGCCTCTACCCTGCATATACGCCCAGGTTCGCGTCGCCGCTAGCAGTGACAGCGCACCTCGCGGCGATACACCCACCGCATAATCGGGATGCGTCCGGGTAAAGCCCACCAAGCGCTGAAGGTAGGAAAGCAAACTATCGGATACGGTAACGTCCGCGATTTCCGTTTGTATCTTGCGGAACTCTTCATGACTCAAAGAGCCGGCTACAAACCCCGTCTCAGACCCTGCCATGCCGTTGCCACCGGTGAGTAATAAGTCACGCTCAGCCATCTCATTAGGGTAACCCAAGGACAAGCGCATGAAGAATCGATCTAGCTGTGACTCAGGTAGCGGATAGGTACCCAACTGTTGCTGCGGATTCTGGGTGGCCACAACAAAAAATGGCTCGGGCAGCGGATAACGCACACCGTCGATTGTCACCTGGGCCTCGGCCATCACCTCAAGCAAGGCACTTTGCGTGCGTGGTGTTGCACGATTAATTTCATCGGCTAGCAAAAGCTGATGAAAAACCGGCCCCTTTTTAAACACAAAGGTCTCCGTCTCGCGATTAAATATCGATACCCCGAGAATATCAGAAGGCAGAAGATCAGCCGTAAACTGCACCCTACCCTGCTCAAGGCCCAACGCTGCACCTAACGCTCGCGCCAACGTCGTTTTCCCCACCCCAGGCAGATCTTCGAGCAACAAGTGACCACCGCTCAACAAGCAACAAAGCGCGAGGCGAATCTCGTGTTCTTTGCCCAACAATATTTCACCGATGGCGGCGACAGCCCCATCGATACGGTCAGTATTAGATACCGTCATTGGTTAGGACGGCTAAAGGGCCGCGAAACCCCGCTGGCAATCAGCTTGAATGTCTTCGATGTGCTCAAGACCAACGGCGATCCGAATAAGACCATCGGCAATACCGGCTTCTGCTCGCTGAACCTCACTCAACCGCCCATGAGTGGTGGTGGCGGGATGTACGATTGTCGTTTTGGCATCACCCAAGTTGGCGGTCAGTGACATAAGTTCAGTGGCATCTATGAACCGCCAAGCCTCTTCTCGCCCACCCTCAATTTCGAAGGAAAGCACACCGCCAAAAGCACATTGCTGCTCCTTGGCAAGCTCATGTCCCGGATGATCTGAAAGTCCAGCGTAATAAATGCGTTTTACCGCAGATTGCCCTTGAAGCCATTGAGCGAGGGCCAATGCATTGGCCGAGTGCGCCGACATCCGCAGAGAGAGCGTCTCGAGGCCCTTGAGCGCCGCCCAAGCATTGAAGGGACTCATAGCGGGCCCGCAAGTACGCAAAAACGCTCTAACTTCGGCCATATCCTCTGACGAGCCGACCACAGCACCACCCAAGACACGGCCCTGACCATCAAGATATTTAGTAGCAGAGTGAATCACCACATCAGCACCTAAGGCAATAGGCAGCTGTAAAGCCGGCGTGCAGAAGCAATTATCCACGACTAACCGCGCACCCTGTGTTCGCGCAAGCGCTGCTAGTGCGGGGATATCTGCCACCTCGCACAGGGGATTGGAAGGGCTCTCACAAAACAATAACTGTGTATTCGCCCGGAATGCCTGGGCCCAAGCCTGAGTATCACGGAGAGGCACGAAGCTAATTTCAACACCGAACTTGCTCATGTATTTTTCAAATAAGCCCACGGTGCTACCAAACACATCACGAGAGCAAATGACGTGGTCACCGGCTTTCAACCAAGTAAGGCAGATCGACAGAATCGCCGCCATCCCCGAAGCGGTGCCCACCGCAGCCTCAGCCGATTCCATAGACGCGATACGGTGCTCAAATGTTCTGACCGTCGGATTGGTATAACGTGAGTAAACATTACCCTCGCGCTCACCCGTAAACCGAGCCGCCGCGTCCGCAGCGGAGTCAAAGATATAACTCGACGTCGTAAAGATTGGTTCGCTGTGCTCACCCTCGGGAGTGCGTTCAATACCGGCGCGAATCGCACGCGTCTCCAAACGTCCCTGGGTTAGCCAGTCACCCTTGTCCTTAGTCACGACCCCAATCTCCCTCTATGTGTCGTTGTGTAGCCCAACAATGGCGCCATCTTGACTGGCGGCCAGTCGCAGGGCCGATCCCTCAGCCCGCGCTGCTTCAATACCGCTCAAATAGGCGTCATCAATCGTACCCGCAAGATAGGTACCGTCAAAGACCGACGATTCGAAACCGTCAATTTCGTCGTTACCTTCACGCGAGCAATCGAACAAGTCTTCGAGATCTTGGTAGACCAGCCAATCAGCACCAATTAACGCCGCTATCTCCTCCACCGAACGCCCATGAGCAATAAGCTCATTGGCAGCCGGCATATCAATGCCGTATACGTTGGGGTAGCGAACAGGTGGCGCAGCCGAAGCAAAATACACTTTCGCAGCGCCGGCTTCCCTAGCCATGTGGATAATCTGGCCGCAAGTCGTTCCCCGTACAATGGAATCGTCAACCAACAAAACGTTTTTGCCACTGAACTCCAAGGGTACTGGATTCAATTTTTGTCGCACTGATTTTTTGCGCTGGCTCTGACCGGGCATAATAAATGTGCGCCCGATATAGCGATTTTTCATGAAGCCCTCGCGGAACTTTACGCCCAATTCGTGTGCCAATGACTGCCCCGCGACACGACTGGTATCGGGAATCGGAATCACCACATCAATATCGTGGTCCGGAAATTCCCGCAGGATCTTTCGCGCCAGCCGTTCACCCTGCCGCATGCGGGTTTTGTAAACCGATACACCGTCCATCAGCGAGTCGGGCCGGGCAAAATAAACATGCTCAAAAATACAGGGGGTGAGCTTGGGCGCTTCTGCACATTGCTGACGTTTCAGTTTGCCGTCGCAAGTTATGTAAACGGCTTCGCCAGGCGCAACATCGCCAAGCAAGCGAAATCCTAATACGTCCAAGGCCACACTCTCTGAAGCCACCATGTATTCATATCGCGCTAGGCCACGCTCTCGCACACCTAAAACCAATGGACGGATGCCATTGGGGTCCCTAAATGCCACAACACCCTGACCGGCAATCATAGCCACGGCAGCATATCCGCCCTCGCAGCGTCGATGCAGCGCACGGACCGCAGCAAAAATATCGTCAGCATCAGGGATGAGCTTCCCTAAACGCTGAAGCTCATGGGCAAATACGTTCAACAACACCTCGGAATCCGAGTCTGTATTTAAGTGTCGAAGATCGCTCTGAAATAGCCCCTTCGTCAGCGCATCGGCATTGGTTAGATTGCCGTTGTGCGCTAGGGCGATGCCGTAGGGCGAATTGACATAAAACGGCTGGGCTAAAGCTGTCCCGGAGCTGCCCTGAGTCGGGTAGCGAACATGACCAATACCAAAATTGCCTAGCAAGGAAGCCATGTGACTGGTGCGAAACACATCGCGTACCAGACCCTCGCCCTTACGCTGCAAAAACTTGCCGCCCTGACAGGTCATGATGCCGGCAGCATCCTGTCCTCGGTGCTGAAGCATCGTCAGGGCATCATAGATGTCTGCTGCCACATCGGTATTCCCGACGATTCCCACCAAACCGCACATAACGGTCTCCCTCGCTTAAATCATATCGGCCGATTGGAGGCTATCTTCAACCCCCTCGACCGGTTTTATATCCTGCAAGTCGCCAAAGGCGTCAACCAGCCTTGAACTGATGCTATCAATAGATGGCATAAATACTGAATCACCCAATAAGTCTCGCTCAGATTCCGGCACCAGTGCTTTAAGCACCAGTGTTGCTACCATAATGATTACCAGTCCTCGAACGAAGCCGAATGCGCCACCTAGCAAGCGGTTACCTAGGTTAAACCCTGGCTGCTTCAACTGGTTGGCTACCACGTTGCCCAAGACGCCAAATATTGCCAACACGCCAATGAATACTAAGCCACGAGACAACAAATACCTCAGAGTGGCATTGTCGATCAGTCCCGACATTGAAGTGGCCAATGTAGGCGCGAAAAGACTGGCCCCGATGAAGGCTGCAAACCACCCCAGAACTGACAGTACCTCTCGCCCAAATCCTCGGTAAACACCAATCAAAACCGAAATCGAGACGACTGCTACGACGACCCAGTCAAACTCATTAAAGCCAGCTGCCCAGCCAGTCATCGAACCTGAAACGTCATCGAAATTCACTGTTGGTATTTCACCACTCGAGCGTTGACCTTAAGGGCAGCATCAATTTCAGGCTTTAGCGCCAATAATGTGTCCCGATCTATGGCGGGGCCAATCTGAACCCTCCAGATGGTTTTGTCAGCATGGTCAAAACGTTGGTGATAAGCCTCGTAGCCTTTGGCAACAAGATCTGATACCAATTGCTCCGCTCGTGCCTCGGTCCCAGTAGCGATGACTTGCAGCACCCAGGCATTGGCGAAGCCAGCGCTATCTCGCAATGCGAAAGCTGGCTTTTGCTCCCGAGTAGCTAAAGTTTCTAACTGGGCTTTCTCCGGCAGCAGCTCCACGTCAGAGGTGCTTTCTGACTGCGATTCTTCAGTCTCTGCGTCAGCCTCAAGCTGCGCCTCTTCATCGACAGGATCGGGTGCAGCGACCTTTGCTATCACTGTCTCCTCAGGCGACTCAGGTGCAGGTAACGGCTTTTGATCAATAATAGGTGCCGTCGGCATAGGCGCTAATGACATGGTGACCGTAGATTCAGGCTCGACAAAGACAATGGGCCAAAATACCGTGCCCAAGGCCAGTAATATGACGCTCCCGACCAACCGCTGTTTGATGATGGGGTCCATGCGGGTCTTAACTCTCCTCGTGTTGCAGTAGCGGCATGACCGCGCCCACTGTTACAAAGGATCCAAACACGATAATTCTATCGCCCACGGACGTCGCCTCTAACACCGCCTGCCAGGCCGACTGCACCGAGGGAAACACGGCTACGGTTTGACTGGCTAGCTCAGCCGCCACACTTGCTGGCGAAGCCGCTCGGGGCAAATCAGGCAGCGCTGGCAGATACCATGCCTCTATCTCGGATTCCAACAGGCCAAGCATATCACGGAGCGGCTTATCAGCCATGACCGCAAAGAGCCCCAAACACCTGCCTTCTGTAGGGCGCTGATTCAGGGCTTTGGCCAACAACGCCGCTGAGTCGGTGTTATGTGCCACGTCCAGCCAAACGTCCCTGCCCTTGAAATGCACACGCTGTTGCCGGCCTGGTACCGATAGAGAGGCTAGAACTTCTGAGGCGAGCTCCTGACTGAAATTAATACCCAAGCTCGCCAATACCAAAACAGCAGCGGCTAGATTGGTGTCCAGCAGTCCCGCAACCTCCGGAAGATCCAGCACGACCTTGTCGTTCCAGTTCAGTCGCCGATCTTGCAGTGACCAATCGTGGCCATTAGCCAACACAGTCGACTCTCGCTCTGTAAGCGACTGATAAAGCGCCTGAGGCGCATCAGCTTGTGCAACGATCGCCGGTTTTTGAGCGCGAGCTACCCCCGCTTTTTCAATAGCGATTAGGTCAAGGCTGTCTCCCAGCCAATCGGTATGATCAAGCCCGATGCTGGTAATGACACAGGCATTGGCGTCGACAATGTTGACCGCATCCAAGCGGCCGCCCAATCCGACTTCGAGTATTTGCCAATCAACTGGCTTCTGGCGGAAAAGCCACAACGCAGCCAACGTGGTGTACTCAAAATAGGTCAGCGTAATATCGCCTCTCGCAGCCTCAATGGCTTCAAAGGCTTCGACTACGGCATGATCTTCAACAGGTTGCGCGTCAATCTGAATGCGCTCATTGAAGCGCATCAGATGGGGTGAGGTATAGCAACCAACGCAATAGCCCTTGGCAAGAAGTAAGGCCGATAACGCCGCCACACAGCTGCCTTTGCCGTTAGTGCCCGCCACGGTAATGGTAGGGGGTGGCGCTTGCACTAGCTCTAAGCACTCAGCGACCACGCGCACGCGATCCAAACCTAAATCAATGGCTGACGGATGAAGGGTCTCTAGTCGATCTAGCCACTGAGCCAGGCTTGGCGGGGAATCCGTCATTGGCGGTAGATCCAAAGTGCCGCTAATCTTGCTTAGGACGCCTCCGGTAGGGTTTCCGGTTCATCACAGCCTGTGAGCTTAGCTAAGACCCGCGCAATAGCATCGCGAATCTCAGTTCGATGTACGATCATATCTATCGCCCCATGCTCCAATAGAAACTCGCTGCGCTGAAAACCCTTAGGTAGCTTCTGACGAATGGTCTGCTCGATAATGTTGGGGCCAGCAAAACCGGCACGGGCATCAGGCTCCGCAATGTTGATATCGCCCAATAGTGCTAACGATGCCGAGACACCGCCGTAAATGGGATCAGTCATGACCGAAATGTAGGGCACGCCTGCCAGCTTCATGCGTTCAATAACGGCGGAAGTCTTCGCCATTTGCATCAAAGAGATTAGTGCTTCCTGCATGCGAGCACCGCCAGATGCCGAAAAGCAAACCAGTGGGATGCGCTCTTCAAGCGCGACGGTGGCCGCACGGGTGAATTTTTCACCCACCGCATAGCCCATGGAGCCGCCATGGAAATTGAATTCAAATGCGACAGAAACCAGCTCACTGCCTTTAAGCAGGCCTTTATAGGCGATCAGCGCATCCTTCTCACCGGTGCTTTTTTGAGCCGCCGTCAGACGATCACGATATTTCCGTTTATCTTTAAATCGCAGGCGGTCAACGGGCTCCAGGTCGGCAAAGATTTCGCTACGGCACTCGGCATCCAAAAACATATCGAGGCGTTCACGCGCGCCGATGCGCATATGGTGATCGCACTTAGGGCAAACCTCATAGTTCCGCTCAAGATCGGGACGGTACAACACCGCGTCACACTTGACGCATTTCTTCCACAAACCTTCGGGGACATTGGCCCGCTTGGGTGCTTCGTCCTTGCGGACACCTGAGGGCAGAATCTTGTCAATCCAGCTCATATCGTTTTCCCAATTGCGACTCCCTTGAGTATAACGGCTGCGCTTTAGGCACCGATAGCCAAAGAATCCACACCTTTTCGAATGTCAGCGATGAGATCGATGCCGGCCGCTAGCGCGTCAGCCTTATCAGCGCCGTTGGCAAGCTGCTTGGCCACAGTATCCACCAGCGCGCTGCCGACCACGACACCGTCAGCCAGCGCGGCGACAGCTTTAGCTGATGTAGCATCTTTGATACCGAATCCGACCGACACGGGTAAATTAGTCACCGCGCGAATCCGCATCAAATTAGCCGCAACCTCGTCGGTGTTGAGCTGCCCCGAACCAGTTACCCCTTTCACCGCCACATAATAGATAAAGCCACTGGCGGCAGCGGCAATGGTTGCAACGCGCTCTGCCGGCGTTGTCGGCGATATCAGAAAGATGTTATCGACAGAAACCCGCTTCAGCTCATCATTGAGTGCCATCACCTCTTCGGGAGGCAAATCCACCGTTATCACACCGTCAACTCCGGCCTCTGCACAGGCGTCTGCAAAAACAACATAACCCATGCGCTCTACAGGGTTGGCGTAGCCCATCAAAATAATCGGTGTTACGACGTTGGTCTCACGAAAGCGGGTCACGAGCGCTAACGCATCGCGTAATGACACACCATGCTCAAGTGCGCGCTCATGTCCTTTTTGAATGACCGGGCCTTCTGACATGGGATCGGAAAAAGGCACACCCACCTCAATGATACTGGCGCCGTTGGCAGCCAACTGGTGCAGCATTTCTAGCGAGCTTTCCAGATCGGGATCACCGGCAATAATGTAGGGTACAACCGCTTTGCTAGCTTGCGCTTTGAGATCAAAAAAACATTGGGATAAACGACTCACGACTGTTCCTACACCTCAATACCGTCAATTGCGGCCACAGTCAGGATATCCTTATCTCCGCGCCCCGATAAATTGACAATGATCTGCTGAGATGGCGCCATTTCTGCGGCCAACTTTTCCGCATAGGCCAAGGCGTGCGCCGTTTCCAGCGCCGGCATTATGCCCTCCGTCTTTGTCCACCGATGAAAAGCAGCAAGCGCTTCATCATCGTTGGCTGCGACGTAATTGACCCGACCAATGTCTTTGAGCCAGGCGTGTTCGGGTCCGACGCCGGGATAATCCAAACCGGCTGATACCGAATGTGTGTGTTGAATTTGGCCGTTTTCGTCCTGCATCAAATAGGTTCGATTGCCGTGCAACACACCGGGAGAACCGGCAGAGAGTGGCGCTGCATGCTCGCCGGTTTCAATGCCGTGACCACCAGCCTCGACACCGTACATCGCTACCGATTCGTCGGCCAAGAACGGATGAAACAGTCCGATAGCGTTAGAGCCACCACCCACGCAAGCTACTAAGGCGTCGGGCAAACGGCCAGTCTGCGCCAGGGATTGCTCGCGCGCCTCTCGCCCAATAACACTTTGGAAATCGCGCACCAGCATGGGATAGGGATGCGGACCCGCAACGGTTCCTATGATGTAAAAGGTATCATCGACATGGGTAACCCAATCCCTGAGCGCCTCATTCATGGCGTCTTTTAAGGTTTTTGACCCCGACGTAACAGGAATAACCTGGGCGCCCAATAACTTCATGCGATAGACATTTAGTGCCTGTCGCTTCACATCCTCAGCGCCCATAAATACCTGACATTCCAGCCCTAGACGCGCCGCCACAGTAGCCGAGGCTACACCGTGCTGCCCTGCGCCCGTTTCCGCGATAACCCGCTTTTTACCCATGTGCTTCGCCAAAAGGGCCTGCCCGATCGTATTGTTGACCTTGTGAGCGCCGGTATGGTTTAAATCTTCGCGCTTAAGAAAGATTCGAGCGCCGCCGATTTCATCAGAAATACGCGCAGCCTCATAAAGGGGTGAAGGTCGGCCCACATAGTGCGCTAGGTCTGCGTCGAATTCCCGCTGGAAGTCAGCATCCTGCGATAGCCGGCGATAGAGTGCCTCCAACTCTTCAAGCGCGGACATCAATGTCTCGGCTACAAATTTCCCACCGTATTGCCCAAAGCGGCCAAATTGATCAGGTACTGAGTCAAATAACTCAGAGCGAACGTCCACCGTCATAGTTTATTTCCTGTCAGGCCGCCCTTGCAGCTTGAATAAATCGTTGTATTTTACTGGGGTCTTTCACGCCCGGTTCACTTTCGACGCCGCTACTGACGTCCACAGCACTGGGTTTGACCGCGCGAATACCATCGGCCACATTGTCAGCATGCAAGCCACCCGCCAAAACCACCTTCCCCGCGAGATCCGCTGGCACCTGATCCCAATCAAAAGTAGCGCCGGTACCACCAAATTGACCATCGTGCACCGCATCTAGCAGCAGCGCTCGCGCCGACGCGTACCGCGCCATATCGGCGCGCAGTTGTGCCGCGTTGGTAACAGGCAACGCCTTGATATAGGGACGCTGCCAACGCTGACAAAATGCCGGCGATTCTTCCCCGTGGAATTGCAAGACATCGAGGGGCACTTGCGAGGTTACCTTGTCGACCCAATCAGCCTCGGGATTAACAAATAGACCCACTGCCGACACAAACGGCGGCAGCACTCGACAAATCTCTTGCGCTCGGGTCACGGTGACCGCGCGCTTACTCTTTTCCCAAAATACCAATCCGATCGCATCGGCACCGGCCGCCGCCGCCGCCAGCGCATCCTCAGGGCGGGTAATGCCACATATTTTTACCCGCATTGGGTTGTCCTCACTGGCCATCGGAAACGGCGGTGAAGTTTAGCAGACCTGCGCCTTAAACACCGAATCCCGCTAACAAAAAGGGGCCCTCTGGAGCACTCGGCAAGCTATATTCATCTGGATAATCCACTGCCGCTAAGTACAAGCCCGACCCGGCCGCCGTATCCGCGGCTAGCGTGCGATCCCGCCCCCCCAATAACTCAGCAATCCATGCCTCGGGGCGCAACCCAGCGCCAACCATCAATAAGCTGCCGGCAATATTACGCACCATGTGGTGTAAAAATGCGTTGGCAGCGATATCGATAAAGACAAAGCTACCCTCTCGAGTGACCGTTAACGCCGTAACCTCACGCACGGGGCTCTGAGCCTGGCACTGGGCCGCACGAAAAGCACTAAAGTCATGCTCTCCTATTAGGGCCTGTGCCGCCCTGTGCATGCTTTGATGATCTAAGGGGCGCCTGTAAGGTGTCACCCGACCAACCAATAACGCCGAGTACACCGTGGTGTTGGCGATGACAAAGCGATAGCGGCGCCCCGTAGCGCTGTGGCGGGCATGAAATGAATCTGGGACCGAGCGCGCCCAATGGACCCGAATACTGGCGGGCAATACAGTATTCGTCCCCAAGACCCAAGCTTTCTCGCTGCGTCCGACAGGGTCTTCAAAATGAACAACCTGCCCCAGGCCGTGCACGCCAGTATCAGTCCGACCCGCGCAATGACTGCGTATAGGTAGCGCGGCAATCTGGGAAAGCGCGCTGTCTAGGGCTTCCTGCACCGTAGCGCAGTCTAGGTGGGGTTGCGCCTGCCAGCCGTGAAACGCCGAGCCGTCGTACTCAATACCCAGCGCCACACGGGTACCTGCCGGCCAAGCACTGGCGTCAAACATAATTTGCTAGGAAAGACGAGTGAGTAGCTGCCGGGCCTCAGCTTGCTGCTGTAACGTGCCGCCGTCGGCGACTTCTTGCAACACTGGGCGAGCACCCTCCTCATCGCCCATATCGATATAGGCGCGTGCCAAATCGAGTTTGGTTTCCATAGGATCACTGTCGCTGGCAAACATAAGATCTTCATCAGCATTGTCAGATGTCGCGGTTTCTAGCTCTGACAATTCAAGCTCTAACTCCAGGGCCGGCAGTGCGTCGTCGCTATCAAGATCGCCGCTCTCTGCACGCTCTACCGCGGGCTGCACCGACTCGTCCATACTGCCCCAATTGGGCAATGTCATGGCATCCTCTGCGTCATCCGCATCAGATGAATTCGATGCGTCGTCTGACTCCCAGCTGATCTCATTCACCGAGTCCTCAGCCAACGCTGCAGTTTCTTCAACTGAGGACATTTCCGGGGTGGGACTGGAACCAATCTCAGTGGCCGTCGGCTGCCAGGCAGAACCAGCCTCATCGCTACCATCGGTCTCAGGAGCCGAGAGCTCGGCCCCCATAGACGCATTCGAAAAGACCACTTCTCTATCGTCTGTAGGGGCATTAAATGCCGCCGGGGCCGCTTCAGGGGCTGAGCTTTGCAGCGGCTTATCCGCCAATAGCTTCTCGGCTTCGGACACACCTTGTTCATCGCCAATCCGACGCAACTGCACCAACATGGCTTCAGCCGATTGCCGCTGTTCCATTAACAGGTGCACCTGCAACATTTTTAAGCACAGCGCGGCATTGTCCGGTGATTGACTCAGCGCCTGCTGCAGCACGTTGAGCGCTTGTTGATGGCGCTCGTAGGCTATGTAGATATCGGCTTCGGATAAAGCATCCAGGGTAGATGAGTCTTGAGCCTCGGCGCCCGCAACGTCAGATCCCGCAGCAACCGACTCGCTTGGAGGCGCTTCAACGACAGACGGCGCGCTTGCCGAATCTACCGTGTCGCTAGCTCGGGCGTTAACCCGGCGACGGTACGCGAAAAAAGCCGCCGCGGTTAACAGGTTGGCCGCGATCAAACCATAAACCCAGTAAATGAGCGAACTATTAGGTTGGGCCGCATCAGACTGCACGCTGGCGGCTGCCGCCTGTTTCTGCAAACGACTTTGTAGAGCCGCGATCTCCCGGTCTTTCATGTCCAGAGTGCTTTCAAGCTCCACAACCTGATCCGCCAACACGTCAACACGCGACCGAATAGCGTCTAGCTGCTCGGCACGTTGGTCGACAACGGGCGAATCATCAAGGCCTACGGTCTCAAACTCATCATCTCCGTCAGCATCTCCTGCTGCACCCAGGCTCTGTGACTCAGCTGCGACAGCCCTTTCTTCGTCATCACCTGCCACTGCAGCCGATACGGCCTCCTCGGGCAGTTCGTCATCAGCGACCACGCGGACCGCCGGCGTGTAAGCGACGCCTGCTTCCCAATCATCATTGTGTCGGCGCACGGCCTGAATCGCTTCCCCCACCGACAGCATAATTTCCCGACTCGTGGGTAACTCAAGTACATAGCCGGCTCGGAGGCCATTAATGTTACGGCCATTAAAGGCGTCACCATTCATCTCAAGAATGGCAAACATGGTCTCCTCAACGGTCGCACCCTCAGGTCGAGCGGCGGCAGCGATACGCCACAGCGTATCTTCCTTGGTTACTAAATAACGTCCGCCGGCCTCAGGCTTAGGCTCGGTATCACTGTCATATTGTCGCGTGGCTACCCGCAGGGGCGGAGTCGAATTCACTGAAGCAGGCGAAGTTACTGTCATTGGCTCAGGCTCAGCGGCCACTGCCGCCGACGCTTTGCTACTGACTTGAACCGGCGTGGGCTTAATCGCTGGAGGCAAATCGATGAGCAAGGTGTACTCGCGCAGTAAGCGTCCCGTCGGCCAGCGAGCCTCTATTACCAAATCGAGGTAGGGCTCTAGCAGCGGCTGTTCTGTAGAGAGCAGCACCTTGCCAATACCGTTTTCAATTCGGACGTCGAACTGAATACCCAATAAAAAGTAGTTGCGCTCCGACCCCATGCGGTCGAACTCTTCTTGGTTGGCGAGTCGTACACGGATATCGTCGGAGTTAGTGCGCTGAACGTCGAGCAAAGCGACTTCGGCGCGCAGTGGCTCATTTAAGTAAGACTGCACATTGACCTCGCCTAGGCCAAGACCTAAGGCGGTCGGCGACAGTAACCCAAAGGTTGCCATCAGCAGTGCTGCCCGACTGTACAGTGCCATTAATTCCCCACTTAACAAGCTGTTGGTGAGTATAGCTCGCGCAAAAGTTCAAATACTAAACGCTCAAGAGCGTGTTGTACCATTAATAGCGCGCCGGGGTAACCCACGCCGTGGTGGGCAAAATTACAGGTATTCTGACAACAGAAGCTCTGCGATTTGAATGCTATTGAGTGCGGCGCCCTTGCGAACGTTGTCAGACACGACCCACAAGTTCAATCCGCGGGGGTGCGAGATATCCTCCCGAATACGTCCCACAAAGACCGGGTCTTTGCCCGCGGAATCGGAAACCGGGGTGGGATAACCTCCGTCCTGGCGTTCATCAACCACCACAACACCGGGAGCGTTTTGCAACAGGACCCGGGCCTGCTCGGCTGAAATTTTATCGCGGGTTTCGATGTGAACTGCTTCAGAGTGCCCGAAGAAAACCGGGATCCGGACACAGGTTGGGTTAACCTGGATGCTGTCATCCTCAAAGATTTTCTGGGTTTCCCAGACCATTTTCATTTCTTCGCGGGTGTAACCGTTATCCTGAAAGGTATCGATGTGCGGCAGTGCATTAAAGGCTATCTGCTTGGGATATACCTCGGGGGTGATGGGCTGACCGTTTAAAAGTTTTGCAGTCTGAGTCGCTAACTCCTCAATGGCCTCTTTACCGGTGCCACTCACAGCCTGGTAGGTTGCGACATTTATCCGCTCAATCCCGACCGCATCGCGGATGGGTTTCAACGCCACCAGCATGCCAATGGTTGAGCAATTTGGGTTGGCAATAATGCCGCGCTGGGTATATTGGGCTATGGCATGGGGATTGACCTCAGGAACCACCAGGGGGATGTTCTCATCGCGGCGGAAATGCGAGGTGTTATCTACAACCACACAGCCAGCCGCGGCCGCTTTGGGGGCATACTCTTCCGAGATTGAACCACCGGCAGAAAAGAGGCCAATCTGCGCCTGCGAGAAATCGAATTCTGCCAAGTCAGTCACGCTCACCGACTTACCACGAAACCTAATTGTTTTCCCCGCCGAGCGAGCCGAAGCCAGGGCAAACAGTTGTTTTACAGGAAAATCGCGCTGCTCGAGAATTTCAATCATGGCCTCGCCAACGGCACCGGTAGCACCCACCACAGCAACGTTTACACCTTCACTCATAGCGTTTTTACTCTGTATTCAATTAATTCAAGCAGGCGATAACCGCATCACCCATCGCGGTTGTACCAATAGGGATCACACCTTGCTCGGCTATGTCGCCCGTCCGCAATCCCTGATCCAAGACCGCAGACACTGCCTGCTCGACAGCATCAGCGGCAGGCTCCGCGTCAAGCGAATAGCGCAACATCATAGCCGCCGACAATATAGTGGCCAGAGGATTGGCTAAATCCTGCCCGGCAATATCGGGGGCTGAGCCATGCACGGGCTCGTACATACCCTTCGACTGGGCATTCAACGACGCTGAGGGCAACATGCCAATGGAGCCAGTTAGCATCGCCGCAGTGTCTGACAAAATGTCACCAAAAATATTGCCCGTCACCAGCACGTCAAATTGCTTGGGCGCGCGAACCAATTGCATGGCGGCGTTATCGACGTAAATATGGTCAAGCGCCACGTTTGGGTAATCGTCAGCAATCTGGCTCACTTTTTCCCGCCACAGTTGGGTCACTTCAAGCACGTTCGCTTTATCGACTGAGGTCACCCGACCATCACGCTTTTCAGCCAATTCAAAGGCCAAGCGCGCAATACGCTCGATTTCGCTTTCGCGGTAGACATAAGTATTAAAACCCTCACGTTCACCCGAATCCAACGTGCGAATTCCCCGAGGTTCTCCAAAGTAAATGCCGCCGGTTAACTCTCGAACAATAAGAATGTCCAATCCCGCAACCAGCTCTGCCTTCAGACTCGAGGCTCCTGCTAGCTGCGGATACAAAATAGCAGGACGTAGATTGGCAAACAGATCGAGATCAGCCCGGATGGCTAATAAGCCCCGCTCGGGTCGCTCAGCTGCCGGTAGCTGATCCCACTTTGGACCACCCACAGCACCCAACAATATGGCGTCAGCCGCTTTTGCCAAGGCTCGCGTTGATTCGGGATAGGCAGCGCCTTGACGATCAATGGCAATACCTCCTAGATCGCCACTCTGGAAATCCAGATCCAAATGGAAGCGCTCTGCGACAACGCGCAAAACACGCTCCGCCTGTGCAACCACTTCAGGGCCAATCCCGTCACCGGGTAGTAATAGAATCGATTGGGTCATGATACATCCAAAGTTTCGAAGACCCAGGGGAAACGCTCTCGATGTGACGCTTCAAAGGCCTTAATAGCAGACTCACTTTGCAGCGTGATGCCAATGTCATCGAGGCCTCGCAGCAAGCAATCACGGCGGAACGGATCAATCTCAAACGTTATTTGCGCTCCCGTGGGCAACGCTATCAACTGCTGCTCAAGGTCTACCGTTAGGCTATAACCCTCTTCGGCATACATCGCTGCAAATAAACCGTCGACCACGTCGGCCGGAAGCTGGATCGGCAACAATCCATTCTTAAAGCAGTTGGAACGGAAAATATCGGCAAAACTCGGGGCAATAACGCAGCGAAAACCGAAGTCGACGAGCGCCCAGGGCGCATGCTCCCGACTTGAGCCACAACCAAAATTCTCCCGAGCCAGCAGCACCGATGCGCCCCGATAGCGGTCGAAGTTGAGCGGAAAATCGGGGTTTTGGGGGCGCAAGCTGTTGTCCTGATCGGGCTCACCATGATCAAGATAGCGCAATTCATCAAACAGATTGGGGCCGAAACCACTCCGCTTGATCGACTTCAAAAACTGCTTGGGGATAATGAGATCGGTATCGACGTTGGCGCGATCCATAGGGGCAACCAACCCCTTCAATACTGTGAAGGCTTCCATCAGTTCACTCCCTCTAGGCTACGCACATCGACAAAGCGGCCGGTAATGGCTGCTGCCGCCGCCATGGCAGGGCTGACCAAGTGAGTGCGCCCTCCGAAGCCCTGCCGCCCCTCGAAATTACGGTTGCTGGTGCTGGCACAGCGATCGCCCGGCTCTAAACGGTCGGCATTCATGGCAAGGCACATCGAACAGCCGGGCTCACGCCACTCCATGCCCGCATCTATAAAGATCTGATGCAAACCTTCTGATTCAGCCTGTTGCTTGACCAAGCCCGATCCCGGGACCACCATCGCCCTCTTGATACCCGGAGCGACTTTACGGCCTTTGACGACAGCCGCGGCCGCACGCATGTCCTCGATTCGGGAGTTAGTGCAGGAGCCGATGAACACCACATTGGGCGCGATGTCTGAGATAGCCATGCCCGCCTCTAGGCCCATGTATTCCAAGGCACGATCCAAGCCCCGCTTGGCGGTGTCATCGGCCATGTCATCGGCGGTCGGTACACAGGCATCAATAGCCGTTACCATCTCTGGAGAAGTACCCCAGGTCACCTGCGGGGAAATCGCGGCACCCTCGAGGGTCAACTCACGATCAAATACCGCATCGGGGTCGCTGTGCAGTGTGCGCCACCAAGCCTCGGCCTGCTGCCACTGCTCACCCTTAGGTGCAAACGGCTTGTCTTTAACGTAATCCAGGGTGGCCTGATCTACAGCCACTAGACCCGCACGAGCACCTGCCTCAATCGCCATGTTGCACAAGGTCATGCGCCCTTCCATGCTCAACGCTGCCACCGCTGAGCCATCAAACTCTAGGGCATAACCCGTACCGCCGGCGGTACCAATTTTTCCGATAATGGCCAACGCCAAATCCTTGGCAGTGACACCAAATCCCAGTTCGCCGTTCACCGTAATGCGAAAACTCTTCATCTTTCGCTGAATCAGGCAGCCCGTCGCCAGCACGTGCTCCACCTCAGAGGTGCCAATGCCGTGCGCGAGGGCGCCCAGCGCTCCATGGGTTGAGGTGTGAGAGTCGCCACAGACAATCGTCATGCCGGGCAAGGTCGCACCCTGCTCGGGCCCCATGACATGGACAATACCCTGGCGTACGTCGTTGAGCGGAATCTCGGGCACACCAAAATGTGCACAGTTATCGTCTAAGGCCTTAAGCTGAATGCGCGACACCGCATCCTCGAGCGCCTCTAAGCCACCCGCACGTTCTAGCGTATCGGTAGAGACGTTGTGATCCGGTACCGCAATGCTTGCGCTTAAACGCCAAGGCTGGCGGCCAGCTAGTGTGAGCCCTTCAAATGCTTGCGGTGAGGTCACCTCATGCAGAAGCTGTCGATCAATGTAAATCAACGCGGTGCCGTCTTCCCGCTCTTCCACCAGATGGCTATCCCACAGTTTGTCGTACAAGGTCTGGGCCATGTTCTTGTCACCGCTTAAGGTTGAGGCGCCGCGAGCGAATGCGGTATGTGCTTAGTGCTCACACCCGCTCTGGACGCAAAAAAAGAGGCGCGAATACTAGCATATTTGGCCCCAAAAGGACGGCTGCGCACTGGGGTTTTTACCGCCGGTGGCGAATCATCCAACACTGGTGGCAGTCGGGTCGACGCTCAAAATCTGGGGGTATGGTCTCGGCAGTAATATTCTCCACCTCGAAGGCGTCCTTGAGGGTCTCATCAAGCTTGAAGCCCCGCCGATTGTTGGAGAAATACAGGGTCCCGTCAGGTGCTAAAACTGACATCGCGGCACGCACCAGTGGCTCTTGGTCGCGAGCCACATCGAAACTGGCCTCGGTCGACTTAGAGTTAGAAAAAGACGGAGGGTCCAACAAAATCAGATCAAATTTTCGCTCGCATCGATCGAGCCATGCCTGGCAGTCGGAGCGCTCCGCTCGATGCTGCCTTTCTGACAATCCATTGATAGCCAAATTTTCGCCGTACCAACTCAGATATGTATTAGACAAATCGACACTGGTCGAGGTCACTGCGCCGCCCAAGGCAGCATGTATCGACGCCACCCCGGTGTAGCAGAATAAATTGAGAAAGTGCTTGCCTTTGGCTTCACGGCCAATACGCATACGCAACGGCCGATGATCGAGAAACAGCCCGGTATCTAAATAATCGTGCAAGTTGACCAACACCCGTGCCGAACCCTCCCGAACCTCCAGTTTTTCGTGTCGATAATCCTGGCGCCGATATTGGCTCTGGCCACGCTGACGTTGCCGGCGTTTAGTGGCGATTGTCGCACTGCTGGGCAATTGCAACTCCGCACGCACGGCACTTAAGACCTCTTCAAACCGTCGAGTAGCAGCTGCTTCATCTACCTGTTTGGGCGGGGCATATTCGGCAACATGGGGGACCCCATTATAGAGATCAATGGCCACTGCATACTCCGGCATATCGGCGTCGTAAAGGCGAAAACACTGAATCTGCTCACGCTGTAGCCAGCCGTTGAGTCGTCGCCGGTTTTTGCGTAGTCGATTGACCACCATCTGAGCGCCGTCGGTGAGCGCATCGGCCTCAGCAACTTGCTCACCGGCTTTAGCCATCGGGATGACTTCGGGTGTCTCTGCCGCCGTCTGTTTTGGCGCAAGGCGGTTATCACTGGTGAGTTCGAACAACAGCAAGTGCACATCAATGGCGCCGTTGTTAAACCCGTATTGACGGTGGCTCCGCAATCCGATTTTTCTTCCTAACTCAAGGCCTGAGGTGAGAATGCCGGCGTGCCAACCCTGAAATTCTCGGTGCAGTGTCTCTCCAAGATGCCTGTATAAATGGCTGACACTATCGGTATTACCCAAACGCTCGCCCCAGGGTGGATTACACACAAGTAAGCCCTCGGGCATAGCTCGATGGCTTGGCCGCGTTAGCTCACGCAGCGCTTTGGGGCGCACGCGGACCCAGCGCTGAAGATTAAGCTCGGCCACAAGTGCCTCGGCCCGCCGCACGGCCCGAATATCACCGTCATAGCCTCGGATTTCTAAGCCGTCGGGCAGCTCCAC
The DNA here is from genome assembly GCA_964412695.1 of uncultured Alteromonadaceae bacterium. GTDB lineage: Bacteria > Pseudomonadota > Gammaproteobacteria > Pseudomonadales > Halieaceae > Luminiphilus. Next base: position 33,294 of record CAYPPU010000006.1, on the reverse strand, counting down.
AATGCCACTTTCCGCCGCGGCCCGAATGGCTTGCCACTGTGCGGGATCGTGCCCCAGCCATCCATCGAATCCCCAGCGTCGACGCTGCAAACCCGGCGGCGACTTTTTCGCCATCAGCGCCGCCTCTATTAGCAGCGTGCCCGAACCGCACATGGGATCAATCAGAGGCCAGCCCTGCTCTGCCGCTGCCGGCCAACCCGCACGCAACAAAACAGCCGCTGCTAGATTTTCTTTAAGGGGTGCTTTACCTGGATCAGTACGATAACCACGCTGGTGCAAACTGCCACCGGACAAATCTATGGCAACGGTCACCTTGCCACGATGAAGGCGAATACTCAGTCGGAGATCAGGCTGTTTAACATCGACATTTGGGCGCGCCAGTCCGCGCTCGCGAAAGACGTCGACAATGGCATCCTTGGCACGCTGCGCACCAAATTGGGTATTTCGGATATCGTCGCTTCGTCCTGAAAAATCGATCGCCAGTGTACTGCCCACCCGCAAATGATCTGTCCACGGCAGACGCTTGACCCCCTGATATAGTTCATCGCCTGTGTTGGCCGCAAACTCGCTTAATACCAACAGAATGCGATTGGCAAGGCGACTGTTTAGACAGCTTCGATACGCCACAGCCATCGGCGCCTCAAAAACCACACCCGCGACAGTCTCGGTCACTGCGCCTGCCCCTAATTGCTCAAGCTCTGGTTTGAGCAGGCTACCGAGGCCTTTCGGGCAGGTCGCCAAAAAGCGATGCATCACTTGGCCTCTCCCCTCTCAAGCACAAGAATCCTTCCTAAAATACGTCGCCATTCTGCATACTGTTGTGACAGCGTGCCCGCCAATGTCACCACGCGATCCCCCGCCTTCATCACCGTATCAGCGGTTTCATTATCGAAGCCGGTGGCCAGTTCAAATAGATCTTGCTCCTGAGTACGAACCGAACGGTAGGTACCGTAGACCTGCTGCATAGCGGCATAACTGCCCCTGGCTGCGGTTAGCGTGCGCTCGCTGGCCCGCCCACGATATTGTTCCAAATAATCAGCCTGCTCAAAGGCAGATCGCTGCCAAAGCCTATAGGTAGCACCTACGGTATCGCGTAAATCCACATATTGCTCGTCAACAGTATCGATGAATAGAGCCTCTTGATTACGGATGCGGGCAATGCGCTCTACCATCGGATCATTGGTCGCAGGCAATCGCTGCACGTCGTAGGTGCCCGATTCCTCTGCAAGGTAGTCCGCGAACATATCGGGAACAAGTTCACTGGCATAGCGCAGCTGTGTCACCCGCTTGAGTCTTGCTAAGTCATTGTCATCAAAAGCACTCGCCCGTTCAGCCAGATCGTTGGCGATGGCAATGAACAAGGCATCAAAAGGCTCAGGCTTAGACGGTTGATCATAATGCCCTAAAGTCGTGGTATGTCGATAAAGACGCTCGAGCCACAGTCCACCCTGCGCATCACTGGCATTGAGCTGCAGCACTAAATCACGACCATCGGAATGCTCGATGCGAGCGGTGATAGTGATGTCAGCAAAAGTATTTGCCGTGGGCAGTACCCGCACGGCACCCCAGAAACCTGATTCAGTTAAGACCTCGCGTAACCTGACCGCTAGCAGCCGTGCTTCTACTGAACGTAAGGCGTACTGTGCCTCATCCGTTTCCCCCGTAGCGATACCGGGATTAAAAACCACGATAGCCACCTCAAGTTCCGATGAGTCACTACTGGTCTTAAGTGATTGCTCTAGCACAGGCGCTGGCCAATCAGGTGCCGTCGCTTCTACTGCTGACTCCACAACCGGCTCTCGGGGTACCGCACATGCTGCGAGCATGATGACCGCGCTGCCTACCGCGGCCCTTTTGACCAACAGCCAACTAGACTGCATGACGGTGATGGTGACAAATAAGCTCACGGCTTAGGTGCCTCTGTCGTGCATACCCGCCCACGACTCAACGTCTGTGTGCAGCGAAAACCAGCTTTTTGAGGGTCATAACGGGTAAAGACTTTATTAATGATGAAGGGCTCCTGGACAGTGGGCGAGTACACCGCGGACTGCACCACCAACGCATTGCCCAAAGCGGCGCGAGTTATGCGGTGCCGAATTTCCAAACCGTCAGGTAGGCTGATATCAAAGTACAGTTGATGCGCGTCCCAGCCACAGCGTTCCTGGCCGAACGAATTCATACTGATGACCGGTGGTGGCCTATCTATCCGGCAAACAAGTGCGAAGCTATTGTCGCGTTTGATTCGCAGGCTACTGTCTGTCTGACTGATATCGAGCAATTCAGACGCGGTGATTAAATCAGCCATCTCTGCTAAAGCTAGCAAATCGCGGCCAGAGGTGATGGAGGCCCCTGACACCGAATACCCACGCTCAGCAGCGCGAGCTCGGCGCTCCATCTCCTGCCTCAACTGCCGCGCCAACGTGTTCAGTTCCTGCTGTATATTGTCACTGCGAGCGTAGTCCACCTCCCAATGACCCGACAGATCCACAGGACGCGGTACTGCTGTGGATTCCGTGACAGGTCGTTGAGATTGCGGAGCCGTGCAGGCGAGCAAAAACAGCGCAGCAAACGCTGTAGGAAAATAGCGGGCGGTTGTCATGCGCGAAGTGTAACCCAGCCCTCATACCCCGGGTGACTTACAATTAATTCTCAGTGAATTGTTCTCGCAGCTGAAACTTAAGTACCTTACCGGCAGGGTTGCGTGGTAAGGCTTCTACGAAGTGTAACCGCAAGGGCAGCTTGTACCGCGCCAACTTATCCTCGGCGAATGTCCGAAGCTCATCTAACGTCAGGGATTGGTCCGGCTTGAGCGCCGCCACCGCAGTTACCGCCTCGCCCCATTTTTCATCGGGAAGTCCTATCACAGCAACCTCACTGATTGCAGGGTGCGCAAACAATACACTCTCTACCTCCGCGGGATAGACATTCTCTCCGCCCGAGATCACCATGTCCTTGACGCGATCGCAGATGAACAAAAAACCCTCGTCGTCCAGATATCCGATGTCTCCCGAGTGAAACCAACCCTCGGTATCGATCGCGGCGGCCGTGGCATCGGGGCGATTCCAATACCCTTTCATAATATTGGGTCCACGAATACATACCTCTCCCCGCTCGTTTGCTGGCAACGGCCGATTGTCAGAATCGACAATGCGCAACTCGGTGAGCACCGACGGCAAACCCGCAGAACCTAATTTACTTAAACACTTATCCGGACCTAGAAATGAGCCAAAAGGAGACGTTTCCGTCAGACCGTAGCCCTGGCAAAACTGCACACCTCGCTCACCGTACAACGTAATCAAGGACTCGGGACAGGGTGCCGCACCCACAATGAACATTTCCACAGAGGATAAATCTACCGTTTCAAAGTTGGGATGCTGCGCCATGAACAAATACATCGCGGGCGCCCCAAACATGTGAGTGACTCGGTAGCGCTCGATATTTTCAAGCACTAAACCTGGCTCAAAATTTCGCATCAACACCAGCGGATTGCCCATTTGCAACGTGCTTATTGTCAAGACATTGAGGCCGCCAATGTGAAACAGCGGCGCCACCGTCAGTCCGACGTCGGTACGCTTAGAGCCGAAGGCATAAGAAGCATTGACGTTGTTCCAGATGATATTGCCATGGGTCAACATGGCACCTTTGGGCAGCCCTGTGGTACCAGATGTGTACATAATCAGGAGAGTGTCATGAGCGCCTAGCTCCACTGCGTCGGCAACAGGTTCGGCGTTGGCAATGGCGGGCTCCAGCGCCTCAAAAATACCCTGAGCGCCGTCGACACAAAACCAATGTTTACAGGGCAGATCTGTCGCTACGGGTTCGATAACCGCCGCAAGCTCACTGTCAACAATAAGCGTGTGAATGCCCGCATCACCGATGATGAAGGTGAGCTCTTGCGCCGTTAAGCGAAAGTTAAGTGGCACAAACACGGCGCCGAGGGTATTGGCCGCCAACATCGTTTCAATGAGCTCAGGCTGATTCAGGCCCAAAAAACCCACTCGATCGCCAAGACTGACACCTCGCGCACGCAATAAGCCAGCCAGCTGACGCACTCGAGCGGCCAACTGCCCATAGTTACATTCCCGCCCTTCAAAAACGATGGCGAGGCGGTCATGGCTTAAATCTGCTTGCTTTAGGATCTGGGCCGCAAGATTGAAATTCACTTCAGGTCGGTGCATCAAGGTTCTCCCGAAAAAATGCTCACGAAAGGTCAATGCCTTCTCATCATGAGACTGACGAGACAGGCAGAGATGTGAAGAGACTAGTGTGCCGTTGCCGAGCCCCAAACGTTGAATGACGCAATCTTTGGCGTATTGGGCAAATACATTTGCTCCATTTCGGCAATCTTAAATCCCGCTGCACTGATCAGTGAAGGAATGTCGCGATTGATATTGCACCCACCGAATAGTGGGCGCCATAACGGATTGATGCGGTCCTGCCATCGGGAAACGCCAGCATCGGGGGCGCGGGCATGTTCACAAAACACTAACTCGCCTCCGGGCTTCAACACACGACAAATTTCAGCCAGCGCCGCTTGAGGATTCGGAATCGTGCACAGAGCATAGGTCAGTAATACAGAGTCCACGCTATCATCCTCGAGCGGCACCGCTTCAGCTGATCCTGCTCTGAACTCCACATCAAAAGGGACCGCTGCAACCCGCTCCTGCGCAAAACCCCACGACGTCTCGCAAGGGTCCACGCCAATCACTTTGCTGACCTTGGCTACGTCGTAGTACGGGAGATTGTGCCCCGCGCCCATACCCACCTCAAGCACTGTGCCATGAGCGCGCGGTACTACTTTTTCACGTTGTTTGAGGACCGGTTTGGTACCGCAGGCGCAGGTGACCAACCGCGGGACGATATGGCGATCATAAAAGCCCATCAGCCCAATACCTCAGCGAGAAACGCGCGCATGCTCTCAAAGGATCTATTCGCTACAACCTCGCTGTAAACAGTGCCAAAGTCGGGGTCATTGGCTTGCGGATTGGTAAAAGCGTGCAGGGTTTGGCCGTAAGAGTGAACCTGCCAATCGCAGCCTCGAGCACGCATCTCATCGCAAAAAGCCACGACCGCATCGGGTTGAACCATGGGATCCTCATAGCCATGCAAAACCAGCACCTTGGCCGCAATGCTCTGGCCCTCGAGGTTATCGGGTGCCGTCAACAGACCGTGAAATGACACCACACCGCTTATGTCGGCACGGGATCGTGCCAAATCCAAAACACAGAGACCGCCAAAACAAAAACCAATTGCGGCAGCATGACCGTCACTGACCTCAGGTTGCGCGCGGGCGGCATCCAGTGCGGCACCGATTCGCGCCTGCAACAATGCGCGATCAGATACCACGGGGGTCATTAACGCCGTGCACTCTTCAGGGCCATTACCGCATTTGCCATCACCATACATATCAACAGCAAACCCGACGTAACCTAACGCCGCCAGTTTCTCAGCCTGCTGGTTTTCAAATTCAGTGCGTCCGGCCCAGGTCGGTGCAACGAGCACCGGCGCTTTGGGCGAATTTGCATCATCCCAAGCCATATAACCTTTAAGAGTGACTTCTCCGTGTTGATAGTCAACTGTCCGCGTTTGAATGGTCATGCTTCGCTACTCCGTATACGTGCTGTTATTGGTTAAAAAAAGAGGGCAATACGGTCTAGTTTGTCTCCCCCGTACCTAGGTCTACTGTCTTCTTGTCATTGGAGGTTTCCACTGGCGCCTCTGCTTCTGGAGCTACGCGCGCAGTGGGGGCTTGGATTGCCGCAGCATTGCCGTAGGCCTCGGCATCGATCACCCGCATTTCGGCTTCAATCCATTGCTCAACACGCTGCATTAAATCGTTGGGTGACTCGTCGGGCTCAGCAGACATGGGGGGACCAATAGACACATCTATAGTGCCCGGAATGAAGCTAAACGTACGCCGAGGCCAGCAGCGCCCCGATGAGACCGCAATAGGGATAATGCTAGCGCCGGTAGCAATGGCGAGCCGTGCCGCGCCGGTTTTATAAATGCCTTTATCTCCTCGCGGGGTGCGGGTGCCCTCGGGAAACATAATGATCCATTTACCGGTATCCATTAGCCTCTCACCCAATGTCGCCACCTTTGCCCAGGCCTCGCTGCGAGCGCTGCGATCGATATGCACCATATCTAACAAAGCCAGTGCCCAACCAAAGAATGGGATGTACAAGAGTTCTCGTTTGAAAACGTAGGCCAATGGTTGAGGCATCATGCTAGGGAAGAAAAACGTCTCCCAGGTCGATTGGTGCTTCGGACAAAGGATAATGCGATGCCCCGCCGTTTGGTCGGGTAGATTCAATTCGCCCCAGACACGATATTTAACACCACCCACCCACTTGGCAGCATTAATAGCGCCTTTTAGGTAAGGCTGGGCAAACCACCACCAAAGCCGATCGGTGCTGACCAACGGTGCGCAGAGCACAATCAACGTTGCTAGCGGAATGACGGTAATAGCCATCCACAGAAAAACCAACAATGACCTTAAATACCTCACGCGGCGCAATCACCTCTTTCGGCACTGGGCAGCGCGCACCCCTGCTCCACCAAAAACGCCGCAATCCGCTCGATAGCCACGACCGCCTCAGGTAACTCGGGGTAGAACAATGGCCACACGTGCACCATGTTGGCGAACGTCTCCAGGGCCACCGTAGAGCCCGCCTCTTTCGCTTTATGGTGATACCGAATGGCATCATCCAATAGCATTTCGGTCAAACTCACCTGTATTAGGGTTGGTGGCAGAGACGCTAAATCACCATGGAGTGGTGAAAACTTGGCGTCGGCCGGTGATGTTTTTAAGGTTAGCCGTGACACCACACTGCGCAGATAACGGTGCAAGCGCAGATACGGTTTGAGTGGTGGCCCTAACATGAGATCGGTATCGGCATTGCCCAGAACAGAGGGCGCAGACATAGTGAGATCCGCAGCCGGGCTGAGCGCCACTGCCGCATCAGGGCAGCGAAATCCGCCATCACGGGCGCGTTGCAAGCACCCCAATGTCAGATTGCCGCCAGCCGAATCGCCGGCCAGCACCAGCGTTACGGCCTCTTCAACACCCTCAGGTCCCTGTCCAGAAAGCCACAACATGGCGGTCATGACATCCTCGTAGGCATCTTCAAGGGTTGCCTCAGGCAGCAGCCGATAATCCAGGGCAAACACCGCCATGCCGGTTTTTTGTGCCAAGCCGTCGGTAATCATGCGGTGACTTGTAAGACTGCCTCGGGAAAAGCCTCCCCCGTGCACATACAACAAGCGTCGGCGCGTGTCACAGGGATTGGGAATGAGCCACTCGCCCCGGACAACGCCATCATCCACGGCAATGCGTTTAGAGAGAATGGGCGACTGGGTCCCCAATTGATCCATCTCAGCGCGCAAGATTTCTAAGCTGCGCTTGCGGGCCTTGCTCCACTCCCCTGCCAAACCAAAGGCGCGAACGCGCTCATCCACTGCACTCGTCGCAGCGCTCGGGGGTTCGCCGGCTACTGGTTGTGGATGCCCTTGGTCATAGCGCCGAAGGTCCTCGCCAGACAGCTGCCTGCCCCAAAGCACAACTGCCATAAGCACTGCCGATAAAATTGCCCCGGTGATCAACAAAACCCAGTTCCCGCCTGTTTGCGAGCCGCCATTAAACCAAAAATCCTCGGCTTACGGGTGGCTGAAACGCCAACTTCTGCCGAGGCTTGTGGCTTATCAACGTCGTCGCACAGTCCTATACTTTAGGGTTATGACCCATTCTGGCTTCAAAAAACCACCCACCAAAGCCCAGCTACGCGCACGGCTTGATCGGGATATTGATGCCTTCATCGCGTCTGGCGGTGAAATCAGCGAAATTAACCAAGGCGAAACGGCTCTAGAACCCACTGGAGCCACCCCGCCCGTTCCGGTATTTACCGATAGTAAGAAATCTCGCACTCCGCTAGATCACGTCCTCGCCGAGCTCAATGCCCGCCGGGCGATAAAAACAAAGCCGCGCGCGAGCGTCCGCCGCGGTCGCAAACCCCAACTCCGTAAGCGCGTTATATATGACGATTTTGGGGAACCCTTGCGCACAGTGTGGGATGACGAATAAAGGGCAAGTGAACCGCCTATCTCACTGACGCGTAACTCTGACAAACCCTCAGAAGCGCTTCACCATGACAACCCTGCACGAGGAGATTAGCGTCGCGCGATCCATCGAGGATTGTTTTCGCTACGTCGCCGACTTTAGCACCACGGTCGAATGGGACTCCACCGCCATAGCGGCGGAACAAATCTCTCGCGGTCCCGTGGGTGTGGGCAGCCGCTTCCGCGTTACCTGTGCCATCGGTCCTGGCAGTATCAATATCGATTACACCATCACCGAGTTTCAACCCTGGCACAGCTTAGTATTGAAAGGCCGTTGCCGTTTCTTTGACATCGAAGACACCATCGTTTTCTCCGAGGTTGCTGAGGGCACCCATATCGATTATCGGGCCACTTTTAGGTTCAAAAAGGCGCTATCGCACTTGGAGTCCCACTTCCAGAACGGGCTAAAGCGCATGGGCGCTGCCAGCCTGCGCGGATTGCGTCGCGCTCTAAAAGACAATTACCCGGCACCAGAAATGCCCGCGCGCGAAACCTGGCAGGAGCGCTGGGTCTTGCCGCACTTGACGCAATTTACCCGCCGTGGGTACCAGCAAGGCAGGCGCCGCTGGAACCCAATGAGCCGATTCATGGATAACCAACACGTAGTGCTTACCGGGGCCAATTCAGGACTGGGCTTAGCTACGGCCAAGGCATTGGCGCTTGCTGGAGCTGATCTCACACTTGTGGTCCGCAATGAGAAGCGCAAAGCCCAAGTGTTATCGGATTTGATAAACATCACCGGCCGCGATGATTTCACCGTGGAATGCGCCGACCTCTCGTTAATCGCCGAGGTCAATGCACTGGCTGATCGATTGCTCGAGCGTGGCAAGCCCGTAGACGTGTTAATCAATAATGCAGGTGCCTTGTTTAATGACTATGCACTCACGGCCGAGGGAATCGAGCAAAGTTTTGCCCTATTACTCTTGAGTCCTTGGCAGTTAACACTGCGACTGCATCCACTGCTAGCTAATCACAACCGGGCGGCGCGCGTGATCAATGTGGTCTCAGGCGGCATGTACACCGAGCAACTCCGTATAAAAGGCTTACAAATGTCGCCCGCGCGTTATCAGGGCGCCGTTGCCTATGCCCGGGCCAAGCGCGCACTCACGGTATTGACGGAACAATGGGCACAACGCTGGGCCGATGACCGGATTGTGGTCAATGCCATGCATCCTGGCTGGGCAGATACGCCGGGGGTCCGTAGTTCACTACCCGGTTTCCATAAGATCACCCGCCGGGTGCTACGAAATGCCGAGGAAGGGGCTGATACCATTGTTTGGCTAGCCCGAGCCTCGGAGGCCGACAAAGTTACAGGTGCGTTCTTCCTTGATCGCACGCCCAGACCCACCCATTTACTCAAACGCACTCAGGAAACCCAGTCCGAGCGCGATGCTTTGTCTGCGTACTTACAGCAGCAATCGCAGGCATTACCCAGCCCGTAAGTCCTCCACCCTGTATGCCAGCTGATTGACTACCCCTTTTGAGGCTGGCGCAGCGACCCAAGTGAAAGATAAGCTGCACGATTGCCCAGCCGACTCGAGTACCCCATGGATTCCACTATTCATCCGTTTACGCCTGAAATTGCACACACCGACATTGAAGATCTGCAGCAGCGCCTTGCGCGCACGCGCTTCCCCGACCCGGAAACAGTAGAGGATTGGAGCCAAGGCATACCGTTGCAGTACGTCCAAGAGTTGTGCACCTATTGGCAACAGGACTACGACCACGAAAGGGCCATCAACAGCCTTAGACAGTGGCCAAATTTCGTGACCGCGATAGATGATATTGACGTCCACTTCATCCACGTACGCTCGGCACAAAGTGATGCCACGCCACTTTTATTGACCCATGGCTGGCCCGGCTCCGTGCTTGAGTTCCGCCATCTTATCGATCGCCTAGTCGACCCAGCCGCCTATGGCGATCCCTCAGCCCAAGCGTTTCATGTGGTGGTGCCGTCACTACCTGGGTACGGCTTTTCGGGAAAACCCCGAGCACCGGGAACGGACGTTAATAAGATAGCTCGTATGTGGGAGAGTCTGATGCAACGCTTGGGCTATACCCGCTACCTGGCTCACGGTGGTGACTGGGGCGCCGTTGTGACCCAAGCAATGGGCGTGCAGACACTTCCCGGATGTATTGGGATTCACATCACACTGCCTCTGGCGACCCCCGATGTAGAGCAGTTCCCCGACATCACCGAAAAGGAAGCCGCAGCGCTCGCCGCCTTCGAGTACTACCAAAACCACGATTCGGGCTATTCAAAGCAGCAGAGCACACGGCCGCAGACACTTGGTTATGCTCTTGCTGACTCGCCCGTCGGTCAGATGGCTTGGATCATAGAGAAATTTGCGCAGTGGACTGACTGCGTCCGTAATGGTCATAGACACCCGGAGAATGCGGTGTCTCGTGATGATATGCTGGACACTGTGATGTTGTACTGGCTGACCAATGCCGGCGCGAGTTCAGCGCGGCTTTATTGGGAGAGCTTTAACAATCCCGACATTTCGGCTATTGAAATACCCACGGGCATAACGCTTTTTCCCACCGAAATCATGCGCCTCAGTCAGCGCTGGGCAGAGCAACGCTTTTCCCAGTTGGTCTATTTCAATGATGACATCGCTGAGGGCGGCCACTTCGCCGCGCTGGAGCAACCCGAGACCTTAGCCCGCGAACTGCGGCAGTGGTACACAGCCCTTAACCAACAAGGAGTGACTGTGTGAGCAACACCGATTTGGCAACCCAAAGCCAAGTGGCACAAGACGCTTACTGGCAAGCACGACAGGCCCTCGCCGGTGCCATTCGCGAGCTTATTGAAACCTCCGTCACGCGTGACATAGAGCCCGATTTGGCACTTGCCATGACGGAAAGTGTTAAAGCTATTACCCAGGAACTTAAACAAAGCCCAGAGATGCGAGGCTTGTTTGCTTACAGCAAGACCCGCGGCGGTTTGAGGACCTGCAATGCCGAAATCTTGTGCGTCGGCGGCAACAGTCACCCCATAGCGCCGGGGCTTGAGATGTGGCATGAAGGCGGTAAATGGCGGGGTCGAGTGCGCTTTGACTGGTCCTACGAGGGCCCGCCGGGAACCGTGCATGGCGGCTGGGTTGCCGCGGTGCTCGATCACTTCATGGGTTTCTGCCAGAACTTTTCAGACTTCCCCGGTATGACCGCAGGTCTAGAAGTGCGCTATCGCAAACGCACTCCTTTAGATGCTGAGTTGGAATTAGTGAGTTGGTTTGAATCCGAGGGTGAACGTAAAACCCGTGTATTTGGCGAGATACGCCATAACGGCGAGGTTACCGCCTCAGCAGAAGCCCTCTTTGTTCAACCGAAAGAGGGCTTCCCCATGCTTGAGGCCTACAAGAACGATCAATTTCTCTCGTAGACGGTAGCGCCACCGATGAGCGTACGCTCCACCACGAGCTCGCGCGCATCGGCCGCCGTCAGCGGATTACCCGAAAGCACGATCATATCGGCCAACTTGCCTGGCTCTAAAGAGCCAATCTGATCATCCATTAACACCTGCCAAGCAGCATCAATCGTAAGCGCCCGCAACGCTTGCATCGGCGCGACACGCTGATGTTCTCCAATCACCATACCGCTGGTGCTTTTACGTTCAATCTGACTCCAAAAAGCCTGTAATGGCCGCATGGGGGTAACCGGCGTATCCATATGAGAGCTGAACCGAATACCGGCATCGAGCGCCCATTTACCGGGGCTCATATTCACTGCACGCTCAGGACCCATAAACAATTTCATGTGTCGGTCGCCCCAGTAATAGGTATGTGCAGTATAGAAACTGGGCGTAACGCCCAGCTCGGCCATACGCGCAATTTGGTCAGACCGCGTCATCTGCGCATGAATCATCATCGGCCTCGCCTCAGGCCAGGGATGTAGCTGTTGCGCATGCTCAATGGCGTCTAGACCATCCTGAATTGAGGCATCACCATTACAGTGGATAGCCACTCGAATGCGTCGCTCATACAGGTCGCTGACCTGTTGGAATAAAGCCTCTCGCGACACGGATGGATAACCCCTGTAATCCAAGTCGCCCTGAAACGGCACGTAATAGGGCTCACTCAGATAACCGGTGTAACCCTGGATACTGCCATCAGCAATGATTTTGACCCTCGGCAAACTCACCCGGCCCGCTGCCATAATCTCGGGTCGCCACCCTTCGTTCAAAATCTTGGACTCCATCTCCTCCATCAAAGGAAATAACGCCACCCGCTGCGGAAAGACATTAAAACGACTCAAGGGCCCCAGCAACTTGGCAATACCAATGGGCATGCCGCCAGCCGAGGCCGTCGTTACACCGTAAGCTAAGTACTCTCGCGCCGCCGTGGTGGTCATCCGCACGGCGTCGGTGAGCCCAATATCCAAACTGGCAGAGAGCAACTTGCGCGCTGCAGTCTCCTCCAAAACGCCATTGGGTCTATTGCCATCCGGAGAATTTGGATCACGACGAATAACACCGCCCTCGGGATCAGGCGTGGTTTCGTTGATGCCCAATAACTCCAAACCCACGGAGTTAACCACCGCCAAATGCCCAGAGATGTGGTTAATCCCCACGGGACGGGTGGTGGAAACCTTATCGAGATCCTCACGCGTGGGGTGACGTCCCTCGGCGATTTGCGTGTCGTCATAACCCCAGCCGGCTATCCAACCCTCGGGGCGTTGCTCACCCATCGCCTGCAATCGCGCAATAAGTTGCTCCATGTTTTCGATGTTGCCAATCGGCGGACTGTTCAGGTCGGCAGAAAAAACCACCTGCCCCGATCCAGGAAAATGTCCGTGGGCATCGACAAAACCCGGCATGACCGTGCGACCTCGAAGATCGACCACTTCGGTATCATCAGACACGCCAGCCAATATCGATTCACTATCTCCCACCGCATCAATGCGATCGCCCCGAATGCTGATCGCCTCTGCCACGGTATTGCCTTCGTCCATGACGATCACCACGCCATTAACGTACACCTGATGATGGGGTGCCTCGGGCGGACGTGTCGCAATGGAGAACAAGACGAACAATCCCGCCAAGAAGGCAGCTAAAACCAGTAATACAACGCGGTAATTCATAATCCCATCCTGTTTGCCCAAGGGCGTTTCATTCTTGGCGGTAAATGCCGGCAACTGAGCCTTGCATTAGTCGCGATCGATCAGGCCACTGCTTGTTGCGCCACCGGCCACTAACCTAACTGTACTTAATAGTGCGGCGGAGGCGGCTCATCCTCGGGCGGCGCCACTCCGTCGAGGCGACTGCCCTGCTCCTTCAACCGCTCCCCCAGTAAGCGAATTTGCTCCTGCATGGCCAACATCTGACCTTGCTGATCTGCCATTGCTGCATCCAATCGCGCCACCAAGTCCTCAAGGAAGGCAATCTGCGTCTCTAAATCGCTTATCGCTGATCCTGACATAGGCGACGCTCCTTTGGCGCGGGTTGGGGAGATTTCACTTTGCCGGTTACTATAACCGCCAATGACAAGGAGAGTGTGTCCGTGGCCAAAAAATCCTCATCGTCCAAACTGGTCTACAGCACTGACGGTGGCAGCCTATGCAAACAGTGTCAGCGCAAGCTCAGCGTCTGCGTCTGCGGAAACTCCAAGCCCACTGATCAAGGCGATGGCATCGCTCGCATTCGCCGTGAGACCAAGGGCCGCGGGGGTAAAGCGGTCACCGTCATTGAAGGCTTACCGGTAACACCCGATTTACTCAAGACCATTGCGAAGCAACTCAAGCAACGCTGTGGTGTTGGCGGCGCCGTCAAGAACGGGACCATTGAGATCCAGGGAGACCAGCGCACGCTGTGTCAGAGCGCGCTGGAGTCTATGGGCTATCAATGCAAACTGGCCGGAGGCTAAGCCTTAATTAGTCCGTCATTAGCACCAGTGTTTTTTGCCCGGTCGCTTTTTTGCCATAGCGCTTCACCGCCTCCACGCCGAGCATATCTTCAAACTTCACCCGGTCGGAATAATGGCTGGCAAAGGTCGTGGTGATTGAGGCGGCCACGCGCTCACGCATGGCAATAACACGCTCCATTCCAAACTTCTGCAAGAACGGTGTCAACAACCAGCCACTGATACTCCATGAAAAACCATAACCGCGAGTCAGTGTCGTAGGCGACGGATCCAACATCCCGTAAATGTAAACCTGCTTGAATTCGTCCGAACCGTAGCGACTCCAGGCTGGCATACGTCGTTGTGCCGCCGTTTCCATGGCCGCTAGAATTTGGTTGCTCAAGGTGCCACCGCCAATTGGATCAAAGGCAAGACGCGCACCCGTCGCCTCAATGGCCGCCAACAACTGGTCGCGAAAATCCGCGTCTTGGCTGTTGAGAACCCAGGTAGCATCCTGGGACAGCAGCAACTGCTTCTGCTCCTCTGAACGCACGATATTGACCAGCGGCATCCCGTCCTCGATACAAATACGATTCAGCATCTGACCCAAGTTTGAGGCGGCCGCCGCATGAATGATGGCCTCATGGCCTTCCATGCGCGCGGTCTCCACAAACCCCAGAGCCGTCATGGGGTTTACAAAACAAGACGCGCCCTGCTCTGCCGTGACATCCTCGGCCAGAGGCAAGCAAGCCATCACAGACACCTTACTGTAACGCGCAAACATTTCGCCATTAAAGGCCCCCACTCGCTTACCAATTAGCGCTTGGGCTGCGGGGGAATCACCTGCCGCGATAACGCGCCCGACACCTTCGTTACCTCCGGGTAGCCAACGGCCCTCTCGCGACGCCATAGCTCGCTGCAACATTTCAGGTAACGGCACCACCACAGAAGCATGCCCATTGCGTTCGCTGGCTTGGGCGGTGTCGGTGTCGGCGATACCAAACATCAAGCCCAAATCGGAGGGGTTAATAGGCGCCGCCTCAACCTCCAAAATGACCTCATCGGGGCCCGGAGTAGGTACATCACTCTCAAATAGCGCACACTCAATTGACCCCTCGGCATGAACACAGGACTGCATCGTTAGGTTTTTCATTACCACTCCCATTGTGAGCTCAGAGGCCATTCCCCTGACGTTAGTATCGGTTGTTGGATTCCCTGCAACTGCTGGTAAATCACGGTGTAGGCGAGCACAGCTCGGACGTACTCACGCGTCTCTCTAAACGGTAACGTATCGATCCATTGATCAATCGGCAAGTCGGCATCCTGCCACCGACGAACGCGCTCGGGCCCCGCATTGTAGCTCGCCAATGCTAACGCACGGTTGCCCTGCCAGCGATCCAGCAAACTGCGATAATACCGGCTCGCCAAATCGACATTGTAATCGACCTCAAATAGGCGCGCAGAACGAAAGTTAACGTTGGCTTTTCGGGCCATTAGTCTTCCGGTTGAAGGCATGAGTTGCATCAACCCTCGTGCGCCCACTGGTGACACAGCCTCAGGATTCATGGCACTTTCTCGGCGCGCAATTGCCATGAGCTGTACTGCCGGTACCTGGTAGGCCGTGGCTGCCTGTTCAAAAGTCTCTGGATAAGCAACGGGAAATCGGAGCCTCAAGTAGTCCCACTCACCAGCAGAGATAACAGCCTCGATTGCCTGATGGTACTGCGCCTGATCAAACGCATGGCGAGCTAACGCCAATTGGGCATCGGTGTCAGAGCGAATAAGAGCATGCCGCCACTCCAGACGCGCATCCTCCTCCCGTCCGTGGTAGCTCAATTCAACATAGCGATCAAACGCAAGCAGATTTAGGGGGCCTGCTGGAGAGATCTCCTTGGCCTCTAGCTGGGGCGGCAAATCTAATAGCTGCGCCGCAAGAAAACCGTGATAACTCCGGGATTTGGCTAGGGCCACCAAAATCTGTCGCGCCTGAAGCCCGTCACCCAGTGCATGCAACGCCCGGGCCCGCCAATAACGCCACTCCCCCTTGTCTCGAGATTGTTCTGAAAGCCAATCCAACGCCGTGAGGATGGCAGGCCAATCCGATTGCTGGATAAGATTGCGCAACTGAATCTCGGTTAGCTCGTCATCCAGAAGACGTGCCAGTGCCTCACTCATCCAGTCAGGCGACGCCGCACTTTGCGCAAACAGACTGTGACGTAAAACAGCACGCTCAATGCGCTCAGTTTGCTGATCGGTAAAGGGCTGTGTTTGCTTAGCTTCATGAAAACCATCTAACGCCTGCTGCGGGTTGACCCGTGCCAAACGCAATAGGCCAATCGTCATGAGTTCGGCGTGACGGACATCTGCCGTATGACGATCTCCCAGAAGACGCCTGGGCTCACGGTATACCGCATACAATTCGTCAAGAAGGGGCTTCAGGGATGGCGATGCGAAGCGCTTTACGTAGCCAATCAGATGGGGATTGCGGGCATCAAAGGCTTTGAGTGCCCGGGACCAGACCAGTGCGTCGTCGGGACCCTCGGCAGCTATCCAGCGTTCGAATAAGGGATCACAGGTTTCCACTTGTGACTCCCCTATATTCCACAGCCGCGCCGCTCCCTGCCAGGCCTCCAAGCGGCGGCCTGTATCCCGCAATGCGCGGTAGTAGTAGCACTGTAGCTCGACCTCATCGGGCAATTGGTCGATCAGCGGCAAAAACTCGCGCCAATGCCGGTCATTACCTTTGTGATGTAAGTAGGCTGACAGGAATCGACTCTTTAAAGGTGTGTCTTCAAGCTCAGCTAAAAACCGCAATGCGGCATCGGGCTTTAACTGATGCAACCGCGTCATATTGATTTCGAAGTCTAGGTAAATGGCGAGCGGGTAATCGGCCAGCTGCTTGCGCAGGGTCTGGTAACGAGGGCCTGCGCCAGTGCGAAGCTCTGCCCAGGCCTGGGTAAACCACTCTCGTTGCTCGTTTAGATCAGCGGCAGAAGCTCGATTTAGGCCCAAGGTAATGATTACCCATGTGAGCAATAAGCAGACAACGCGTGTTTTCACAAAGACAGGCCCAAACCACCGCAAGGGAGAACACAGCATGAAAGCTAGGCGCGCTTTTTTCAATGATAACCCTGAGTTTTTCACGACCATTTATTGGACAGCCACTGATGCTGTCAGCCGCTGGCCAATATGCGGTAGCATCGACATCCCTGTGAATTGCGACAATCCTCCATGAGTGAAGCCAAGATTCGACTGACCCAGTACAGCCACGGCGCTGGCTGCGGCTGCAAGATTGCTCCGAATGTTTTAGAAAAAATGCTCGAGGGCAGCCTGGCGCTCTCGGATCGTGGCGAGTACCCCAACCTTTTGGTGGGTAACCACAGTAAAGATGATGCCGCTGCTGTCGATATTGGCGATGGTCGCGCCATTCTAAGTACCACCGACTTTTTCATGCCCATTGTCGATGATCCTTTTGACTTTGGTCGCGTCGCGGCCACCAATGCTATTAGCGACATTTACGCCATGGGCGGCAAGCCCCTCATGGCCATCGCTATTCTGGGCTGGCCCGTCTCGGTATTGCCCCCCGAGGTAGCCGGTCAGGTGATTGCGGGTGGGCGGCGCGTTTGCTCCGATTTGGGTATCCCCCTAGCAGGCGGGCACAGTATTGACGCGCCCGAGCCGATATTTGGCCTAGCCGTCACCGGCGAAGTGGCCATCGAGAGACTCAAGTGCAACAACGCGGCCAAAGCCGGGGACGCCCTCTTTCTCACCAAACCATTGGGCATCGGCATCCTCACAACGGCAGAAAAACAAGGCAAGCTCGCAGCAGAGCATCGTGGTTTAGCGACCGAGGTGATGTGCCAGGCCAACAGCATTGGCGCTGATCTCGCAGTCATAAGCGGCGTAAATGCCATGACCGATGTCACCGGTTTTGCGCTTATGGGGCACCTGCTGGAGCTGTGTCAGGGCGCGGACCTCGACGCGAAGTTATCACTTGAGCACATCGCAAAACTGCCTGGCGTCAGTGACTACATTGACCAGGGTTGTGTCCCGGGTGGCGCCGGGCGCAACTTTGAGGCGTATGGCAAACATCTACCTGCCCTTTCCGATCACGACAAAACCCTGCTGTGTGACCCACAAACCAGTGGTGGTCTGCTCATTTCGGTTGCACTCGAGGCGGTCACCACCGTGCAAGATCTACTAGCGAATCATGGCCTGCCCGATCAGCCTATCGGCTTGCTTGAAAAAACTTGCGGCGAAATCGTGCGCATTCGTCTGGCGGACTAATGTCAGCGGAGATCGAACAATTTGAACGGTTATTTATAGACGATATCCCGCTAATCGATACCCGGGCTCCTATCGAGTTTGCCAAGGGTAGCTTCCCGCACGCCGTTAACCTGCCATTGATGACAGATGATGAGCGCGCCCAGGTGGGCACCTGCTACAAAAAACAGGGCCAAGACGCCGCCATCGCACTGGGACATGAATTAGTCTCTGGCAATACCAAAACCGCGCGCGTCGACCAATGGCGAGCCTTCGCCGAGGCCAATCCCCATGGCGCGTTGTTCTGCTTTCGCGGTGGCATGCGCTCGGGTATTAGTCAGCAGTGGCTGGCAGACGCGGGCGTTGACTTTCCTCGAATCAAAGGCGGTTACAAAGCCATGCGCCGCTGGCTCATGGAAACCCTCGATGCCCTGTGCCAGGAGCGTCGCTTTATCGTCGTTGGGGGGCGCACAGGTAGTGCAAAGACTAGATTACTGGTGGGTGACGAACAGTCACCCGCACTAGTGGGCAGTATTGACCTGGAGGGTCTGGCCCACCATCGAGGCAGTGCCTTTGGCCGTCGTGTAACGGAACAGCCCTCGCAAATTGGCTTTGAGATTGCATTGGCGATCGCCGTACTGAAAACGGCTCGCGCCACCGACACCCATTTACTTGTTGAAGACGAAAGCCGACTGATAGGCCGCTGCGCCCTGCCCTTGGCAATGCAAGAGGTCATCAAAACCAGTGATGTGGTGCTATTGGAGGCTAGCCTCGCCGATCGAGTCGAACATTCTTTCGATAACTATATTTTGCAGAATCTTCGCGACTTCGAGCGACTACTCAATGACTCGAACAAGGCTTTTGAATGCTTCGAGCAAGGCCTATTGGACGCCTTGAGTCGCATTCAAAAACGCTTAGGGGGCGAACGCTATAAACAGCTCCTCGCCAGTATGAAGGCGGCTCTAGCCGAACATCGTCGAGGCAATCCCGAAAGGCACCGGGAATGGATAGCGCCGCTTCTATCCGATTATTACGACCCCATGTACGACTACCAGCTCAAACACAAGGGACAGAGAGTCATATTCAAAGGGGATGCGCATGCTATTAGCGCGTTTTTACAAACCTAGGCCGCATCACCTGCCTAGCGTCGGGCCCGGTGTAACACACTCATAATTTCTAAATGCGGTGTCTGGGGAAACAGATCAATGGGCGTCACCTCAAGAAGCGTAAAGCCGTTTTCAGCGAATTCTTTTACATCCCGCGCCCAGGTGGCCGGGTTACAGGAAATGTAAAAAACCCAAGCTAGATCTTTCCAATTCGCCAAGAGCGGCTCTCGAACTTTGAGGCCGTCGCGCGGCGGGTCAAGCACCAGCACCTGAGTGCGTGACCAGTCTCTTGCAAACGAACCCATCGCCACCACGTCGAACAAGTCCATGGTGATTGGGGTAACGCCCACAATATGCGCCAGCTGATCGGTAAGCACCGTGTCGCCCTCAGCAGCCACCAACTGGCCAAAGTGTGCCGCTAAAACACTACTGAAATTTCCCGCTCCGGCAAATAACTCCACCGCTTTCGAGGACCCATCAACAGCACCCAGCGCCTCCTCAAGCCACGCCAGCATGCGTTCATTCTGCAAACTGTTGCCCTGCCGAAAGGGTGTTCTTTGATCCAGCGAGACCTCTGTAGCCTGCTCATCAAACCCCACATCTCGCCAACGCTCACGACGGTGGCGCGGACGCCAATCATTTCGGGGCAATGCCGCGCGCGCTTGCTTTAGCTGCAGCTGTAGCGGCGGAGACAACACTGGACAGTGGCTAATGTCGACCAACTCGCGACTGCCAGCCGCCATAAAACCGAGCCGTTTGCCATCGGTCTTAAGCTGCGCACGGTTGCGATAGCCTAGTGCTTGAGGTGCCTCCACTAACGGTCTGAGTGCGTCCTCACCGCCTGGTAACTTTTGAAGGTAACTGGTCAAGCGCGTGAGCTTTGCCGCAGTTTGTGCAGCGTAATCGACAAACATCCAGGGACAACCTCCGCACTCACCCGCACCAACACCTTGGTGGGCGCAAACAGGTTGCACACGGGAGTCACTCGCATCTTTAATCTCAAGCACCTCCGCAGACCAAACTCCCGCATGACGACCTGTAGGTTTTACTCGTGCACACTCGCCCAACCATAATCCGGGTACTAAAAATGCGCGGCCATCTGGATGCGCTACCACGGCACGCCCGTCTGACGCCAAATCGCGTACTACGGCCTCGAAGGCGGGCTCTTGCGGCCGGGATACGGAGCGGCTTTTTCGTTGTCGTAAATGTTTTGGCATAATGGGCAGCATACAGCCCTTGTAGTTAAACGGGATATAACTACTGCCTCCTAAGCGGTGATTCCAGGTTCGAGTCCTGGCGAGGGCGCCAATCATCATGACCAAGGCACTTACTCAGTCTCAGTCGCCCTCCGAGATTTTTGCGAGCGCGGCAGTAATGGATTAAATCATTAGCTGTTTTGATTGAACATGCCTCGTCGATCACAGACTGTTATAAAACCTGCTTTTTAACGCACCCGCCTCATTATCTAGGTCAGTGATTCGACGTTCGATCTGGCTAGTATCGGCAACCAGATCTCGATACAAATCTTCCAGTCTATTTTGCTGATAACGGAGGTTACGACGCTCGTCACGGCTCATGTCGGGATTCTGCTGCTGCACTTTGAGATCCGTTATCTGGTCCAATAAGGCCTCTGACTGATCACGCTTATCACTAAGCGTTGCAGCTAAACCGTCACGCTCACGAATGAGCGCGTAAACCGCAACACCCTGATCGAACCCGTCGGCATATTCGGGAAATTTTTCTAACTCACATTGGGCGGCATAACCACCCCCATGATCGGCGGTTTCAAAGCCCTGAGTGGCGGTGCAGTAGTAAGGCAGGCCTAGCGCGTAGCCTTCTCGGTATGCGTTGAAATCCACGGTGACGCCTGCTTGAGCACAGGCCTCACGATGATCCGCGGAGCGCGTTATCTCATGACCTGCTCCGGCATCATTAAAGCCCACCTCTTCCCAGTTCGCCTGACGACACTCCTCTGGGGTCATGGTGGCGCAGCCGCTGAGAATCCCGAGGACAACCAGCCCCACCATTGCAACTCGGTGAGTTGAGAATGCCATACGGTTTACCCTCCATCGGACTCAAAAGCACCATGTAGTTGGCAACTGGCTTATAATCAGTGTTTGCTACAAACCCGTCGCCATTTCTACGGACACCGTACACCTAAGTGATCAATAGATAAAATCACTGAAAAGCCATTCGCCATGTTACTAGAACATCTGAAGAAACTGTTTCAAAGCTCATCCGATGACAGGTCGTCATCGAACATGTCATTAGAGTTAGTCTCCGCCGCGTTACTCATTGAAGTGGCCAAAGCCGATTTCGATTTTGATGAGACCGAACGCCTACGCTTAATGGCATTACTTCAGGAGCGCTTTGGGCTAAGCGACGAGGACAGCCTCTCGATTATTGAGCAAGCCGAAAAGCGCGTGGACGACTCTACCTCGCTCTACGAATTCACTCGAGAAATCAACGAGCAATGCGACCCAGAGGAAAAGATCGGCCTATTGGAGTCGATGTGGCGCATGGCATTCGCCGATGGCGAGCTGGATAAATATGAGGAGCACCTGATACGCCGCGTAGCGGACCTGCTCTATGTTCCTCATAGTCGCTTCATGACCGCCAAGCACGCAGCGCGCTAACCCCCTACTCGGATTAACCCGGGTTAGTCTCAAACGCCGGGGCACCATCGGAAAGTGTCACCCACATTTGCTTGGTTGAACACCAGCAATGAAACATAGGGGTAAAGTCGTTTGTGTCGTCTAGCGTTCCCGTTTTTACATAGGCCATATCCGGCTGCGCGGCAATTTGCGAGTAAATTGGGGAACCGCAATCACCACAGAAGTAGCGGTCTACAGTATTGCCACTCACCGTGTCCGCATCCTGGTAGCACTTGGGTGAACCCTCAATGTGTAATTCGGCGGCAGGTATGCCAGCTAACGTCGAAAAAGCTGATCCTGCTTGTCGCTGACAATTTTTACAATGGCAAACCCCCGTTACCGCGGGTTTGTTATCTAACGTATACGTGATGGTGCCGCAAAGACACCGGCCTGAAATCGTCATCATTGCCTCCTTATTTTCTTTATTAAGGCGCGTACCTATTGCGTTTGTGCTCGTCATCAGAAACACAATACGCCGTAAGACATAAGAATCTACTGCGCTGCGTGATGATCAACGCATCAACATTTTAAACGGGCTTACCAGGGGATGGTGTCACCGCGCCAATCTAGGTAACTGAGATCACCATCGGCCTCGGCGTTATTCAAGACCTTATCCAAATATTCAGCCGCCTTCTCGGGCGTTAGAAGAACTTTAGGGTCGACCCCCTTCTGAAAGGGGCGCGACAGCGGTGTATCTACCGTGCCCGGATGATAGGCCAAGAGCTTGGCCTGACGATTGACTCGGCGTAGCTCAAAGGCGGCACTTCGCAGCATTATATTGAGCGCCGCCTTACTGCCCCGGTAGCTATACCAACCACCCAGGCGGTTATCGCCAATGCTTCCCACTCGGGCCGACAATACCGCGATCTTTGGGGCCGTGCTTCGCTTCAGTAACGGCATTAGCGCGCCTAGGATACGCATGGGTAAAAAGGTATTGATCGCGAATACCGATGCCATAGCCTCTTCGTTTAACTGAGACAATGCACGCTCTGGGGCGTAGTGATCGCCTTGTAACACGCCGTTGCAGATGACAACCCTTGCCAAATCCAATCGCTCAGATAACAACTGCTGAGCAAGTTCATGAAGACTGGCATCAGCGTACTCACAGGCTATGTGGCGAGCACTGCCGCTCGCGTTGGTGGCTGAGGTTCGAGAAACACCCAGTGGTTGCCATCCTGAGCGCTCGTTCCAGCGCCTAAGAAGCGCCTCTCCAATACCACTACCCGCCCCAACCACCAAAGCAACTTGTTTTGATGAGTTGTTATCCTCTGCTGCCATAGACTCACCCTTAATCCATGTGACCACTATCCATAACTTGTTATAGATACGCAGATAACAACGACTGGATGCCCACTAGGCTCCAACGGGCTAGCTGATCGTAGAGATCTATAGGCCAAGCCTGTTAGGCTGTAGGCTTTATAGGTCGCGTTGAGGGAGTGCGTACGTGCACTGGTGTTCATCATGAACTGGATCAGCCAACATTGGTTAGCAGGGGTCTTGCTGAGCGCCTATACCCTAGTCCTGCTATACAACGCGTGGCGCGGCAGCCAAGCCAGTCAGGGATTGTCGGGATATTACGTGGGCAACCGTGCCATGGGCGGCATTGCGGTGGGCATTTCCTTTTTTGCCACCTTTGCCTCCACCAACACCTATATTGGGCATGCAGGAAAGGGCTATGCCTTTGGAATAGCCTGGTTCTCCCTAGCAATTATGCTGGTGTTATTTAGCTGGGTATCGTGGCGCTGGATAGGCCCGCCTCTGCGGCGCTTCGCCAGTGAATGGGATGCCCTCACCATTCCCGATTTTCTAGGAGGCCGGTACTTAGCCGATAACCCGCGTCGGGGTCGACACCCGTTAATGCTGGCGGCGGCGGGTGTCATTGTCTTTGCCAGCTTGCTGTATCTGCTAGCTATCTTTAAAGGCGCAGGGCACTTATTTCAGGTTTTTCTTGGCGTACCCTACGAAGTCGCTGTGGGAATCACCCTAGTTATTGTCGTGCTGTATACCTCAGTGGGAGGCTTTGTTTCGGTCGTTCGCACCGATGTCATTCAGGGCATCTTGATGCTTCTGGGGAGTGTGTTGATATTCAGTTTCGTGACAACGGCCGCAGGGGGCGTTGGTGCTGTCACCCAGCTTTATAACAATCCCGACAAGCAGTTTTTATTTGATCTAAACGGCGCTATGCCTTTTGCGGTGGTGTTAGGCGTGTCCTTGTCGGGGGCGCTGAAACTCATCGTCGATCCACGACAGCTATCCCGCTTCTATGCGCTGAAAGATGAGCGCGCGCTCAATCAGGGCAAGTGGGTGGCTATTCTTGGCCTGGGTATTATCTTGATGTGTCTGTTTCCGGTAGGGCTATACGCCCACCTGATACTAGATAACGTTACCGATACCGACCTTATCGTACCCACACTGGTGAATGACAGCAGCGTATTCCCTCTCTGGGCGACCGACTTTCTCATTGTATCGGTGCTGGCAGCGGCCATGTCATCCATGGACAGCGTGTTGTTGGTAGCTGCTTCAACACTTTATAAAAATATGATCGCACCCTTTAAACAGTCGGTGAACGAGCTTCGCTGGACCCGTGCCTCGGTTGTGGTGTTCGCGGTTATCGCAGCAGCCATGGCACTGAATCCACCCGGCGATATCGTTGAGATCACGATCTTTTCAGGTAGTCTTTATGCGGTGTGCTTTTTCCCCGCGGTGGTCTTCGGCCTGTATTCGCAGCGGGGCACAGCGCCTGCCGTTATCGCGTCAATGGTGGTGGGCGTATGCGTACTGCTTGTATGGCTCAGCCTTGGATACCGCCAAAGCCTACACGAGGTCTTCCCCGCGCTTGCCTGCTCTATAGCAGCCTATGTGCTCACAAGCCGCCTGTATACGGTCAAAACGAACCAAGGGTAGCGGCAGTCTAAAAATTGACTGCACTACTCGCGCGTCAATATCTCATGGTAGGGGTTAAAAGATCATAGCTTCACCTGAGCAGTGACTATGAAGGAGTGACTCATCCCCAACACAACTCAAGGGTAACTGCGGTCTTGGTATTGACTGCGCAACTCGCGCTTTAAAATTTTACCGTTGGGGTTACGTGGCAGCGTGTCTACACGAATGATGTCGGCGAGGCGCTGCTGCTTGCCAACGCGTTGATTGGCCCAATCTTGGATACCTGCCGGATCGGCGCCATCCTGCGGGTATAAGACAACAAATGCCACCGGGGTTTCACCCCATTTTTCACTGGCTAAACCAATTACCGCCACATCGGCTACGGCCGGATGCTCGGCGACCACCGCCTCAATATCTTGCGGGTAAATATTCTGACCGCCCGAGAGGATCATGTCCTTTTTACGATCAACTATAAAGAGGTAACCCTGGTCATCCACATAGCCAATATCGCCACTTCGCAGCCACACCCTGCCTTCCGAGTCGGTGTAGGTAGCAGCCAAATCGGCCTCGGGCCTGCGCCAATAGCCTGGCATAGCGATTCGCCCGCGCGAACAGATTTCGCCGGATTGCCCTGAAGGCAATTTCTTATCCTGCTCATCGACGATGCATATATCGGTGCCCACGAGTGGCCGCCCCACCGAAGACCATCGGTTCGCCGCTGTCTCAGGTTCTTGCGTTGTAATAATGCCCTCGGTGAGGCCGTACAATTCAATAATGCCGCAGGCAAAGACCTCGAATACTGCCTTTTTAATGGGCTCTCTCAAGGGTGAGCCGCAACTCATCATAGCCTGCATACTGGATAGATCAGCGCCCCCTCGGGATCGCACAGCCTCCACCACCTGCTGGAACTGAATAGGCACCATGGCTGTGTGAGTGATCTTCTCGCGCTCGACTGTGTCGATGAATGCCTGCGCGTCAAAGCGCTCAGCGATGACCAAGCAGCCTCCACAAAGCAGTGTGGATAACATGGCAACCCAGGAAATGTTTGAGTAAAGGCCAATGGTGAGTAGCGTCCTGGCACCACCGTGGTACCTCAGCGCCAAGGCAATATCGTAAGCCCAGTCGCGACGCCCTTGGTGATCGTGCGCAATACCCTTGGGCAAACCGGTTGTGCCTGAGCTGTAAATAATATTGATGAGCGCCTGACCATCAATCTCTATCTCTGGCAGCGTAGATGGTTGGTCGTGGGTCAACGCATTTAAACTGACCCAGCCTTCAGCCGCTGAAGGCGCAATACGCAGCACTGGCGCCGGTAATTGATCGGCAATACTGTGCAAGCGAGTCCGCTGATCATCACTGGCGACAACAGCAGTGACGTCAGCATCAAGTAACATTGAAATAGCGGCGGTATCAGCTACCGATATGTTTAACGGCACTATTACGGCGCCTGCAGCAACGGTACCAAATAACGCCTGGAGCATGGGGTAGCCATTGCTCATGAGCACGCCAACTCGATCTTCCGGCTGAACACCCTTAGCTCTGAGACCGTGCGCAAATTGATGGCAATCGGCGGTGAATTCAGCCCAAGACCATTTACGGTCACGCACAATCACAGCCGTGTCGGCCGCTCGCCACTTACCGTGCAGAGCGAATATTTCAGGTAACAGCGGGGGCGGAGTCGCAAAACCCATGGCGAACGACCTCTTTAAGAAAAGGGCCCCGCAGGGCCCCTAAGACAACGCTTTAGAGACGATATTCCAGGGTCCCTGCGACAGTTCGAGGTGCCGCATAGAAAACGGTGGTGTTGTTCTCTAAGCCGAGAGTTGATGGACAAGCTGACGCCGTACCGGCACCCGCTCCTGCGCCAAAGCAGTAGCCCGATGTCTTCACATCTTTGTCAGATAGGTTCTTACCATGCAATCCCACGCGCCAACGGCCGTCAGGACTGGTCCAGACAACGCTGGCATTCACCAAACCCACCGAACCTTGATCTAGATCGGGGTTGGGAATTTCGAACTGATAAACGTCACCTTTGTAGGCATAGTTCAGATTGAATAACGTATCACCACCAAACAATTCGACATTGTAGAGACCGGCTACATAGAAGGTTTTATCTGGCGTGTTCTGCACTTCACGATCGCTGGCGATGTTTACGCCATTCACGATGTACTCGTCAAAACTGGCATCCAATACACTGGCAGCAAATTCCGCTCTGAATGCTTCGGTAAACCGAATACTACCTTCAATTTCCAGGCCCGTGATTTCAGCTTTACCTGCGTTGGTGACCGTACCGACAAAGCCGTCATTCACACCATCACCGTCAGAGTCCACACCTACGGAACCAGGGATTTGCATGTCGTTGTACTCGGAGAAGAATACCGCCACGTTGGTGACGGCGCGACCGTCAAGCCATGTGGTTTTTAGACCTAGCTCAAAACTATCGAGAGTCTCTTCATCGAAGCCTTTTTCAACCTCGGGGGTCGCAAAGTTGGCTCCACGGGGGTCAAAACTGCCCGCCTTCCAACCCTGCGAGTAGGTCGCGTATACATTGAGATCATCGTTAACAGCATAGCTTAAGGTCACGCGCGGCGACGTGTTGGTATAGGTGCGCTCAGCTTCGTAATCGGAAGTCGCCGCAATCAAGATGGACGCGTCGTTGCCAAAGGCCGTTGACTGCAGACCAAAATACGTGCCCCGGAAAACGTCGGCCTTACGGGTATCATCGGTGTAACGAACACCCAGTGCAATCGAGAGCTGGTCGGTAATGTCATAGGTTAAATCGCCGTATATTGACCAGGCCTCGGTATCAACCACGCCACCCGTGTAAGCGGTTAGCGGTAAACCGTAGGCCACAACTCCAAGCGTACCCAACACGACATCAAAGTCATTAGATGCCGTGGCATCTAAGTAGTAGTAACCCAAGACGGCATTCAGTCGATCACCACTCCACAGCAGCTGAAATTCTTGGCTGAACTGCTCGTTGTCATAGATCACAGGGGCATCAAAGTCATACATAGGCAGACTGTCAAAATCGATCACCGATTCCGTGTAGTCCTCGCGGTCCGCGGTGATTGATCGCAGCGTTATTTGATCATTGAGCTCCCAATCTATGCTAACGGACCAACCTTCAGCCTCAACCTGGTTATTGCCATTGATACCCGTGGTGGTACCGGTATCGGGTTCCGATGCACCGGCTGCGGTATCGCGCACATCACCCAGCGGTGGAAAGGCTGCGGAGGTCACCGCCGGATAGGGGCGATAACCTGCCACCGCTGATGACTGATCGTCGGTATTGTCATAAGACGCTCGAATCGAAAGCCGATCAGTCACATCCCATTCTGCGCTCACACGATAGCCGACAATATCTTTGTCATACTGCTCACCACCGGTAAAGACATTGTCGCCGTAACCGTCTCGCTGAAAACTGGCGACCGTGCCACCTACCCGAAAATTGTCAGATACCGGCACTGAAACCGTCGCCACCATATCTTGCTGACCGTAATTGCCGAATGTGCCGCGCAAGCTCAAGCCCAGCTCATCACCCAGGCGACGGGTGACGTATTTAACAGCACCACCGACCGCATTACGCCCATACAGCGTTCCCTGCGGACCACGCAGAACCTCAATGCGCTCGACGTCATAGATATCTAATAGCGCACCTTGGGGACGCGCCATATAGACGTCATCTAGATACAGCGCCACACCTTGCTCAAAACCCGCCAGTGGGTCTTGTTGTCCCACGCCACGAATGAAGGCAGTGAGCGTGGTGTTTGTTGCGCGAGACGGCTCCAACGTTAGGCTGGGAACACTTTGCGACAGCTCTGAGATATCGGAATACCCCCGAAGCGCCAACTCCTCGCCCGACAGCGCGGTAACAGCGATAGGAACCTCTTGAAGGTTCTGACTGCGACGTTGTGAGGTAACGATCACCTCTTCCAACGCCAACTGTGCATTGCCCGATTGGGCAACAACAGTCGATGCCATAGGCATAAGCGTCGCTGCCAGTGCGAGTGCCAGTGGTGTTTGTTTTTTAAAGGTGAAGTTAGAGCGCGGCATGAAGGTCTCCCTCTTGTTTTGGATCCCAACAACCGCAATAGGGCTAACGGCATGTGTTGGGTTGTTCTAGTCTTTTCATTTTATGGATATTAAGGTCACAGCCGTGAAAGAGCTTTATTCAACAACTGTTGAATAAGTGTCTTCAACAGCCGTTGAATTGTCAAGACCCCACCTAGGGCAATCTAGCGTGATCGCGTTTGAAACCAGATTAAGGCGCCTACGCCCCATATAAGTGCACCGAAAATGCCGGCACATGCAGACACAGCGGGATTGACGACTCCAAGGTACAGATTCAAAACCAAATGGATGACGAGCCCCAAAACCGCCGAGGGTGCGACAACCCAGACCGGTATACCGCCTTTGGCCAACACACCAAACAAGATGGGCACCAAAGACGCTGCCGCTAGGCCGTAAACACCTTTTTGTGCAAACAAACCCACCAACGCGGGGGGATTCCAGGCCAGCACCAAGGCGATCACTCCGACGGCAATCAATACGTAACGTGACATCAGCAGGCCGTTGCCTGTATCGGCGCCAAAAGGTTTAACGATGTCGTGCACCACGACCGCTGAAAGCGACACCAATATACCGTCCAGGGTACTCATACCTGCAGCCAACAAGGCGATAAAAATAAATGCCAGTATGAGCTCACCCATGGCCGACCCAGCGAACTCCAATAACAGGTACTCACGAACGACCGTATCCTGAGACGCAATCTCATAGCCCGCCAGTCGAGCGTAGAAGCCTATTGCGAGCATAAGCATGAAAACAGAACCTGCCAGTACGGTTGTTAGGATAAAACGATTAGCGTCCTTGGCCTCTCGCAGATAAAGCACCTTGGTCAAAATATGCGGCTGCAACATCAGTGCAAAAGTCACTACAAAACCACTGACAAACACGGAGAAAAAATCGTGGTACAGGTCGCTACCGGGGTTAAAAGCGGCAGCGTAGTCTGCTCCGAGTCCGCGTATTTGCGTGATCGGATCACCCTCAAAGTAATGCCAGCCATGGGCAAACAACCCTAGGGCCACGAGCAACATAATGAGACCTTGCAACGTGTTGGTATAAGCATGGGCATAGGTGCCACCCATAAGCACATAGGAAAAAACAAACACCAACACTAGAAGTAATGCCGTTTTCTGATCTATGGGAAACAAACCTACCAACAACAAACTGCAGCCCACTAAGATCAACACCACAAACGTAATCGACAACAGGTTAATAACCGCAAAGAATAGGCCCAGGCCCTCACTGTGATAGCGATGCCGAATCCATTGAGGAATTGTCAGTGAGCCCTGGGCCTCACCGTGTCGTAGAAAGCCCCGAGTCAACACAAATAGGGCAGTCATGATGCCGAGCGCGCCGGCCACACCAAAGTGCAGGTAGGCAGACACACCGTGCACATAGACAAAGCCCGGATTAATGACAAAGGTCGCGGTACTGGAAATAGAGGCAGCCAAGGTTATACCGATAAGCACCGGACTCATGTCCTTATTGCCAATAGCAAATCCTTCAGCCGTGCCCGTTTTACGCATACCCAAATACGAGAGCGCATAAACCAATACGGCGTAGCCTCCAATCAGGAGGTACTTAAATAACGTTGAGTCCACTTGCTTGCCCTCTCACTTTCGCAGTATGTTATTCAACAGTTGTTGAATCAGCAATGCCACTTAAACCCACCGCCGTGCCGGATAGTGTTTTTTATGAATGAACCGAGCAAAAGCGAGCGTATTCTCGATGCGGCGGAAGCGTTGTTTGCAGCGCGTGGTTTTGATGGCGTGACCCTAAGACAAATTGCCACGGCAGCCGGTGTCGATGTCGCGCTTGCTAACTACCATTTCGGAAAAAAAATTGATTTGTTTCGCGCGGTATTCGAGCGCCGAGCACCAGCGCTAAATGATGCTCGCTTGAGCGCCCTTCGCGCAGCGCAAACCGAGGCAGCGCCAAATCCAGCCACTATTGAAGCCATCATTGAAGCTTTTCTTCGCCCACTAGAGGTCGCGCAGGAAACTGCCGATGCTGGCTGGGCCAACTACCTTGCCCTGATCGCTTATATCAATAACTCACCCTATTGGGGTGCTCGAATGATGTCTGACCTCTTCGACGAATTGGTATCGGAATTTATTGCGGCACTGAAGCTGGCGTTACCCAATGCCGATGAAAGTGATATCTATTGGTGTTATCACAATTTGTCGGGGGCACTGACACTCACACTCGCTCGAACCGGCCGTCTGGATCGACTGTCCGGGGGGCTGTGCCACTCCGATGATGTTCGAGCTGCGTACGACCACATGATTCCGTTTGTTGCGGCGGGATTTCGTAAAGTTTGCGTACCGTAATCGTCGTATGATTATTGGCTTGATCGAATGTCAGTAGCACCAACCATCTCTAACCAGGCGTCTATCGATGCCCCCGAGTTCGCACCGTGACCCGGCAAGGGCTCCAAGCCGTTATTAACCAAGAACTCGACCATCGCATTTAGACGCTCAGCGCTTTCATAAATGCCCAGCACATCAAGTAAACCCTGAATTGCTGTAGCCTTGTCGAGAACTGGAGAGTTAACGCCCTCAATACCCAGATCTCGACCGCGGGCGACCAGCTCGTCCCAAATAACGTCTAAAGCTACCTCTAATGTGCGGTAATCCTGATCCGCTATGTCATTTTGGTCCGTTCCCTGCTCCCACACATGCCATAAGAAGTGACTACCTTGGCCGCAGCCGTAGGAAGAAAACTCGGTATTAAAGTTGCCATCGGTCTCTCGGTACATGGTGCTGCGATCGGTGCACATGTGATGTGAAATTCGATCCGCGAGGGAGTGTAGGTATATACCCATTCGGGCCATATCAGGGTCATGGGGCAAGTAAGCCGCCATCGCCTCACTCGTGGTCGCAACCAGAAGCGTAGGGTCGTCATTAAGCATTAACGTGCCGAGTTCGGCTCGAAATTGGACCTGTTGACCGTAGGCAAAGCCGAAGAAGTACATCGGAAAATCAAGATGGTGGCCATCCAAGCATGGCGATAGCGGATCGGTTATATCCTCGGTGATACCGGCGACACAAAGATCGTCGCGGTGGCCGAATGCCCAAGCCCTCAAGTTATTGATCAGTACTTCGTGATATTGGTTTT
>CAYPPU010000006.1:0-1151 GCA_964412695.1 uncultured Alteromonadaceae bacterium | reverse complement strand
TGGCCGAATGCCCAAGCCCTCAAGTTATTGATCAGTACTTCGTGATATTGGTTTTCCGTCGAGGTGTAGTCGGTGGGAAATTCCGTATCCGGAATATCAGTGCTTTCGCCATACCGAGGATGCTCATGGAGCAGTTGTCCGCCATTGGAATCGTTAAATTTATAAAGACCTAAGGCCTTTGGGGTAATACCCAAACAACTGTAAGAGGCTCGCATTGCTTGGTCGTAGCAAAGGTCCATCTCAGCCCCCGACATCATGAGCGCACCGTTTTGATCAAACGGCTCATAACTCGACTGATCGGTTGCCTCGGCATAAATGAGTATCTGATACGCCTGCCAAGGCGAGTAACCCAGTAATTGCGCAATGGCGTAGGCCGAGTCACTGTGTAGCAGACTGCGCCCGCCTATGATGGCATTTGAACCCGTCAGACCGCCGAGGCTGTCGGCAGTCGCTCGTATTCGACATCGAATCGCTTTGAATGGCGTGTCCAGCGGCTGTTCGCGGCACGCCTGCCCAACACCAATGCAATTGCGAATGGGGGTCTCTCCTGAAGCCGGATCGTTAAAGCAGACGTCTACGCCCATGGCATGAGTATGTTGTGGTAACTCGAGGGTAACTACTGCTAACAAAGCCGCCATAAAGAGACGCTTCTTATAATGCCGCATCGATAAACCCTGACACCGAGATCGATACAGAATCGCATGATAAAAGGCTCGGCACCAGCTAAAAACCCACTTGTCCAAAGCAGATAGAGGCATAGGCTTGTGTAGGCGTTCTAAATGCGCCTCTGCCGTTATGTGGGCAGCCCATCGGGAGTCCAGTATTGAGGCATCAACCAGCTTGGAGATAACGAATTAATAGCAAAGGTAGTATGCTTCAACGCTAATTTAATATCTCGTGAGGCAATATTATGAGTGACTTGGAGAGACGCTTATTAGCGGTAGAGAGCCATATTGCTATTGGTCAAACACTAACCCGCTACTGCCGGGCCTTAGATTGGCTAGATGAGGAATTACTACACACCTGTTACACCGATGACGCCTTTATTAATTACGGTTTCTATAAAGGTGAGGTTGCAGGCTTTTATCCCGTCGTTATGGAGATCGAGCGGGCTGCCCTGCATCGCAGTCACTTTCTCGCCAATGAAGCCA
>CAYPPU010000005.1:3703-100820 GCA_964412695.1 uncultured Alteromonadaceae bacterium | reverse complement strand
TTTGCCATAGTTGCTAAGAATAACCCAGCGCAATATTCCTGATAACTGTGTCGTGGAAGAGTTGATCCGGCTTCGGTAGACTTCGTAAACACTTGGAAGCGCTCAACAGGATTGCCGGATGAACCCCAATTACCTCGATTTTGAACAACCTATCGCCGAACTAGAGGCGAAAATCGAGGATCTTCGCAGTGTTGGCAGTGACGCCGACATCAATCTCGCGGATGAGATCGAGCGATTGCGCGACAAAAGCGTGGCGCTAACCGAGAAGATTTACGCTGATTTGAGCCCCTGGGACATCGTTCGCGTCGCGCGCCATCCTCTCCGACCCTACACTCTCGATTACATCCCTGAACTGTTTACCGACTTTGACGAGCTTCATGGTGATCGGCGTTTTGGCGATGATAAGGCTATCGTGGGTGGTGTGGCGCGATTGGATGGCCGGCCGGTCATGGTGATCGGGCAGGAGAAAGGGCGAGCGGTAAAGGACAAGGTTTATCGTAATTTTGGTATGCCCAAACCCGAGGGCTATCGCAAAGCGTTGCGCCTGATGGAAATGGCGGAGCGTTTTAAAATGCCCGTAGTAACACTGATTGATACCCCCGGGGCCTATCCCGGTATCGACTCGGAGGAGCGGGGCATTAGTGAGGCCATTGCGCAGAACTTGGCAGTGATGTCACGCTTGAGAACGCCCATTATTTGTGTGGTGATCGGCGAGGGCTCGTCGGGCGGCGCCTTGGGGATAGGTGTGGGTGACCACCTCGCAATGCTGCAGTACTCCACGTATTTTGTGATCTCTCCGGAGGGCTGTGCCAACATCATTTGGAAGAGTTCAGAATTTGCCCCCGAGGCCGCTGCCGCCATGGGTGTGACCTCCTCTACGCTACAGGAACTCGGAATTGTGGATGCCACCATTCCCGAACCCCTGGGTGGCGCTCACCGAAATCCCAAAGAGATGGCGCGGCGAATCCAAGATCATGTGATTCAGCAGGTCGATCGGCTTTCTGCCATGGACACCGATGCCATGTTAGAGGCGCGATACCAGCGCTTGATGTCCTACGGGAACTGACGCTGCCGTCTAATGACCCGATTGAGGCACTGACCGCTACGCTCGAGGCGTTTAGCGATGCCCCGACTTGGTGGGTGGCACTTTCTGGCGGTCTCGATAGCGCCTCTCTGTTAACGGCAGTGCACCATTGGCGCCGCAGCCATGGCGGTCCATCCCTAAAAGCCATTCACGTTAATCATAAAATTCAAGCGGCGGCTGATGACTGGGCAAGGCGCTCAGCGGCGCTCTGTGAGTCGCTGGATGTTGAGTTGGTAACTACCCAGGTAGCTTTAAAACACAATGGCTCTCAAGGGCTTGAGGCGGCGGCTAGGGTGGCACGCTATGCGGCTTTTGAAGAGGTGCTCGGCGAGGGAGATGTACTCCTTCTGGCGCATCATCGAGATGATCAAGTGGAGACCTTGTTACTGCGCTTGTTACGCGGCGCGGGGCCGGTAGGTCTCTCGGGTATGCCCCGAAGTCGTCCCCTAGGGGCGGGTATCTTGGCCCGCCCATGGCTAGCACTTGATCGGGCGGCGATAGTGGCCTGGGCTGAGTCCGAGCGTGTCGTTTTTGTGCAGGATCCCTCCAATGATGACAGCCGTTTCGATCGAAATTTCCTGCGCAACGAAGTCTTACCCTTGATAGAGAAGCGGTGGCCCGGTTATCGGCAGAGCCTAAGCCGAGTGGCAGAGCTCCAGGGGGAGGTAAGCGCCGACCTCTTGTCCCAGGCTGTACCCGAGGTTAAGAGTGTCTGTGGTGACCCTGGGGTCTCACTGCGGGGCATCGATGACGACGGTGCCCTAGCGGCCTTGCTTCATCGTTGGCTCACACTGGCGGGTACCTTGCCCCCGGCGCGTGCGCAGTTGAGAGAATTTGCGCGCCAATGCCTCAGTGCTCGCCAAGATCGACAGCCAAGCTTGGCACTGAGGGAGTGCCAGTTGGTGTCCTGGCAGGGTGCGGTCTACCGCATTCCCCGCGAGTTACCCGACGTGATTAAGACACAGGCTATTGTCGTGGGGCAGCCATTAACTATGGCGGGGGGGCAGGTGTTTTGGCTCGAAAGTGCTGGCGGTGGGCTGCCCGAGGGTCTCGCGATGGAATGTCAGCCGCTATCGCCCTCGTTGCGTCTCCCCCTTCCCAGAGGCATTCACAAAACCGTCAAACAGCTGTGTCAGGAGCGAGGGGTGCCACCCTGGTGGCGCGAGCGCCTGCCATTGTTGTGCTTGGCTGGCGAGCCCTACTGGGCCGCCATCATTGGGTACCTGACGGACGCAGGTGCCGGTTTCCCGATCGGTTTGGTGCCAGAAGCCGGTTGCGGGCCGCTATTGCAACCAACTTGGCAGCCTTTTTGACATTATCTTAATTGAACCCAAGGGGGGCTTGCTGTTAGACTGATCTCCCATCTAAGTGTGGGCGTGAATCCTCGGATTCGCTCGCATTCAGAGGTCTTATTCCTCATTGGGTGGTGTTCATGACGCGCTATGTGTTTGTTACTGGTGGTGTAGTTTCCTCGTTGGGAAAGGGCATCGCTTCAGCCTCTTTGGCAGCTCTGCTGGAGGCCCGGGGTCTCAAAGTGACTCTACTCAAGCTAGACCCTTACATCAACGTCGACCCCGGTACCATGAGTCCCTTTCAACACGGCGAGGTGTTTGTCACTGACGACGGTGCCGAGACTGATTTGGATCTGGGACACTACGAGCGCTTTACCCGCGCCACCATGACCCGTCGCAATAACTTCACTACCGGCCGCGTCTACGATGCTGTTTTGCGCAAAGAGCGTCGCGGCGATTATCTAGGGGGAACGGTACAGGTCATTCCCCATATCACCGATGAAATTAAGCGACGGGTCGTTGCCGGTGCTGACGGGGCCGACGTGGCTGTTGTTGAGGTAGGTGGAACGGCGGGCGATATTGAAAGCCAGCCGTTTTTAGAGGCGGTGCGCCAACTCAAACTCGAGGTTGGCACCCAACATGCTGCGTTGATGCACCTTACCCTCGTGCCTTACATCCCCACAGCGGGTGAAATCAAGACCAAGCCCACTCAACACTCGGTTAAAGAGCTTCGCTCCATCGGTATTCAGCCTGATGTGCTTTTGGTGCGCTGCTCTGTGGACGTGGACGAAGGTGCACGGCGTAAAATTTCCCTGTTCACCAATGTGGAAGAGCGTGCTGTTATCCCCATGCTCGATGCTGACTCAATCTACAAAATCCCGCGCAACTTAAACGGCTACGGCTTGGATCAAATTATTCTGGACCGCTTTGGCTTGGACTGCCCCGCGGCCGACCTCTCCGAATGGGACGACGTTGTCGAGCGTGAGTTTAGCGATCGTCGCGGCACAGTGCGGGTGGGCATGGTAGGTAAGTACACCGATTTGGTGGACGCCTACAAGTCGCTCAACGAGGCCTTGGGGCACGCCGGTTTGCAGACTCTGGCAGGCGTTGAGATCGAGTACATTGACGCCGAGGACATTGAGCGTGATGGCACGGCCATCTTGGAAACGCTTGATGCGATCTTGGTACCCGGTGGCTTTGGCGACCGAGGAATAGATGGCAAGATTGCGGCGGTTCAATTCGCTCGTGAGCGCGAAATTCCATTCTTGGGTATCTGTCTTG
Source organism: uncultured Alteromonadaceae bacterium (assembly GCA_964412695.1). Classification (GTDB taxonomy): domain Bacteria; phylum Pseudomonadota; class Gammaproteobacteria; order Pseudomonadales; family Halieaceae; genus Luminiphilus. Next base: position 97,163 of record CAYPPU010000005.1, on the reverse strand, counting down.
GGATGCACATGGCGATGATTGAATATGCGCGCAATGTCTGCGAGCTCCACGGCGCACACTCCACTGAAATGCAAGCCGATACGCCCCATCCCATTGTGGCACTCATTACTGAATGGCAAACGGCTGATGGCGGCGTCGAGCAGCGTGATGAGCATTCCGATTTAGGTGGCACCATGCGCCTAGGCGCTCAGGTCTGTCATTTGGTTGAGGGCAGTCTGGCACGACACGTCTATGGCACAGAGCAGGTGCGTGAGCGGCACCGACACCGCTATGAAATCAACAACAACTACGTTGACCAAATTGAACGCGCTGGCCTCAAGGTGTCCGGCTGGTCGCAGGATCACGAGTTGGTTGAAATGGTGGAGTTGCCCGGTCACCCCTGGTTCTTGGCCTGCCAATTCCACCCTGAATTCACCTCGCGGCCCCGCGGCGGTCATCCGCTGTTTACCAGTTACATTGAGGCGGCTCTGTGCCACGCCGAAAAACGGCAGGGCAGGGCATGACGGTGGTTAACAAAGTTGTAGCCGCCGGCGATCTTCATTTTGGGAACCATTTGCCGCTGGTACTCATGGGCGGCGTCAACGTCCTTGAGAGTGAGCAGTTTGCTGTCGACGTGGCATCGGTATTTGCTGAAGTTTGTCGTGAACTCGACATCCCCCTGATTTTCAAAGCCTCTTATGACAAGGCCAATCGATCATCGATTGACTCTTATCGAGGACCTGGACTGGAGCGCGGCTTGCAAATCTTGTCGGCAGTGCGCGATCAATGTCAGGTGCCCGTCATTACCGATGTGCACACGCCGGAGCAGGCAGCGCCGGCGGCAGAGGTCTGCGACATTATCCAATTGCCAGCGTTTTTGGCGCGCCAAACCGATTTAGTTCAAGCCATGGCCGCGACCGGCGCCGCGATTAATATCAAAAAACCCCAGTTTCTCAGCCCGGAACAGATGCGAAACGTAGTTGATAAATTTATCGAGTGCGGTAACGAGCGTTTGTTGTTATGTGAGCGCGGTAGCAATTTTGGCTACGACAATTTGGTCGTAGACATGCTCGGCTTTGGTGTGATGCGCCGAGTGACGGAGGGGTTGCCGCTTATTTTCGACGTCACCCACGCCTTGCAGCGTCGTGATCCCGGTGAAAAGGCCTCGGGTGGCCGACGGCATCAGGTGTTGGAATTGGCTAAAGCTGGTGTTGCTACCGGTCTCGCTGGGCTTTTCTTGGAAGCACATCCCGACCCCAGCAAAGCGCTGTGTGACGGTCCAAGTGCGTTGCCTTTGGATTTGTTGAAACCCTTTTTGGAGCAGGTAAAGGCAGTAGACCTCGTGGTCAAGTCACAGCCCGAGCTGGCCATTCCCTAATTGTTTTACAAGGAGATTCTCTGTGACCGAGATAGTTGATGTGCGCGCCTTTGAAGTGATGGACTCGCGCGGTAACCCAACCGTTATGGCCGAGGTCACTCTCGAGGATAACAGCGTCGGCGTCGCTTGCGCTCCCTCCGGCGCGAGCACTGGGAGTCGAGAGGCACTCGAGCTACGAGACGGGGACGCTTCACGTTACTTGGGCAAGGGCGTGCTAAAAGCTGTTGCCAACGTCAATGGCCCCATTCGCGAGCTGTTAGTGGGTCATAACGCCCAGGATCAACGTGCCATAGATCAACGCATGATTGACGCTGACGGCACTGAGAATAAGGCGAAATTCGGAGCAAATGCGATACTGGCGGCGTCGCTAGCCAGCGCGCGGGCTGCCGCTCAAGCTACGCAGACGCCCCTTTATCGGCACATTGCTAATTTGGCGGGTAATGATCATCTGACCATGCCCGTACCCATGATGAATATTCTTAATGGCGGCGAGCACGCTGACAACAACGTCGATATCCAGGAGTTCATGATTCAACCGGTGGCCGCCAAGAGCTTTGCCGAGGCTTTGCAGGTGGGTGCCGAAATTTTCCATAACCTTAAAAAGGTATTGTCGGCACGTGGCCTCGCTACGGCGGTGGGGGATGAGGGTGGCTTTGCTCCTAATCTGCCCTCTAACGCCGCGGCACTGGAGGTCATTGGCGAGGCAGTTGGCAAGGCCGGTTACAATTTGGGCACTGATGTGACCTTGGCGTTGGATTGCGCCGCGTCTGAGTTCTACGACAACGGACAGTACAATTTGAAAGGCGAAGGGCAAAGCTTTGACAGTGCCGGCTTCGTCGATTACCTGGCAACTCTATGTGACGAGCACCCGATTATTTCGATCGAAGACGGCCTCGACGAATCCGATTGGCGAGGTTGGGCGATTCTGACCGAGAAGCTGGGGGAGCGAATTCAGTTGGTTGGAGATGATTTGTTTGTGACCAATACGGCCATCCTTGGTCGTGGCATTGATGAGAAGATCGGGAATTCCATCTTGATTAAATTCAACCAGATTGGCTCACTTTCCGAGACCCTCGATGCCATTGCGATGGCCCATGCGGCAGGTTACACCGCGGTGATTTCTCATCGATCGGGTGAGACTGAGGACTCGACCATCGCTGATTTGGCCGTGGGTACTGGTGCTGGTCAAATCAAAACCGGCTCACTTTGTCGCTCCGATCGTGTGGCCAAGTACAACCGCTTGCTGCGCATTGAGGCTGAGTTGGGCATGACGGCACCTTATCGAGGCCGCGCGGAATTTCGGCGGGCCTAATGCGCTGGGTGTTGCTGGGCCTAACCGGTGTGTTGCTGCTCTTGCAGTACCGTCTTTGGTTCGCCGAGGGGGGGATAGGCGAACAAGTTCGCTTAGAGCGACAGATCGCCGAGCAACAAGACAGTAATGAGGTGTTGCGAGAGCGCAACGTGGCATTGGAGCGGGAGGTTTTGGAGCTCCAAAGCGGGCACCTGGTGGTAGAGCAACGCGCGCGAAACGACTTGGGTTTGGTGAAGCAGGGCGAGATTTACTATCAGTTTTCTGACAGCTCTGGGAAGCCCGACCGACCATGAACAGTGTCTGGGCAATAGTTCCTGCCGCAGGCAGCGGCAGCCGAATGGCCGCCGAGGTGCCCAAACAATACCTCGAGATAGCCGGCATACCGCTGTTGGAGTACTCCTTGCGTGCGCTGCTGGCCTGTCCTGATATCCGAGCTATCGTCGTGGTTCTAGATCCTGCAGATCGCCGCGCGGATGGGTTGCCCAGCCTACAGGATCCCCGCGTGTTGCGTGCCCCCGGAGGTGCAGAGCGCGCCGATTCCGTGTTGTCCGGTTTGCAGCAAATTGAGGATCAAGTGACCGATCTTGACTGGGCGCTGGTGCACGATGCAGCGCGTCCCTGTGTTCCGGTGACAGCTGTTAAGCGGTTGATCGACCGTGTCAGTGGTACAGGAACGGGTGGGCTCTTGGCGGTGCCTTGCAACGACACTATCAAGTCCCGCGGTGAGGACGGTTTGGTGGAGAGGACCCTAGACCGACGCCTATTGTGGCGGGCGCAGACACCGCAAATGTTTCCGTTTCAGGCACTCCGGCAAGCACTGGAGCAGGCACGCGCCGACGGTGTCACGGTGACGGATGAGGCTAGTGCTATGGAGCGTGCGGGCTACCCTGTGCAGATCGTGCCAGGGCCGGAGTGCAATATTAAAGTAACCGTACCGGAGGATCTCGCTATGGCAGGTCTGTATTTAGATAGCCAGCAGGGAGAGCGGCGTTAATGCGCATTGGTCACGGCTTTGACGTGCATGCCTTTGGGCCCGGTGACCACGTGGTGCTGGGTGGCATCAGAATTGCCAGTGATCGCGGCTTAGTAGCCCATTCAGATGGTGATGTCGTTTTGCATGCGCTTATAGATGCGCTATTGGGCGCGGCAGCATTGGGTGATATTGGTGGACTTTTCCCCGACACCGATGCCAGATGGCGTGACGCTGACAGTCGCGATTTATTAGCTCGAGCCCTTCAGCGGGTACGAGACAAAGCGTTTTCTGTAGGCAATGTCGACATCACTGTGATCGCACAAACGCCTCGACTGGCTGGGTATATTGAAGCGATGCGAAACGTGATTGCCGAGGATCTCGGCGTCGGGATCGGCGATATAAACGTCAAGGCGACTACCACAGAGCGACTTGGCTATATCGGTCGTGAAGAGGGTATTGCCTGTCATGCGGTGGTGCTATTAAACCCTGTGGGTGGTGTCGAGGGCGACTGAGCGATGGACCGGCAGGGCATAGGCATGACTTCGCAGCGTACTCGAGAGCGTCTGATTCAGCGACTCATGGATCAAGGTATCGTGAATTACGAGGTGCTTGAGGTTATTCGTAACACGCCGCGGCATGCCTTCGTGGATGAGGCGTTGGCCCATCGCGCCTACGAGGACACGGCGCTACCTATTGGCTGGAATCAAACATTGTCTCAACCCTATATCGTGGCCCGTATGACCGAGTTGGCCATCGCTGACGGTAAACCCGACAAGGTCTTGGAGATCGGCAGTGGTTCGGGCTATCAAACTGCTGTATTGGCGCCATTGGTGGGTGAAGTCTTTGCTATGGAGCGGATTAAGGGATTACTCGACCGCTCGCGTCAGCGAATGCGAGCCCTTAAATTACGGAATGTGCAGTTACGTTGGGCTGACGGATTAGATGGCTGGCGCGACAAGGGTCCCTTTGCCGTAATTTTAGGTGCGGCGGCGCCAGAGCAGGTGCCCGAGGTGTTACTGCAACAGCTTCAGGTGGGGGGAAAGCTCATCATGCCCGTTGGCGGGCAGGATCAACATTTAGTCGTTATGCGGCGTACGGCCGAGGGTTACGATACCGAGAGGGTGGAACCGGTGCGGTTTGTGCCAATGCTGGCCGGCGTAGAGCGTGGATGATGACACAGCTGCATGAAGGGCAGAGCGGCACCGATGCCGCCGAAACCGCGTCGGTTCACAGCCATGCGGGGATTTTTCTCCGAGGTATGGCAATGGGGGCAGCCGACTTGGTGCCCGGTGTGTCCGGCGGCACGATTGCTTTGATTACCGGCATCTACGCGCGTCTCGTGCGGGCGATAGCCCGGTGTGATATCACCGCCTTAGCGTTACTGGTTAACCGGCAGTGGGGTGCATTCTGGCGGCGGATCGATGGCTTATTTTTGCTGGTGTTGGTTGCGGGTATAGGCTCATCCATCGTGTTGCTGGCTCGGGTTATTCGCGAGCTTATGCTGGCGTATCCGTTGCCGCTTTGGGCATTTTTCTTTGGCTTGGTATTGGTCTCGGGACCACTGTTGAAACACAGTGGCAGCGACTCATGGCTTAACTGGATACTTGCCGGTCTAGGTGTCCTGTTTGCCGCCAGTCTGGCGGTCATGCCTCCCAGTAATTTTTTATCGGGCTATGCGGGGATTTTTCTTGGTGGTGCGATCGCTATTTGCGCCATGATTTTGCCGGGTATCTCAGGCAGTTTTATCTTATTGCTTCTGGGCTTGTACCCCGTCGTGATAACGGCCGTTACCGAATTCAATCTACCCACTCTCGGCGTGTTTGCGGCGGGTTGTGGCATGGGTTTGTTGGCGTTCTCGCGCCTTCTTCATTGGATTTTGATCCGGTATCAGCCGCAAACAATGAGTCTGTTGCGGGGCTTTTTACTCGGCTCTCTCGTGGCCCTCTGGCCTTGGCAGCAAGCGGTAGTGACGACACTTGACCGTCATGGCAACGAGCGCGTGCTACAGCGCCAACCGGTATCGCCGATGGCATTTGGTGTCGATGGCGCTGACCCGCAGCTGTGGCTGTGTCTTATGGCTGCAGCCCTGGGCGCCTCAGTGGTTATGCTATTACACCATTGGCCCTCACGAGAGAGGGTGGTTTGATGCGGCGAACGGGTGGGGATATGCTTGCTCGGTGCATGGCTAGCTTGCTTATGTTGGCCCTTGTTGCGGGCTGTAGTAGTCGCCCGCCGGCGCCAATTGAAGACCGTTCGGGTGGGCGAAGTGCACCCACCCCGGGCCCCCAAGTAAAACCGGATTACGGCACCAGCCTAGCAGCAGGCAAACCCTACCGAGTCGTGCGAGGCGACACGCTTTATTCCATTGCCTTTCGCTTGGGCGTGGATTTTCGCGATTTAGCAAGCTGGAACGGTATTCCGGCGCCATACACCATTTATGTCGGGCAGACTTTGCAGACGCGCGTTGAGGCAAAGGTGGCTGTCAAGGCTGAACCGAAGTCCTCCAGCCCCGCCGCAGAGCCAGCTGCGAAGTCGACGCCGAAGACAGCATCGCCTCAGCAAAATAAATCTTCTTCTGCGAAGTCAGCATCAAAGCCCAAAACCGCGGTTGCGCTGGGGCCGGTTAGTGAATGGCTGTGGCCGGGTCGCGGTAAAGTTATTCGCAGCTACTCCTCGAGCTTGCACAAGGGTGTAGATATTGCAGGGACGCGTGGTGACCCTGTACGTGCGGCGGCGGCAGGTGTTGTGGTCTACGCGGGAACTGGCGTGAAAGGCTACGGTGCGCTACTGATCGTAAAGCACAATGATTTGTACTTGAGCGCGTACGGGCACAACGATGTGTTAGACGTGGCAGAGGGGGATAACGTCAAGGCCGGTCAGCAGATCGCGCAAATGGGCTCGACGGGTACCGACCGTGTCAAGCTGCATTTTGAAATCCGCAAGCAGGGTAAGCCCATTAACCCTACAGCGCTGCTTAGCAAGCGCTAGAGCTTCTCGTGACTCGGCGTAGCGCAGAAAAGGCGTTTTAACGCTCCAGTAGCGCTAGTTTGTTGGGCTTGCCCGCCCACTCCTCGGCATCTTCAGGCGCGTCTTTACGCTCGGTGATGTTGGGCCAAATGTCAGCCAAGTCGGCGTTGAGCTGCAAGAACTCGGCCTGATCTTCAGGTAGTTCATCTTCTGAGAAAATTGCATCTACCGGGCATTCCGGCTCACATAGTGCACAGTCAATGCACTCATCGGGATGAATGACCAGAAAGTTGGGACCCTCGTAAAAGCAATCAACTGGGCACACCTCGACACAATCGGTGTGTTTGCACTTGATGCAATCTTCGCCAACAACAAAGGTCATGTTAAATCCTCAATTTGCTTTAGGCGCGAAGGATACCTGTACCGCGCTCGAATTTGAATCACCTCTGGTCGGATAGTTTAGATCGAAGGGAGTAGAGTAGCTGCAGGGCATCGCGGGGCGTCAGCGTATCGGGATCCATCTCTTTCAGTAGGGTGAGCACCGGATGGTCGATCTGACCCGCAAATAAATCGTTCTGTTGTGGTCGCATCGCCTTAGCCGCGGCAGTGCTGAGCGTTGGCGCTGATGAAGTTGGGAGGGCAACGCCATCACGCAGGCTTTCTAATTCACGCAGTTTTTCGGCCGCTAAGTCCAGCACCGGTTGCGGCAGACCGGCCAGCTTAGCGACCTGCAGACCAAAACTTCGATTGGCAGGCCCCTCCTGAATCTGATGCATGAACACCACGTGATCCTCATGCTCTGTGGCGTCTAAGTGTACATTGGCCATGACCGGAAATTGCTCAGGTAGCGCAGTGAGTTCGAAGTAATGGGTGGCAAATAGTGTAAAGGCACCCACTCGCGTGGCCAGAGCGACAGCAGATGCCCAAGCTAGGCTCAAACCATCAAAGGTGCTGGTGCCGCGCCCAATTTCATCCATCAGTACCAAGCTGCGTGGCGTGGCATTGTGCAAGATATTGGCGGTCTCGGTCATTTCCACCATAAACGTCGAACGCCCCGAGGCCAGGTCATCCGACGAGCCGATGCGGGTAAAGATGCGGTCTAATAAAGATAGGCTTGCGCGTTCAGCGGGAACATGGGCGCCAACGTGGGCGAGCAGAGCAATAATGGCGTTTTGTCGCATGTAGGTGGATTTGCCGCCCATATTAGGGCCGGTGATTAGTAGCATGCGGCGCTTGTCATCTAGCTGGGTATTGTTGGCGATGAATGGCACGTCACTGGCTTGTTCGACGACAGGGTGTCGTCCGCCCTCGATCGCCAATACCGATTGCTCCTCAAATGCCGGACGGCACCAATTCAACACCACGCTGCGCTCGGCAAAACAGGCAAGCACGTCGAGATCGCATAGGGCGCTGGCGCTGTCTTGCAAAGCATGAAGATCTGTTTGAAGGGTCTTTATCAGGTCTTCGTATAGCGATTTTTCTCTTGAAAGCGCACGAGACTTCGCTGATAACGCCTTGTCTTCAAAGGCTTTTAATTCAGGCGTTATAAACCGCTCCGCATTTTTCAGTGTTTGCCGGCGTATGTAATGGTCGGGGGCTTCCCCCGATTGCCCCCTGGAGATTTCGATGTAATAACCGTGCACACGGTTGTAACCCACTTTTAGGGAGCTAAGGCCCGTTTGTTGCCGTTCGCGCTGTTCAATCTCCAGCAGGTACTCGCCCGCGTTTTGGGAGATACCACGCAACTCATCAAGTTCGGCGTCATAACCGTCGGCGATCACACCGCCGTCACGGATGACCACGGGTGGGTTTTCGACTAGGGCACGGCTGAGCAGCGTTACCCATTCCGGATATTCGCCCACCTCTGTTTTGAGGCTGTCGAGGCGGGCACAGTTTGTAGGTAGTACCTGACGAAGGTTGGGGAGTGCGGCGAGGCTGTCGCCTAAACGCGTGAGATCGCGGGGCCGGGCTGAGCCCAAAGCTACCCGGGCCAAGATGCGCTCAATGTCACAAACGGGTCGTAAGCTGTCGCGCACACGCTCGAAGGCGTAGTCCTGAATAAGGCAATCTACGGCATCCAGACGCGCCTCTAACTCCCCGCGATTGTTTATCGGTCGATGCAGCCAGCGCTTTAGGTGACGCCCACCCATTGCTGTCACAGTGCTGGCCATCACCGCAAACAAGGTGTGGCTCTCACCGCCATTTAAATTGCTATCGATTTCAAGATTGCGTCGAGTGGCGGCGTCAAGTCGAACGCTCTCAGACAGCTTTTCTTCACTGATGGAGCGTAAATGGGGCAGCTCGGTTCGCTGTGTCGTTTTTAGGTACTCCAGCAGACAACCGGCGGCGGCGATGGCCAAGGTGAGCTGTTCGCAACCAAAGCCACGCAGGTCGCGTGTTTGAAATTGCTTTGCTAGATCTCGCTCGGCCGCCTCAGTATCAAATTGCCAGGCGGGCTGATGTCTAAGGCTGTGATGATGCTCTAGGGCCGGATAGTGACAAGCCTCCGCGATTAGGACTTCGGCGGGAGATAGCCGCTCAAGTTCCGCCGCAAGGGCATCCTCGCCCACCAGCTCGGTGACGCGAAAGCGGCCGCTGGCCAGGTCGACCCAGGCTAATCCGTGCTGATCAGCCTGACTGTGCACAGCGAGTAATAATTGCTCTTGATGGGCGTCCAGTAGCGACTCATCCGACAGGGTGCCTGGCGTTACGATGCGCACCACCTGACGCTCAACCGGCCCTTTACTGGTGGCTGGGTCGCCCAATTGTTCGGCAATGGCTACGGCATGACCCGCGCGCACTAACCGGGCTAGGTAGTTTTCTGCTGCATGGTAGGGCACGCCCGCCATAGGGATGGGCTCGCCCGCTGACTTTCCCCGAGCCGTGAGCGTGATGTCGAGTACCTCGGCTGCGATTTTAGCGTCGTCATAAAACAGCTCGTAAAAATCGCCCATGCGGTAAAAAAGCAGCTGGTCAGGATGCTCGCGTTTGATCGCGAGAAACTGCTGCATCATGGGGGTATGGCTAGTGTTGTCAGACATTAAAAGCGTGTTGTCGAGGGCGACCCTGCTAAGGTTCAGCTGAGATTGCGGTTGTAGATCTGATCGGTCGCACTATACACGTTAATCCGAGTCATCTGGTCGGCGTTAGATCATTTGTCTCGGTTTGCTGAAGAAACGAACCCGATCAGCGTATAGGTACCCAATGAGCTTGGCTATAGTTGGTGAGGCATCATTCCACCTATTTGATTTACCAAGACCCGCCTTCTTTCCTGAGTGTGTAAATCGAGGCTGTCATGTGTCGCCAATGACGACAGGTAGCCGCAGGCGTGGGTTTATGACCCAAAAATGATCGCTAAAGTGGGTTGCAATTGCCAAGCAAAACACTGAGTATACGTACAGTAGTTTTGTTTTGGGGACAACCAGCGAGAAACCAACCCCAAGGCAAGGGCAACGCTGAATGACACACTAAGCCAAACCGACGATAGAGGATATGGTCATGGATGAGAACAAACAGAAGGCATTAGAGGCGGCACTTTCACAGATTGAACGTCAGTTTGGTAAGGGTACTGTGATGCGCATGGGTGACCAAGAACGCGTCGCGATTCCCTCTATCTCTACTGGCTCATTGGGCTTGGACATTGCGCTGGGTATTGGCGGTTTACCCAAGGGCCGTATTGTTGAGATCTACGGTCCGGAATCCTCAGGTAAAACCACGCTAACGTTGCAAGCCATTGCTGAGGCTCAGAAGTGTGGCGGTGTCGCCGCCTTTGTGGACGCGGAGCATGCGCTGGATCCACAGTACGCGGAAAAGCTTGGCGTACAGATGGACGACTTGATTGTGTCCCAGCCTGATACCGGTGAGCAGGCACTAGAGGTGGCGGAAATGCTCGTGCGCTCGGGGGCCGTCGATATTCTGGTTATCGACTCGGTGGCAGCACTGACTCCCAAGGCTGAAATTGAGGGCGAGATGGGTGACTCCCACGTAGGCCTTCAAGCGCGATTACTCAGTCAGGCCATGCGCAAATTAACCGGTGCGATTAAGCAAACCAACTGTCTGGTCATCTTCATTAACCAGATTCGTATGAAAATTGGCGTGATGTTTGGTAGTCCTGAGACCACCACCGGGGGCAACGCGTTGAAGTTCTATGCGTCGGTTCGTTTGGATATCCGTCGCATCGGCGCCGTTAAAGAGGGTGACGAGGTGGTTGGTAACGAAACCCGAGTAAAGGTGGTGAAAAATAAGGTGTCACCGCCGTTCAAGCAGGCCGAATTCCAGATCATGTATGGCTCAGGTATTTACCACATGGGCGAGGTAATCGATTGGGGCGTTAAACTCAATTTGGTCGATAAGTCTGGGGCTTGGTACGCCTATAAGGGCGACAAAATCGGTCAAGGTAAAGCCAATGCTGCACGCTTCCTTGAGGAAAATCCTGCCATTGCCACCGAAATTGAAAATCAGATTCGTCACCAGACTATGGGAGTACCTCTCGCGGCAGTGCAGAAGCCTGCTGAGGTGGCGGAGCAGGCGGACGATGAGACCGCCGAGGCTGTTAACGGCGGTTGAGTGAATGACCGCTGAGGTCAATCCGGCGAATATACGGCGCGCTGCTATGGATTTGCTGGCGCGCCGCGAGCATGCCAGGGCTGAATTGACACTCAAACTGGAACGCCGATTCGGTAGAGAGTCTGACGTGTTGCTGCTCATAGAGGCGGCACTTGACCGTCTAGAGTCGGAGGGGCTGCTCTGCGATGAGCGTTTTGCTGAGGCTCAATACCGCCAACTGCTAAATCGCGGTGCGGGGCCTCGGAAGATAGCACAGCAGCTCAGCGCCAAAGGCGTGGGGGGTGATTGGCTCAGCGCTCAAGTGATTGAAGCGCCTGTCGATTGGCAGGAGCGAGCTCGTGAGGTCTATCAAAAAAAATTTGCCGGCACACCGTTGCCCAAGGACTGGCATGATCGCCAACGTGAACGTGCGCGACGAGCTCGGTTTTTACAGCAACGTGGGTTTTCGCCAGACCAATTCATGAGTCTCTTGGAAGAGGACTCCGACCAGGGTGACGGCGAAGAGGGTTATTCCCTTGATCAATGATGCACTGCAACCGCGCGAGCCGTGGGTGCCAGCAGCCCCAGATCTCTATTCCGTTGATACTCAGATCGATGGCATACCCGTGGCCGGATTTATTGCGCGTGGCTGGGAGTCGCTACTAGACACCTTCGTCGATAACTTCAGGTGCGATGAGCTGGGGGCAGCGGTTTCAGTTGTTCATCGAGGTCGCAGGGTTGTCGATCTTTGGGGAGGGCACGTGACGCCCCAGGGAGAGGCCTGGAGCGCCGATACCTTGGTGTTGTTTTTTAGCTGTAGCAAAATTTTAACCACCCTATCGGTGCACCATCTGATAGGCCGTGGTGTGCTCGAGTTAGACATGCCACTAATCGATGTTTGGCCTGAGTTACTCGCCGCCCAGCAGGGCGCCACTTTACGTATGGCGCTAGAACATTCCTTGGGTTTACCGGCGCTGAGTCGGCCTTTAAAGGTGGGTGCTTATGACGACCATGCCTACATGGCCGAACAATTAGCGCAGCAAACACCGTTTTGGTCCCCCGGGGAGCGCGTGGGCTATCACCCCATCACTTTCGGGTTTGTGTTGGGTGAAATTGTGCGACGCGTGGCTGGGCAGTCTGTGGGGCGTTACTTCGAGCAGTACTTTGCTGGCCCGCTTAATTTGGATTTATTTATTGGGCTGGACCCGGCTTTATTTCCGCGAACGGCGCCGGTACGCCGTCCCGACCTGGTACCCGGTGAGCCCCTGAGACCGGTGGCAGCCGCGAGTCAAGAAATTGGCAGCATTCAAAACCTATGGCTATACAACAATGGCCAGTGGCGCGGCAAGCACATCAATAGCGTCGAGGGCTTGCGCCACGAGATACCGGCCGCTAACGGTGTTGGCAATGCCCGAGCGTTGGCGGCGTTATGTGCGGTATTGGTTGATGAAGACAAGGCTGCTGCGGTAGGGCTCAACAAAACCGCACTCGCAGCACTACAAAGCGTGCGTTCTGCAACCGAGAAGGACGCTACGCTGCTGTGCCCAACGCGGTTCTCCAGTGGCTTGATGCTATCGATGGATAACCGGCATTTGCCGGGAGCTGACTATTTCGTGATGGGGCGGCGGGCCTTTGGTCATGTGGGTGCCGGGGGCAGTTTTGGTGTAGCAGACCCCGAGGCAGAATTGGCCATGGGTTATGTCATGAATCAGCAGGGTTCTGGTGTACTACTTAATGAGCGTGGGCAGAATTTGATTGATGCAACTTACACTCAATTGGGCTTCAGTGGTGTTCATGCCGGTGCATGGCAGCCCTGAGGCTACTGGTCTTAGGCGCTGGAGGGTCATCGCGGTAGGCCGTCATGCGCTGATGCTTTAAGCCGGAGCGGCACGCTGTCTCTGCCTATGCCTTTATATGCGGCCTGTTGTGCTACTCGACGCGCGATATTAACTACCGGTCCATTAACAGACCGCGAATCTCTCGGGCTTTGTCCTGTATCACCTGGGCATTGCCAGCACCCATACGCATGATTTGTTTTTGCAGTGGGGGCAGCGCTTCTAACTCGGGGTCCTCGTAGACCCAATTGGCCTCTACTTTGATTAGCCGTGCATCGAGATTGGTGGTCGGCGTCATGATAATAAGCTCTAGCGCAGAGAGTAATGTCGTTTCTAGGCTGCCTTCCTTGTACCCGAGTTTTCCCCAGGCCTCCTGCAGCAGCGGCGCCAAGTCCGCATAAGCGGTTACCAGGACATCAGCGTTGATGGCTCCCACGTGGGCAGCCAAGCCGTCATAGCGGGAGAAGCTTTCCGGGTTCAGCGTGACGGCTAGACCATTGTCGATAAAACCGAAAGCGGCTTTGGGTCGGCCCACAGGGATGAGTTTGTAGGGCACCTGTCCCTGCGCCAAGATATCGAGTACGCCAACGGCCCGAGGCAGAATTTGCTGTTGTGCAGCGAATTGCTCGCCCAGTGCGCCGATGCTGACTTTGGCAATCCAGTCTTTCGCCGGCTCATCGCTATTGGCGAGTGTGATGGCAGGCTCAGCAACCGGCTCGGGTTCCGGCTCGGGTGGGGCCTCCTCAATGATCACGGTGGCGGGATCGAAAGCCGGCTCCACTGGTGTCGGTTCAGGCTCGATGACCTCTACCGGCTTGGGTGGGGGTGTTTTGACGACCTTGGGCTCTTCCTCTGACCAATCCACAAGAAAAGCCGCGGCAATCAGACCAAATAGCACCACCAGCCCCGCCATTGGTAGCCAGACGCTGTTAGGCTTTTGATTTGCGCTATCCAGAACGCGATCCGTGTTATCCACTGACATGGGCTCGTTCATGTTGGACTCCTCCCCAGAGTGCTATCGAGTCTACGACCTCTAAAGATTACGAGCAATCTGAAGGCGCTACTTGCCGTGGCGTGATCGCAGTATCTGGGCTGCCTCCGCCATGGCGCGCATTTTGCCAAAGCTTGCCTCTCTGGAGAGGTATTTCATGCCGCAGTCGGGGGCGAGCACGATGCGCTCTTTATTGATAAATGGCAGGGCGCGCTCTACGCGATCAACCACAGTTTCGGCGGTTTCGACTTCCTCGGTGGAGAGGTCAATGACCCCCAGAAGGATAGTTTGCTCTGGTAGTTCTTTAAGCACGCTGCAATCCAAACTGGACTGCGCTGTCTCAATAGAGATTTGGTTACAGCAGGCGTGCGCGAGCTGCGGCAAAAAGGAGTAGCCCTCGGGGCGTTCGTGTATCAAGTGGGCGTAGCCAAAGCAAATATGCACGCAGGTGGGTCCCGGAGCGCCTTCCAAAGCTGCATTGAGCGCTTGGATACCATACTCGCCGGCCGCCTCGGGGCGTGCTTGCATATAGGGCTCATCAAGTTGAATGACGTCGGCACCAGCGGCGAATAAATCGGCAATCTCCTCACGCACAGCAGCAGCGTAATCCATGGCGGCTTCAGCAGGTGAGGCGTAGAAGTCGTTTTGCGCCTGCTGGCTCATGGTGAAGGGGCCGGGTACAGTGAACTTGATGGTGCGATCAGTGAGTGAACGCAAGTAGGCCACTTCATCGGTGCTGATCGAGTGTTTCCTGCGAATCTTGCCCACAATGCGCGGCACGTGCACCGGCTCGCCACTGCGATCTAGTGCGGTGCCGGGGTTGTCAATGTCAACCCCTTCTAGTGCCGTAGCGAAATGGTTGGAGTAGCTCTCGCGGCAGGCTTCACCGTCGGTAATGATGTCGAGCCCGGCATTAACTTGATCCTCAACTGCCAGACGCACTGCGTCGCGCTGGGCCTCTGCCAGGAACTCTGCTGGGATCCTCCATAGCTCTTTAGCTCGGGTTCGGGGCGGGAATCGCCCGGCCAGCTTAGCTTTATCAATTAGCCAGTCGGGCTGGGCGTAGCTGCCCACCAGGCTGGTGGGGAAGAGAGGCAATGTGGCCATGGGTAGATCTCCGAGTTAATGAGGAGGCGGCCGTTAGGCCGCCGCTTCGGAGTAGTCTACCAGTTTGCTCTTGTAAGTTTCTCGGGGAAGGCTGCCGTGTTCGGCGAGCCGGATATCGGTGGTGACCAATAGCCGCTCGCGAATTTCCTGCTTGATACGTGAGCGAAGGTCGTCGTTATCTGCGGCCGCGCCATGGGCAACTTCTACCACCATGGGTAAAGGTGGTGTTTGCAGTACACCTTTTTCCGCAGGGCGAATACTGAACATACCCGAGACCTCGTCTTGGAAGGACTCCAGGACGCTGCGAATAGCAGTGGGGAATAGGTTGACCCCCCGCACAATGAGCATGTCGTCGGTACGGCCAATACAGCGGATACGTGGGCCGGTTCGACCGGTGGGGTTGGCTGCCATGTTGACCACAACGTGATCACGACTGCGGAAACGCAGTAGCGGCATAGACTGCCGTCTGAGTGCGGTGTAGACCAGCTCGCCCTGTGCCCCATCCTCCCAAGGGATGGGCTCGCCACTAGTTGGGTCAATAAGCTCCACATGGACGTAACCCCGGGCCATAAAGTGCATGCCCTGTTCATCGGCGTCCTCGGCCCATACCGACAGTGAGATATCGCCGATGCCCATTGACTCACGCACCGTGCAGCCAAAGGCCTCGGTGATGGTCGCGCGCACCATGGGGTCGCCGCCGCCGGGTTCACCGGCGGTTATCATGTTTTGCAAGCCTAAAGCACGGGTATCGATGCCGTTGTCGCGACACCAATCGATCAAATACAACCCATAGGAAGGTGTGCAGCTGACACCGGTGGCGCCAAGTTTTTGAATGGCGGTGACCATTCGCTCAGTATTACCCGTACCGACCGGAATAACGTTGCAGCCCATCTTGTCGAAGCCATAGTAAACAGCACCTGCGACGAAGGGACCGGCGTTAAAGCCAACCACCAGTCGCTGACCGGGCTTAAAACCGGCTGCCGTATAGCCCCGGGCTACATTGGTGGCATACATGTCCAGATCCGCCTGAGTTAGGCCTAGATAGCACGGTGTTCCGGTGGTGCCACTGGTACTGAATACCCGTCGCAGGTCATCAGGATTGGCCGCCACATGGTTACCAAACGGGGGGAAGTTGGCCTGACTGGCGCGTAACTCATCCTTTTCCGTAAAGGGCAGTTGAGCAATGTCATCTAGTTCGCCCACGTCGGCGGCAGAATGGAATCCTGCCGTACGCAGTTTCTCCTGATAGAACGCCGAGTTATCGAATAGGTACTGGATTTGCTCGCGAAAGCTGACGCGATCGAGAGCAAATTGATCAGCTAGGCTCCGGGTTTCGGTGTCGGGGTCAAATATCCGATGGTCGCGCACGCTAGGCGTTCCAACGCTTGGCGGCTTCGGCTACACGAACGCCGAAGACTCGAGCGGTCTCGCGATCGGAGGCGGGTGGTGCCACATCCCCACCCTGATCGGCATTGGCTTGGGTCATGCAGCCAATAGAAGCGCCACAGCGGTTAAGGTCGTCGTTCGACCCACCTGAGTGGTTGTTGCCCGGCATTTGACCCAGACCCACCCACACCATGCCGTGCTGCATGGCAAAGGTCATAAACTCGATAAGGGTGTTTTGTTTGTCGCCGTTCATTGCTGCGGAGTTGGCGAAGCCGGCAGCCATTTTGTTGACCCAGCGTTGCTCCATCCAGCGCGAAGATGATGCTTCCATAAACGCTTTAAAGGGGGCAGCCGCGCTCCCCATGTAGGTCGGCGATCCAAAGATCATGGCATCTGCCGCATCGAGAATGGCCAATGCCTCGCTCTCAGGTGAGGTGATGTCCGCCGCTTTAACTACAGACACCTCCACACCGTCGACCGAGCCCGCTCCCTCGGCCACTTTTTCGGCAACCACATCGGTGTGTCCATAGCCCGAGTGATATACAACAGCCAGTTTAATGCTCATTGATCGCTCCTAGATTAGCGGTGAAATTGTTCGTTGTTGGGGGTGTGATCGCCACCCAGCCACTGGGCAAGGTCAGCGTGAGCCGAGGCGGCCTTATCACGATTAATTTGCTCGACGTCTTCATGGTCTACCGTGAATTCCACCAATAGACCCGAGGGATCGAAGCAGTAAATTGACCAGCAATAGCCATGATTAAGTGGATAGGCTTGGCCGCTCTCAAAATAGCCAGCCGCCTCCAGCCGCGCTTGGATGGCATCCTGCGTGTCCTGGTCGACTTTCATGGCCAAGTGTCGGAATCCCGAGGGTTGTAACTCGGGGCCGAACTCTGCCGCGTCGTCCTTGTCCGCGAACTGGAAGAAGGCGAGACAAGAGCCGTCACCAATGTCGAAGAAGCAGTGGGCATAGGTGCGGACCTTGCCAAACAGGTCTGTACGCTCTGCCCAGGTGGCAACAAGTTTGTAGCCAATAATATCCTCGTAGAATTGACGTACTGCCTCCAAGTCCTCACAGACGTAGGCGTTGTGATGCATCTTGCTATGAATTTGCGCTGGCGCGTTCATGGTTGTCTCCCAAACAAAAAAGGTTAAGCGCTCAGATAATCAGAACCACTTGGTGAGTTCAATACCGTAGCGGATACCTTGAGCGGGCCAGAGGAAGTTCCACTGGGGCTTGTAGGGCGTACCAATAACGAAGGCAGCATCGGGACCCGGCGAATACTCGGTGTTGTATTCTTCATCTGTGGCGTTCTTCACCCACACAGTGGCGCTCCAGTTACCCTCAGATTCAATGCCAGCACGCAGATCAAGCAAGTCGACCGCGCTTCGTGAGGAGTAGTTGTTGGGTTCCCACCAGGTCTCGCCCAAGTGCTGCCAATCGGCACGGGCAAACACCTCAAGGTTGCCAGATAGCGGTGCACGGAACTGCAAACCCACGTTGCCCGTTACCTCACTGACTAGGGGTGCCTGGTTACCAATCCAGTCCTGGGTCGGTGCCTCGGTGATTTCACTGTCGGTGAGACCTAGGCCAAAGTTTAAGGTGAAGTAGTCTCCCAGTAGGGCTATACCCTCGAGCTCAAGACCGGTGTACTCAACCTCAGGCACGCTGCCCAGGTTTTGCGTATTGGTCGTGGGGTCGTAGAAGAAGAAATAAGCACCCTCAAGCTCGTTGTAATAGAGCGCCGCTGACAGCTGCAAGCGACCGTCCATCAAATCCCCTTTGGCACCGATTTCGTAGTTGGTGGCCAGCTGCTCGTCGAAGACATCGTTGATGCCCGGATACACGATGGCAGTGCCCACGCCGGTTTGGTTAAAGCCACCGGAGCGGAAGCCGCGGCTGATGTCGCCATAAATTACCCAGTTGTCGTTCGGACGGTAGCGCAGAGTGGCCTTGGGCTGCAGGGCGTCCCAGCTTTCTTTGCGCTTTTCACCGTATACCAATCCCAGAGTGGATACGTCATACAGCGGCGGCGTAAGCGCTGTGTTTTCGCGCTCGTCCTCGTCGTAGCGCACCGACAAAGTTAATTCTAGGTTGTCGGTGATATCCATAGCTGCTTGACCAAACACCGCCCAGGCAAAGTTGTCTTGGCTATCGGCCAAAATGCCGAGCTGGGGGCTCGGGTTAGTCGGATCCACGAAGACAGAAGGGCGGAAGTCTTTTTTGACGTTAAATACCCCTAGGCCGCGATCGATTTGTGAGCCCGTGGAGATATAACGATCTGTAGAAATGAAGTATGCCCCGGCAATCCAGCGAAGCCCGGTTTCATTGTTACTAGTGAGTCGAATCTCCTGGCTAAGCGATTCGACCTCCAAATACTGGTTCTGGGACAGGTCGGTGTATTCGTCCCCCGTGAGGTACTTGATGTAACCGCCGAAGGCGTCGTTGTTAAAGTAGTTGTAGGGATGTTCGCGGGGTAAGAAGTTGAACTGGTCACCGCTCGATACTTCTTCTAGATCATCGTAGGCGGTGATCGCCGTTAAGGTTGCGAAACCTAGATCATAGTCCAGCTTGAAACTCGCGCTGGTGAACTCGCGCTTGTTGTAGCCGGGGTTGTTCACCATGACCGGGATTTCGGTGTCATCGGCCTCGGCATCAATCACGAAGTAGAATGCTTGGGTCTCGAGTTTAGACCACGACACGCGAAAGTCAGTACTGAGGCGATCTGAGACGTCCCAGTTTAAGCGGGCACGGAAAGAGGTGTCCTCGTAGGGGTCGGCTTCTTCGCCGAGGTAAGCATTATCTATGTAGCCATCGTTATCCATGTAGCTACCCGCAATTCGGTACTTAACCGAACCGTCATCAGTCAGCGGGCCGCCGACATAGCCTTTAACGCTCCAACCCGGCGCGGACTCTGCGCCAACACGAATTTCGGCTTCGTGTTCGTCACCGGGCGCTTTGGTCGTAATGGTAATGGCGCCACCAATAGCATTTCGGCCGTACAGCGCGCCCTGGGGACCACGCAGCACTTCCACCTGTTCGATATCAAACAGCTGTTGATTGAGCTGGCTGGGGTTGGAGAGCAGCACGCCATCGATGACCACGGCGGCGGCGAGTTCGGAGTTTCGTGCCGATGAAATCCCCCTGATGTTTAGGAAGGAGTTGCCAGTGCTTTGGGTCTGCACCAAGGTCACGTTGGGCGTGAGATCGATAAAGTCCTGCGGTGTTTGAATGCCGGCCGAGCGGATATCAGACTCAGTGAAGGCCTTCACTGAGACGGGACTCTCCGCGAGGCTTTCCGAACGCATACGCGCCGTGACCACGACTTCTTCGAGGGTGTTTTGGGCAAATCCTGGCTGACTGGCGAGGGCCGACAAAACGCTGATACCGATTAAGCTACGCTTGTGCAACATGGTGACTCCTAGGAGATGGCTTTTTTTGTTTTCGGGACAACCCGATGTGTGTGAAGCTGCGTAGTTATACTCGCAAGAGCAGAACTCAGATCAATATTTTGTGCGCCTAATTCCCGATATTCGGGGCTTTTAGCGCTGTGATAAGGAATGACGAAGATGAGCAAAACATCTGCCAATACCCGTATCTGTGGCTCCGATGCCGACAGTATTACCTTGCGAGGCAAAGATCTCGTTGATGAGGTCATTGGCGAGTACGGTTTTACCCAGGCATTTGTACTGCAGTCCCTGGGTGTAGAGGCGACGCCGAAACAGATCGCGCTAATAGAGGCGGTGATGGTAACCATTATGGAACACGGCCTCACGCCATCGGCAGTCGCTACGCGTATGAGCTATTTGGGGGCTCCTGATTCCTTTCAAGGCGCCATTGCAGCTGGACTCCTCGCCGTGGGCGATCGGTACGCTGGCACCGCAGGCCTTTGTGGGGCCTTAGCCGAGCAAATTATTGCGGCTGAGGACCGTGATGCCAAGGCTGCGGAATTGGTCGCTGAGCACCGAGCGGCTCGGCGCCCGATACCGGGTTTTGGTCATCCTATACACACGGGCCGTGATCCTCGTGTGGCCAAATTGATAGCCATGCTGGATCCCGATGGTGATGCGCTTCAAGCCATGCTGGCATTGGAGCACGCGCTTAGTGCCAATCTGGGGCGCGAGCTGGTAATGAATGTCAGTTCGACGTTGGCGGCACTGTTATTAGAGGCGGGTGTGCCGGCCAAGATGATGCGCGGTGTGATCTTGGTTGCCCGCTGCGCCGGTCTTGTCGGTCATGTGGTTGAGGAAATGGAAAATCCCGCTGCCCAAGAAATGTGGCAGGCGGCGGAAGCTTCAGTTGAGTATCTCGATCCCAGCGCATGAATGCCTTCGAATCGCCAATAATGCAGGGCAGTTCGTCCGCGACGGTCATGAGTCGGCAGGACCAGCTGTCTGTGGACGTGGGTGCACTGACCTTATTAATTGATGAGCCTGTGGGACCAGCGCGAGCCACCGTCATCTGTTTGCATGGCTGGACGTTGGACAGTCGCTCCTTTGAAGCGCAACGTGGTTTGGCCAAGCGGGGTTTTCGGTGGGTGCGTTTTGACCGCCGAGGTTTTGGCGCTAGTGATTTGTCGCCTGATTTTGATCAAGAACTCTCAGATCTTAGCGCTGTAATCGACGTCTTCGAGGGGGATATCTACCTATACGGTGTTTCCCAGGGCGGCCGGTTGGCACTTCGCTATATGGTTGAAAATGGCGATCGTCTTGCTGGCGCGATCTTGCAAGGTAGTCACGTTGAGGGCTTACCGGTGGATGAACAGCCAGGCGAAGGTATTCCGTTAGATGAGTACACCCAGCTCATAGCCTCTGGTCAAATCACAGCCTTTCGCGAGGCGTGGCTCAATCATCCGCTGGTATCAGGTGGCGCAACGCCTGAGCAGCGCGATGGCTTGGCTGTGTTACTAGACCGCTATACGGGGCAAGACTTGATGGCCCCAAACAGTCGTGGCAAGTCCGTGCCTGTTTGGCCCTCCCTCAGTGAGTGGGAAAAGCCACTTTTAGTGATTTCAGGTAGTGCTGAGGTGGCCTCACGTCGAGAGCATGCGTCCGTGCTTAGCGCGCTGCCTTCATGCAGAGAAGTGATCATCGAAGGGGGTGGGCATCTCTGTAACGTCACCCATGCTGAAGCCGTGAATGACGCACTGCTCGAGTGGCTAGAAGCGCTAGCCTGAACTCGAGCACTCGGTAAAGTAGATTTTATTCGGCAGTCGCGTCAGCCATCTCGGCTAGCGCTTCTTCAAGCTGTGTTACCAAGTCATCAAAGACCTCGATAGTGGCGTAGATCGGCTCAGGCTGGGTCATGTCAATGCCGGCCTTCTTGAGAAGCTCGATGGGGTAGTCGTTGGACCCTGATTTGAGCATGGTGAGGTAGCGCTCGCGGGCGGGTTCGCCTTCCTCAAGAATTTGTTGGGCTAACGCCGTGGCGGCCACGAATGAGGTCGAATACTGATAGACGTAAAAGTTGTCCCCTCGCAGGAAGTGTGGAATACGGCTCCACTCGATTTGATTGAGTTCATCGGCGTGCACGGCGTCACCGTAGAAGTCGTCGAAAACGTCGGCGTAAATACCATTTAGTACGTCCGCCGTGAGCGCTTCGCCGGCTTCCACTTTGGCATGAGCGCGATCCTCAAAATCGGCAAAGGATGCTTGGCGGTAAAAGCCACCGCGGAACTCATCGAGATAGCTACTCAATAAATAAGCGCGTTCAGCGGCAGAGGTGGACTCTTTAAGCATTTTTTGCATGAGGATGGCTTCATTGGTCATTGAGGCAATCTCAGCGATAAAAGTGCGATAGCTGCCATAGACCTGGGGTTGGGTCCCGCGGGTTAGGTAGCTGTGAATCGAGTGACCGTACTCATGGGCGAGGGTAGAGACATCATTGAGCGTGCCCTCAAAGTTCATGGAGAGGTAAGGTTTGGAGCTGTAGGTACCCCAGCTGTAGGCGCCGCCGCGTTTGCCACGGTTTTCCACGGCATCGACCCAGCCCTCGTCAAAGCCTTTCCAGTAAACGTTCAAATACTCTTCACCAAGGGGTACCAGTGCATCGGCGACAATTTGTTTGGCTTCTTCAAAGCTAACGTTGTCGATGGTGGGCTCGACAATCGGGGCATACATGTCCCAGATTTCCAGACGTTCAACCCCCAAGGCTTTTTGACGTAGTCTCAAGTAGCGTTGCAGGGGTTTGGAGCCCTCGCGCGCGGCTTTCACTAGGTTATTGAATACTTCCAGCGGAATGGCACTGCCATAGGTGGCGGCTTGTACCCGGGAATCAAAACCACGGGCTTTGGCAAAAAATACGCGGCTTTTTACGTGGCCTTCGTAGTTTGCGGCCAGGGTATGGTTGAGCGTTTTGTAGCCTTGAAACAGGCCTTTCCAGGCGGCTTCTCTGAGGCGACGGTCAGTGGAATGCAAGAACGCACCGTAGCGCGCTTTGGTCAACTCAACTTCCTCACCGTTCTCGTCAATCACGCTGCCAAAGCTCAGGTCGGCGTTGTCGATGGCACCGAAGACACTGTCAAAACGATCAAGAGGATCGCCGGCCATGGCGAGTAAACGTTCTTCTGCCTCTGATAGGGTATAGGGGCGCATTCGCGATGCTTCATCAAGTGCATGACGGTAAATATCGAGTCCGGGGGTCGTGGTAACCAATGACTCTAAATCTGCCTGGGGGATGGCCAACAGCTCGGGAGAGAAAAACGCCATAGCTTGCTGATACTGGGACAACAAGCCCTGAGCTTCGGAGAATCGTGCAGCGTTGTCAGACACCCGGGTGTCCTCGTTGGACTTGAGTCCGGCATAAACGTAGAGGTTGCTTACAATGAGTTCAATTTCCTCAGATTTTTTCAAGGCGGCGAGTAGCGTGTCGCCACTCTCTGCGAGTCTGCCTTTGAAAGCCTCGATCTCGGGCAACACGGCGAAGAAACGTTCTCGGTCGGCCTCCCAGGCAGCGGTATCGGCATACATCGCGGTGAGATCCCAGCGAAATTCGGCGGGTACATCGGCGCGCTCGGGTACCTCATCCGCGGCCAGTGTTGGGAGAGCCGTGAGGCTTGCCGTGAAGATAATCGTTGAAAGCAGTCGAGTGTGAGTGAAGCGAGACATAAAGTTAACCTTGCTTGGCTAGTATGAAAATCAGGGATGTGCTGCCCAGCGCAGAGCGGCCACCCGGTCAGTAAGTACATCTTTTCTTTAGGGAGATCTAGTGCCGTACAGTGCTCGATACCGCCGTCCGGCCCAAAGGTTGTAGACCCAGCTGCTAATATGGCGAACGATCGGCCAGCGCAACGGTCGCCAGAACATGCCAAAGCGCGTGTGCTCCCAGGCCGCCACGTTGGCATCAATCCCGGTGATCCAACGATTGCCCCGACGTAGATGTAACACTTTCAGAAGTTGGGCTTTATCGACTCCCGGTGGTAGGCCTTGCTCATCGATGTCTGCGCTGTGAATGTCAACCAATCGCAGCTCGCTATCGGCCAAGGCAGATAGTCGCGCCATTTCTTTAGAGCACAGCGGACACTGGCCATCGAAGTAAAGAACATCGCATTCAGCTTTCACGAAGTACTTCCAAAATGTCTGCTCGCAGTTTGTCGGCGTCACCTTTTCGGAATCCCACGTGAACCTCTCGCACCTTCCCTTGGCGATCAATCAAATAACCCGAAGGCATGCCATTCACGCCAAAGGCGTTCGCGCTAGCACCCGTCGCATCTAGGGCAACCGGGTAGGTCACTACGTAGCGGTTTAAGAAATCCAATGCATCTTCTTCGACCATGTCTACGCTGATCGCCAATACTTGAAATCCATCGGCTTCAAACTCGCGATACAGTTCGTCCAACGCGGGTAATGATCGACGACAAGGGCCGCACCATGATGCCCAGAAATCCAGATAGACAACTGAACCCCGGTGCGCCTCCAGATTAAGCTGGCCTTCGCCGTTAGCTATGATTGGTAGTGAGATGGACGGAGCAGAAACTTCCCCATCCAGGGGCTGCGCCGTTGACCCCTCTGCTGCACATCTTGCGGGTTCGCCTAAAGTCAGCGTAACGGTAACAAGGGCTGCGAGAATGGGGCTGCGAAAAATCATGTTTTTGCTCTCAGAGAACTCAACGATTACGTCCGAGGCGCTCATGGGCGTCGACCCACTCGTTGGTGCGGGTTTCCTTGTCCAGTCGCGTCGCTGCAGCCAAAGAAAGTTCACCGGCGACCACGAGCCCAGCGGCAATCTCACAGAGCTTCAAGGCCTTGCCTTTACCATGGCAGCCCATCATTTTAAGGCACTCGCTTTGGGTGGGTAGGTTGGTGCCGCCACCGTAGCTCGCCATGATGATGGAGGGCAGGGTGATCGAGTAATAAAGATCACCATCGCGGGTGGCGCGCTGGTAGCCCGTACACTGATTACTCTCACCTATGTTGGCGATGTCCTGTCCGGTCGCCAGATACAGTGCGGCGAGGCCGTTGGCTGGATGACTCACGTTATTGGAGCTGTTGGACATAAAAGATGACAGGGTTGAGACCTGATAACCGTACTGCATTTGCTCTGGCGTAATGCGTAAGTTATCAATCAGGACCTGTCGGGGGATGGTAATTTCCGCCGTCACTCGGCGGCCTCTACCCTTTAAAAGGTTTACCGATGAAGTTTTTTTCTCGGTATCAAAGTTACCAGACAACATGTAGTTACGGAGTTTGCCTGGGTAGTTTTTCTGGATCCATTCGCAGGCAAAAAAGGTGGCACGACTGGTCATGTTTTGACCGGCGGCATCGCCGGTTGAGTAGTCGAAGCGGGTGAAAATCATCGAATGCGCGTGGTAGTTCTCAATTTCGATTAATTTACCGACGGAAGTTGTACTCTCGGCTTGCGCTTTGATCTGAGCGAAGTTTTCATTGAGCCAAATCTGAAAATCGCGCGCGTCTCGGGCATTAGCAAAGATAAATACCGGTGCACGTTGCATCGATTCTGCCGATACTGTTGTGGTGACTCCTCCGGCCTCACGGATTACCTTCATGCCGCGGTTGTAGCTCGCTAGCATGGTGCCCTCAACGGTTGCCATGGGAACATAGAACTCGCCTTGGGCATGTTCGCCATTGACTAACAGTGGGCCAGCGACGCCAATAGGCACTTGGGCAACGCCCCAGATGTTCTCGATATTGCCTGCCATTACGTGCGGGTCGTAAGAGAAGCGCGTGCTGTGATCAAGCTCCGCACCAGTTTTCTCTTTGATAAATTGTTGCCTCTCGGCAATGATCTCGGCGCTGTAGTCATCTTCAGCGCTGCGGGGAATTTTATGGCTCATGCGTTGAGTAACCTCGCTCTGGCGGCGTTGTATTCGACCGTCAATTTTTCAACGTAGGCGGCAGTCGTGCCCAGCGATTTCACTGCACCAATACCTTGGCCTGAACCCCAGATGTCTTTCCAGGCCTTGGCGTCGGTGTTGCCCCCTGAACCGAAGTCCATGGCGCTGGGATCACTCTCGGGTAAGTTGTTGGGGTCCAGACCTGCGTTTTCGATAGACGGGCGTAAGTAGTTACCGTGGATACCTGTGAACAGGTTGCTGTAAACAATGTCATCTGCACCGCAATCGACGATGGCTTGTTTGTAAGCTTGTTCGGCGTTGGCTTCATCGGTAGCGATAAACGCTGAACCGATGTAAGCCAGGTCGGCCCCCATGGCTTGAGCGGCGAGTACAGCGTCGCCATGGGCTATAGAACCGGATAACAGTAGTGGACCATCGAACCACTCTCGGATTTCCTGGATGAGTGCAAAGGGTGACAAGGTGCCCGCGTGGCCGCCCGCACCTGCCGCAACGGCAATAAGACCATCGGCACCTTTCTCAATGGCTTTTTTCGCAAAGCGGTTGTTGATGATGTCGTGTAAGACAATGCCGCCGTAGCTGTGGATGGCCTCATTAACCCATTCCTTGGCGCCCAGTGACGTAATGACAATCGGGACTTTGTATTTCACGCACATGTCCACGTCGTGCTTTAGACGTTCATTGGAGCCGTGCACAATCTGATTAACAGCAAAGGGCGCGGCGGGTTGATCAGGGTGGGCCGCGTTATACTCGGCCAACTCACTGGTGATACGTTCCAACCATTCCTCTAGTACGGGGCCTGGCCGGGCATTCAGCGCGGGGAAGGATCCCACAACGCCAGCTTTGCACTGTGCAATGACCAGATCGGGGTTGGAGATGATGAATAGGGGTGATCCCACTACGGGGATTTTTAAGGTGTCACGCAGAATTTCGGGAAGGGCCATTTCCGTTCTCTTGTTGAGTGAATGTAGAGGGTATTTGGAGGAATTTGAACTTACAGTATGTTTTCTTTACCTTCAAGTATGTTGCGCTTGCGGCGCTGATCTCCGATGATCGGTGTCGCATAGTCGATCTCTAAGCGAGCTCAGTCCGCCCCCATGTATTACTCATATTTTGGCTTGAATGAAGCCCCTTTCAGTATCGCTGTAAATCCGCGCTACCTGTACATGAGTCCCCGACACCGAGATGCCTTAGCTCACCTGTTATACGGGGTGGGCATTGGCGGTGGATTTGCGTTGCTGACTGGGGAGGTAGGTACGGGCAAAACTACCATTAACCGCTGTTTGCTTGAACAACTTCCCGAAGCGACCGATTTGGCGGTGGTCCTCAATCCAGCTCTGAGCGCGGTGGAGTTGCTAGCCACTGTCTGCGACGAATTTGAAGTGGTTTATCCGGCGGGCACTGATAGCCTGAAAACCCTTACGGATGCTTTGCATCAATTTCTCTTGGCTAATCACCAGCGTCAGCGACGCTCAGTGTTATTGATCGACGAGGCACAGCATCTGGAGTTTGCAGTGCTTGAGCAAATTCGGTTGCTGACCAACTTGGAAACCGACGCGCAGAAGCTGCTGCAAATCGTACTGATTGGACAGCCCGAATTGGGTGAGAAGCTAGCGCGACCGGAGCTTCGGCAGCTTAATCAACGCATTACTGCTCGCTACAACCTACAGGCATTAAGTGCCGCTGAAACCCAAGCGTATATCCGCCATAGGCTTGGCGTCGCGGGTTTGCCGGCGGGGCGAGATCTATTTAGCGCAAGCGCGGTGAGGTTAATTCACCGGTTGAGTGAGGGTATTCCTCGCAAGATAAACCTACTTTGCGACCGGGCTTTGCTGGGTGCTTATGGTCAGGGACGCGATTTAGTCACGCCGACGTTGGTTAAGGCCGCCGCCGAAGAGGTGTTGGGCGCGAACCCTGAGCGTAAAAGACGTGCTACCTTATCTTTGCGCCTTGGACTCATTGTGGCGGCATTGTTCGCCACGACGGCTCTGCTGCTTTGGTTGCTGGGAGGTCGAGATAACTCGGTGCCAATCGCCGAATCTGTGGCGAAGCCTGCGCAAGTACCCGCTGTGTCGCCAGCGCCGGTGACGCCAACAATAACTTGGCAGCTGCCCAATCGTGACGTAGAAAAGCAGCTTTGGCGGTTGTACAGCGACACGCCGCTCCCGCCATCGCTCTGCAACGGCGAGCGACACGCCCAGCTTGTATGCGTCAATGCCAGCTCGGCGGTATGGGAGCCCTTAATGGCGCTGGATCGGCCTCTAGTCCTGTCGATGCAAACCCCCGATCGATTTAGTGCCAGTACCTTGCTTGTGGCTTTCGTGGGTCGCGCCGCATGGGTATTGACTAATACTGGATTGGAGCGAGTTAGTTTGGCGGAATTGGCCGATAGTTGGTTGGGGGGATATCGCTATTTATGGCAACCGCCGGTCAGTTGGCGTGGTCCTCTGACAGTTGATGATGAGGGGGTTGCGGTGAGCGACGTGGCGTTACTTTTCGCTCGCCTAGACAGACAGGAGGAGCCGCTCGCCGAGCAACGTTTTAATGCCTCATTGGAAGCGCGCGTTCGCTTGTTTCAGAAGGCCGAGGGATTAGAGGCCGACGGTGTCGTGGGTGAGCAGACGCTGCTGCGTTTGCAGCAACGACTGGGATCGCATGTGTCGGCGGCCGCGAGCCTAAAACGGTTGATGGTCCTGTCAGGGTCCGCGGATCACCCCATAGGGAACGAAACGAGGTAAGTTCAATGTCGATGATTCTTGATGCACTTAAGCGTGCTGATCAAGACAGTTTAGGTGAAGCCCGCGCGTCCTCGTTGCAGTCGCCGCCGGTAGCTTCCGCGAAGCTCGGTTTGCCGCCACTATGGGCGGGCTTGATAGCTCTGTTGGGACTCCTCGTTGTGCTGATGGGTTACTCGCTTTTGTCACGGGAAGATAGCGACGCTGTGGCGGCCAGTAGGTCGAGCAGAGCGATCTCGCCACAAATCCCAGCAGCACAGCTCAATGCTGACTCCGCAACCATCCCAGAACTGCAGCCCTCAGATGTGGAGCGAAGTGCTTTGTCATCTGAGCCAAATCCCGTGCTCGCGGCGAGCGCAACGGTTGGCAGTGTGGCTGACGGTGTCTCGCTTCCCTTGGCGACGGCGGGTTTAGTCAACTCAATTTCCGAGGAAAGCCGGGGTTCCGATGATGGTGCCAACGCGGTGGTCGATCTTTACCGTCAGCGCGATGCCGATCCGTCGGTTACCGAGCGCGCTGCGCCCACCATGAGAGCCGCAGTAGGCATCGATACTGGGTCTGAATCGGTTCGGCAAGCGACGGAGGTGGCGGCTACTGCTGATGACGGGGAGCCTTTGACTCAGAATGCCGAGGTGCCCCATCCGGTCCTCGACGAATCGCCCGTGGATCTTGAATCGGTGTTACGTCAGGCGCAAGCTGAGTGGGGTGAGTCGGCCTTGTTGCCGCATCCGACGGTATTACTAGAGAGCCTGTCTCAGCAGACCAAAGACCGAATTCCGAGTGTGATTTATTCCGTACACGATTGGCAGTCTGCTGGGCGTTCTACCGTGGTGATCAATGGCAAGCGCCTGGGCACGGGGCAGCGCGAAGGCGGTTTTTTAGTTCGAGAGATCTTGGAGGACAGTGTAATTCTGAGTTGGGGGGGCACCGACTTTCGCCTCCGTGCCCTCAACTCATGGATAAATCTCTAGCGCTACCCTCAAGGCGCCGGATCGGGGATGGCGTTGTGAATCGCCTTGATACCCGCCATCACTTCTTTATTAAGGGTGACCTCGAGGCTGCTCAGGTTTTCCTCGAGTTGCGCGATGCTGGTGGCCCCTATGATGTTGCTCAGTACGAAGGGGCGGGTATTCACAAATGCCAAAGCCATTTGCGCAGGCGTCAGGCCATGTTCCTCAGCCAAGGCGCAATATAGCTCGGTGGCGTCCCAGGTGGGCTCGCCGTTGTACCGATCGAAGCGCGAAAACAAGGACAAACGTGATCCGACTGGCATAGCGCCGTTGCGATACTTGCCGGTCAACAAACCCATGCCCAGAGGGGAGTAGGCGAGCAAGCCGACATCTTCTCGGTGGGCAACTTCGGCCAGACCCACTTCAAAACTGCGGTTGAGAAGGCTGTAGGGGTTTTGAATGCTCTCGCATTTGGGTAAACCGGCAGTCTCAGCCCATTTCAAGAAGGTCATGGCCCCCCACGGCGTCTCGTTCGAGAGACCAAAGCTTCTGATTTTGCCGCTTTTGATCAGTTCCTCTAACGCACGCAACGTTTCCTCAATGGGAGTGGACTCTTGGCCATCAAAATGAGTGTAGCCGCGAAAGCCGAAGTTGTTGGTAGGTCGCTCGGGGAAGTGCAGTTGATATAGATCAATAGTGTCGGTTTGTAAGCGGCGTAAACTGCCCTCTACAGCTTCAACGAGGTGCTCTCGATTGAATTTTGGACCGCCGCGCAAGTAACTAAATTCGTTGCGTGGGCCGGTGGCCTTGGTCGCCAGAATCCAGCGGTCTCGCTGGCCGGTTTTGGCAAACCACGTGCCGATGTATTCCTCGGTGCGCCCTTGGGTTTCGGCTCGGGGAGGGACGGGGTACATCTCGGCAGCATCAATAAAGTTAATGCCCCTTTCAAGTGCGTAATCGATCTGAGCGTGCGCCTCGGCTTCGGTGTTTTGCTGCCCCCAGGTCATGGTACCCAAGCAAATTTTAGAGACGGATTGCCCATTAATGGCACTCAAACTCATGGCGTGCTCACCTCTTCGTTAAGGCCTAGATGCCTCAGCATAGCCTGATGGACATCTCGCTGTCGCATGAACGGTTTCAGTATGCCTTGAGCAACCGCGTTACCAAATAAGGGCACGTTGGCCCCGGTGTGTTCTTCGGCTTTGGGAAAGTTGTTGGTGGCATAGTTGATGCGCATTAAACCGCCTTCGGGCGTTTTTACCCGAGCGACTTTTCCCGGTGAGTAAACGGGGACAGGGACGGCCGCGAATAACGACGGTTCTGGCAAGATTTGTGCGGCCTGAGCATGGTCGGCGGTAACGATGACCAATGTATTGGGATGGTCGTCGGCGAACCTAAGCGCAGCAGCAAGCGTCTCCTCTAGCTGCTCAACCTCCCCGATGGAGCCACAAGGGTTGCGACTATGGCTCTGTTTGTCGATGGAGGCCGATTCCACCATTAAAAATAAACCCTTGTCGCTGCGCGCCGCCAAGCCAGAAAGCGCAGCTTCGGTCATCGCGGCCAAAGGGGGAGTGTCACCGTAGGCGGGATTGGGTTCACAGGCCATGGGCTCCGGGTCTGTGCTACTACCGAGACGCCAATCGATGTGATTCAACCAGCTGACATCGGCGTTCTCGGCAGTACGTCCATCAGTACCACGCCAGCGCACCGCGAGAGTCTCTTTGTCAAACAGCCCAATCACTCTGCCTGAAACAGGTAGGTTTGCCAGCGCGTCTTTATGTCTGATCACGCTGACACCCTGAGATTGAGCCCATTCACTGACGGTTTGCGACTGCCCTGGGACGGACTGATCAAAAAACTTGGCACCCCCACCGAGTAGGATATCGACAGGCGCCTTGGCTAGCTGTTCTGCTATGGATCCTGCTCCGCCGTTCTGGGTGGCATCACTTGGACAGCCGCTAAAGGGCTGGCCATAGAGTTCACCACCGTTGGTAATATCAGGGCCTTCGCACATGCGAATATTGACATGGGCAGCAAAGCTCGCCGGTGTGGCGTCGGTGACAGAGGAGGTGCTGACTAGCCCAGTGGCATAGCCCGCTCGGGCGGCCAGTTCAAGAATGGTGACGCGATCACGGTCTTGGGCATCGGTGCCAATGCGTCCAATGTTTGTTACCGCGCCAGTTGCCAGTGATGTGGCCGTGTTGGCTGAATCGGCCGCATATAACCGTGTACCGTCAGGGCTTACGGTCTCGATTTGAACGGCACCGCGAACCGGAAGTGCGTCTAGTCCCAAGGTACCTGCGTTACCAGCCAGGTAATTGCGCGCCATGGTGACGTGTTGATCATCAAAGCCGTCACCGATAATAAGAATGACTGAGCGCGGCTCGGGTAGATCTTGAGCAGGTGCGGCAACGACCAGCTGGGTTAGGGTCAAAACGGCAGCACTAGCTAGGATGGTCACTTGGGATGGTTTCACGTGGTCTCCGGTGGACATAAACTATGCGCGGAGATTAGGCCGCAATAGTGTGACTGACAAGTCAAAAAACGATCCGCGGTGTCACCTCCAGAAGCTTTGTGGCACAATGGCTTTTCTTGTTCATCTTTTATGGATTAACCGACTATGACCTCTGTGTTCGCCCGGGGTGCATTGCTACTTTTATGCGCCAACCCCGCTTTTGCCGACGACATCTCTGCGGCTGACACGGCCTGGATGCTGACCTCAACGGCACTGGTCTTGTTCATGACTATTCCTGGTTTGTCTCTGTTTTATGCCGGTCTTGTTCGCGTGCGTAACGTGCTGTCGGTACTGATGCAGTGTTTCGCTTTGACGGCTCTCATGTCGTTGGTTTGGTTCGTGGCTGGCTACACTATTGCCTTTGGTTCGGCTGGAGTTGAGCAGGGACCTTGGATGGGCGACTTGGGCAACCTGTTTTTAGCGCAGATCGCCATGGACGGAGTGAACGGCTCAATTCCAGACACCTTGTTCGTTATGTTTCAAATGACCTTCGCCATTATTACGCCAGCCCTTATCGTGGGTGGTTTCGCTGAGCGTATGAAGTTCTCTGCCATGCTGATTTTCAGCACGGCTTGGATGCTCTGTGTGTACGCCCCCGTCTGCCACTGGGTTTGGGGTGGTGGCTGGTTGGGCAACATGGGCCTTCAGGATTTTGCCGGTGGCACCGTAGTCCATATTACAGCGGCCGTAGCGGCGTTGGTCGCAGCTCTGATGATGGGCCCTCGGCGGGGCTTTGGCAGTGTCGCGATGCCACCACACAACCTCACTATGACGGTCACTGGGGCAGGCATGTTGTGGGTGGGTTGGTTTGGTTTTAACGCCGGCTCAGCCGTCGCGTCAGATAATAGCGCGGCGATGGCTATGTTGGTCACGCACCTTTCTGCGGCGTGTGGCTCTTTGGCGTGGATGACCATGGAGTGGATCAGACACGGTAAACCCTCTGTTCTGGGGATTGTAACCGGTATGGTCGCAGGTCTCGGTACAATCACACCCGCCTCGGGTTCTGTCGGTCCGGCAGCAGCGGTGGTAATTGGTTTGAGTGCGGGTGTGGTGTGCTATTTCGCCACCATCACGCTCAAGAACGTGCTTAGGGTCGATGACAGTTTGGACGTATTTCCTGTACACGGCGTGGGCGGCATTTTGGGTACACTTCTGGCAGGTGTATTTTGTGCGCCGCACCTAGGCATATTCAGTGGCAACGGGTTCTCCGATGGTATTGATTCTATCGCCGGTCAGCTGACAGTCCAGGCGACCGGAGTAGGCGCGACGTTTGTCTATACCGCGGTAGGCAGCTGGATACTTCTGAAATTGGTCGACACTTTAGTGGGTCTTCGTGTGAGCGACGAAGAAGAAACCATCGGTTTGGACTTGGTGCTTCATGACGAGCGAGGTTACGACTTGTAAGTCATTTCGCGCCATTCTTGGTATCAAAAGGCCGCAGTGACTCTGCGGCCTTTTTGTATGCGCCGCCCTCTGCCGAACAGTGATGCCGCAATCGAGGCTGCAGCGGGCCGGCTACAACGAGTCTGACCGGGTTACAATGCCCCGAGCAGTTCACGGCGATGGCGCATGTTGAGGCGGCAGGTTGCTACCGTGATATCTAACGGAACGGTTTTATGGATGCCAATCTCTACACGGTGTTATCTCAGCGATTTCCTGAGCCCTCATCTACCGTCTTAACTACCCCAGACGGTCGCGACTTTAGCTATGCCGATTTGGAGCATGAGTCGGCGTGCTACGCGCAGGTATTGCATAAGCTAGGATTGAAGCCGGGTGACCGTGTCAGCGTGCAGGTAGAGAAAACGCCAGCCAACCTCTGGCTTTATCTTGGAGTGCTGCGTGCGGGCTTGGTATACCACCCTCTAAACACCGCTTATGCCCCCGATGAAATGCGTTTCTTTTTATCCAATGCGGAAACGCGGTTGCTGGTTTGTGATCCAGCCAAGCTCACAGTGTATGAACCGTTGTGTGATGAGGTTGGCGTTGCAAAGATTGAGACCTTAGATGCGCAGGGTGAGGGCACTCTGTCAGCCTTGGCAGCAGCGCAGTCGGGAGAATTTCAAACCATATCGCGTGCGCCAGATGATATGGCGGCATTACTCTATTCATCCGGTACGACGGGTCGACCGAAAGGTATTGTGCTGAGTCACGACAACTTGCGCGCAAACGCCACCGTATTGGTTGATCTTTGGGGCTTTAGTCGCAGCGATGTGCTGCTGCATGCCTTGCCCATATACCATGTACACGGTTTGTTCGTTGCGGTGCATTGCGCGCTCATGAGCGGCTCACGTCTGCTTTGGCTGCCACGATTTGAGGTCGACCAGGTGTTAGCGCAGTTACCCAGGGCAACGGTCATGATGGGCGTGCCGACCTATTACACCCGTTTGCTAGCAGAGCCTGATTTTGAACGTGAACTGCTGGCGGGTATGCGTTTGTTTATTTCCGGCAGTGCGCCCTTGTTAACCGAAACCTTTGACGCGTTTGTAGACCGAACCGGCCACGCCATTCTTGAACGATATGGTATGAGCGAAACCGGCATGAATACCTCAAACCCGTTGCTGGGTGAGCGCGTGGCGGGCACTGTGGGTTTGCCTTTGCCGGGTACAGAGGTGCGAGTTTGCGATAGTGAGCATCGGGAGCTGCCCCTAGGTGATATTGGTGAGGTCGAGGTTAGAGGCGCCAATGTATTTTCCGGTTACTGGCGTATGCCGGAGAAAACCGCCGAAGACTTCACTCAGGACGGCTGGTTTGTTACGGGGGATCAAGGTCGTTTTGATGAGCACGGTTATCTCAGCATCGTGGGGCGCTCCAAAGACATGGTTATCAGCGGTGGCCTGAACGTCTATCCCAAGGAAGTGGAATCCGTTTTAAATGACTATCCCGAGATTCTGGAGTCTGCGGTAATTGGCGTGCCTGATCCTGATTTGGGGGAAGCTGTCGTGGCGTGGGTTGTGCCTGAAAAAGGGGCGTTAGTGGATGAAGCGTCATTACGCCAACGATTGCGTGAAAAAATCGCGGGGTTCAAAGTCCCTAAAGCCATCCGCGCAGTCGATGAGCTCCCTCGAAACGCCATGGGTAAAGTGCAGAAAACGCTGTTGCGTGAGCGCTGGTGATAGCTTGATTCAATGCTGCAACGTCCAGCACAAAAAAGGGGCCCTGAGGCCCCTTTTGCAACAGAGCGATAATTACGCGACTTGATCAACGATGGTGGCGGCAATACGTGCGCCATCTTCCGCGCGCTGCTGGAAGTCCACGACCTGATCGAAGTTCATGTAGCGGTAAATCTCGGATGCCATGGCGTCGATCTTGCCCGCAAATTCTTGGTATTCCGCAGGTGTCGGCAGTTTGCCTAGCAATGCACCGACCGCTGCCAATTCCGCTGAGGTTAGGTAGACGTTAGAGCCATCCCCCAGGCGGTTAGGGAAGTTGCGAGTTGAGGTGGATAGTACGGTTGAACCGGGCTCTACCCGCGCCTGGTTACCCATGCAGAGTGAGCAGCCGGGCATTTCAGTGCGCGCACCGGCGCGACCGAAGATCGAGTAGTAGCCTTCTTCCATCAGTACGTGCTCGTCCATACGCGTTGGCGGACATATCCACATGCGCGTGCTGACTGGCTTGCCATGGGCTTCCAAGAGCTTGCCGGCGGCACGGAAATGGCCAATGTTGGTCATGCAGCTCCCGATGAAGACCTCGTTGACCCCATCGCCGGCAACCTCCGACAACAAGCGCGCATCATCAGGGTCATTTGGCGCACACACGATGGGTTCCTTGACTTCATTGAGATCAATTTCAATTACAGCCGCGTACTCGGCATCGGCGTCTCCGCTGAGCAGGCTGGGGTTCTCCAGCCATGCTTCCATGTTGCGTGCACGTCGCTCCAAAGTGCGGGCGTCGCCGTAGCCCTCGGAGATCATGGAGCGAAGTAGCACAATGTTTGAGCGTAGATACTCGGCGATGGTGTCTTCACCGAGCTTGATGGTGCAGCCCGCCGCTGATCGCTCCGCCGAGGCGTCAGATAATTCGAAAGCCTGCTCTACCGTGAGGCTGTCGAGACCTTCAATTTCGAGAATGCGACCCGAGAAAATATTTTTCTTACCCTTTTTCTCAACCGTCAACAGGCCTTCCTGAATGGCATAGTAAGGGATGGCGTGTACGAGGTCGCGTAGCGTAATGCCGGGTTGCATCTCACCTTTGAACCGAACCAGGACTGACTCGGGCATGTCCAGAGGCATTACGCCAGTGGCGGCTGCAAAGGCGACCAAACCCGACCCCGCGGGAAATGAAATACCCATTGGGAAGCGGGTGTGGGAGTCGCCGCCGGTACCCACGGTATCGGGCAGCAGCATTCGGTTGAGCCAGCTGTGGATGATGCCGTCACCGGGCCGCAGCGAGACGCCACCGCGTGTCATGATGAAGTCGGGTAGCGTGTGTTGCGTATCGATATCCACGGGCTTCGGGTAGGCCGCGGTGTGGCAGAACGACTGCATGGTTAAATCGGCTGAGAAGCCAAGGCAGGCCAAATCTTTCAGCTCGTCTCGGGTCATCGGCCCTGTGGTGTCCTGTGATCCCACCGTGGTCATGCGGGGTTCGCAGTAAGTGCCGGGGCGAATACCTTCCACGCCGCAGGCACGACCCACCATTTTTTGCGCCAAACTGAAGCCTTTGCCGCTGTCGCTGGGTTGTTCTGGCTTACGGAAAAGATCACTCTCGCCCAAGCCTAGAGCTTCGCGGGCCTTGGCGGTGAGGCCGCGCCCAATGATGAGGTTAATACGCCCACCCGCGCGGACTTCGTCCAATAGGACATCGGATTTCAGTTCAAATTCTGACAACACATCGCCAGCTTCATTTAGGATCTTGCCGTCATAGGGGCGAATTTCAATAACGTCACCCATACCCAAGTCATCGACCGGCGCTTCAAACACCAGTGCGCCAGCATCTTCCATGGTGTTGTAGAAAATGGGTGCCACTTTACCGCCAATACAGACGCCGCCTGAGCGCTTGTTAGGTACACCCGGCATGTCGTCACCGAAGAACCACAGCACGGAGTTGGTGGCGGATTTTCGCGATGAACCGGTACCCACCACGTCGCCCACAAAAGCCACGGGCATGCCCTTGGCCTTGATCTCGGCGATTTGCTCAAGTGGCCCTGTGGTGCCTGGTTCGTCGGGGTTTAGGCCCTCGCGAGCCATTTTGTACATGGCATTGGCGTGTAATGGAATATCGGGGCGTGACCAGGCATCGGGGGCGGGTGATAGGTCATCGGTGTTGGTCTCTCCAGTCACCTTGAAGACCACCATCTTTAACGACTCGGCGACGGCATCTCGGCTCGTAAACCACTCGCCGTCGGCCCAGCTCTGCATGACGCTCTGGGCGTTGCCACAGCCACCTTTGGCCAACTCGGCCACGTCGTGGAAGGCGTCGAACATAAGGAGCGTGTGCTTGAGCTCTGCCGCAGCGAGAACGCCCAGATCAGCATCCGATAGCAGGCCAACCAAGGTTTCGATGTTGTAACCGCCGTGCATATTGCCCAGTAGCTGAACGGCCTTGGCTCGATCAACCAGAGGGCTGGTCGCCTCGCCCTTGGCAATGGCAGATAAGAAGCCGGCCTTGACGTACGCGGCCTCATCAACGCCAGGGGGCACACGATCGCTGATCAATTCCAGTAAAAATGCTTCCTCACCAGCCGGCGGTGCTTTCAATAGTTCGATCAGGTCGGCGACCTGCTCGGGACTCAGTGGTTTTGGGGGAATATTTTCTTGGGCACGTTCGGCGACGTGGCTGCGATACGCTTCAAGCACGATGGCGCTCCTATGGGTGAAAGCCGGGCCAGGACGCTTCCTAGAGGCCTCTGCTAGGCGTCCAGAAAACGTCACAATTAATTGAGGCGCGGAGTATAGCGATTGTTGGTCCTTGAGGCACCCCGCTGGGGTGATTTCGTGCATTCAGCCGGTGCATACCCTAGACTTCCAACATGCCCATAGAGTCCACCCCGAAGCCGAATTCTGCCCAGCGCCCTCGCGTGCGCACGCCTTGCATTGGCGTCTGCTCCACGGGCATTGGCGATGCGGTTTGTAGGGGCTGCAAGCGCTTCGGTCACGAAATTATTGATTGGAATGGTTACAGCGAGGACCAAAAGCGCAACGTTGATGACCGTTTAGCGGGTTTTCTTAGTCTGTGTATGCAAAACAAGTTCGTGGTGGTGGATCGTCAGCTGTTGTACTGGCAACTCGATGTACAACAGATCCGCCATAATCGAGAGCACGACGAATACTGCAGTTTGTTTGCGTTGCTGAAAGCCGGGGCCAGTCAGATAAACGACACCAGCCAGTACGGTTTTTCGGTACATTTGGCCTGGCGGGAAGAATCGCTGGTGGCGCTTAGAGAGCAGGTTGATCGCGAAATGTGGGAGCTTTCTATGGCGCACTACGAGCGCTATTTGGCGACGCCCGATCTGTTTGCGCAGGGGGAGTGAAGGGCGTGACGCCAGTGACTGACTTGACAGAGGTGCGGGACTTTTTGCCCTGTACGACACCCGATGCTTGGATTGCGGCGGCGCTTGGGCAATTGGATGTCGTTTTGGTTGATCACGCTAACTGCGAGAAAAAGGCCGCGGCAACGGCTATGAGCCTAATGCATCGCTACACCGATAATCACGTGTTGCTAAACAAGATGTCTCGCTTGGCGCGGGAGGAGTTGCGGCACTTTGAGCAGGTGCTTAAATTTATGAAGCGGCGCCATGTAGCCTATGCCAGCGTGACGGCGTCGCGTTATGCCGGTGAGTTGCGTAAGCCAGTCCGATCAAAAGATCCGGGCCGTTTGGTGGATACTCTCATCGTGGGTGCGCTGATAGAAGCACGCTCTTGCGAGCGATTTGCGGCGCTAGCGCCCCACTTGGATCGGGAATTGGGCGCGTTCTACACCTCGTTGCTAAAAAGCGAGTCGCGACATTTCAAGGACTATTTAAATCTCGCCGAACAGCTGGTCTCTGAGGGCGAAGTGGCCGAGCGGTTGGCGGTGTTC
The DNA here is from genome assembly GCA_964412695.1 of uncultured Alteromonadaceae bacterium. Classification (GTDB taxonomy): domain Bacteria; phylum Pseudomonadota; class Gammaproteobacteria; order Pseudomonadales; family Halieaceae; genus Luminiphilus. Next base: position 58,162 of record CAYPPU010000005.1, on the reverse strand, counting down.
AGGGAACTAGAGCAGCGACTCATTGAGTCGCCCGATGACGAGCTACGTTTCCACAGCGGACCGCCCGCTTAGGCCAGCAGAAAGGATTCCAGTTCGCAATCGCCGTTGGCGGCGATCTTTACGCACCAACCCCGCGCAGCAGTCCAATCACCCAATACGATACGCTCGCCGTGATCATGCTGATGACGCTTTGGCCTATGGGTATGGCCATGGATGAGGCGCTGAACGCCAGCCGCAACCATCGCATCGGTGACGGCTTGCTCATTGACGTCCATGATGTCTTCGGCTTTATTGCTGGCCGCATCGATACTGAGGCTGCGAAGCTGCTGCGCCAATGCTCGGCGCTCCTCTAAAGGTTTGGCGAGCATATCCTGCTGCCACGCGGGATCATGCACTAGGCTGCGGAACTGTAGGTAGTCGGTGTCATCGGTACACAGTGTATCGCCGTGCATGAGTAGGGTGGGCTGGCCACCCAGTGTCATGACGACGCTGTCACCGAGCAGCTCAGCACCAACGGATTCGGCGAAGGCTTGGCCTAACATAAAGTCGCGATTTCCACGCTGTAAGTAAAGCGCGCAGCCTTTGTCGGTCAGTGCTTTTAATGCGCTCTGCACGCGAGCGGCTAGGGGAGCGTCGTCGTCATCGCCGATCCAGGCCTCAAAAAAATCGCCCAGAATGTAAACGGAGCTGCCCGCTTGCTGAGAATGCAGCAAGCGGTACAAACCTTGCTCAATCTCGGGCGTGTCCTCTGATAGATGTAGGTCGCTAATAAGTAGCGCGGTTTCGCTCAATTTAATCTTCCAAAACCTTGACCGATTCAATTGTAACGGCCTCTACGGGTACGTCTTGATGTCCGGCTTTACTGCCGGTGGCTACACCGCGGATGGCATCTAAAACGTTATCGCCCTCGGTAACCTTACCGAAAACGGCATAACCCCAGCCTTGCATGTTCTTGCCAGAGTGGTTCAGAAAATCATTGTCTTTGACGTTGATGAAGAATTGGGCTGTGGCTGAGTGGGGGTCCATGGTACGAGCCATGGCAATAGTTCCGCGGTCATTCTTCAGGCCGTTATCGGCTTCGTTCTCGATCGGAGAATTGGTGGTTTTTTGCGACATGTCGGCATTAAAGCCACCGCCTTGAATCATGAAGTTATCGATCACGCGGTGGAAAATAGTGCCATCATAGAAACCGTCTTCCGTGTAGCTTATGAAGTTCTTCACGGTGATGGGGGCTTTTTCAGCGTCGAGTTCAAGCGTGATAGCGCCGTGGCTGGTGGTCATAACAACGCGAGGGTTCGCCATAATCATTCCTTAAGCTGTGTTTGTCAGTATCTGTGGGGGCGCCATGCTACCTGTTTCTGCCGTGAAGTGCGATTCGATGCCCTGGAAACTGGTGATCTTGCCAAAGCCAAGGTCTGCCTTCGCCTGCCGCTGCTTGGTATAGTACGCCGGCTTTTTATTAGGACCCTCCATGAGCACCGAATCCCGAAGTAATTTCCTCAAGACCCAGATTCAAAATGACCTGGATAACGGCGTTGTGTCATCTGTAGTGACACGTTTCCCGCCTGAGCCCAATGGTTTTCTCCACATTGGTCATGCCAAGTCGATCACGGTTAATTTTGGTTTGGCGCAACAGTTTGGCGGCGTCTGTAATCTACGGTTTGATGACACTAACCCGGAAAAAGAAAACCAAGTCTTCATCGATGCCATTCAAGACGATGTCCGCTGGCTGGGTTTTCAATGGGATGGTGAAGTGCGCTATGCCTCGTCGTATTTCGATCAGTTCTACCAGTGGGCGCTGCACCTCATAGATAACGGCTTGGCCTACGTATGTGATCTGTCGGCGGAAAAGGCGCGTGAGTATCGAGGTTCGCTCACCGAGCCCGGTAAGGACAGCCCATTTCGTGGCCGCTCAATTGCAGAGAACCGGGATTTGTTTGAGCGCATGCGAGCAGGGGAGTTCGAGGACGGCAGTCGGGTTCTGCGAGCCCGTATCGACATGGCGTCGCCTAATATAAATTTGCGCGATCCAATCCTGTATCGCATTCGGCGTGCGCACCATCACCAAACGGGTGATCAGTGGGTGATTTACCCGACTTATGACTTTGCTCACGGACAGGAAGACGCCATAGAGGGCATTACGCATTCCATTTGCACCTTGGAATTTGAAGACCATCGTCCGCTGTATGACTGGTTCATTGAACACTTGCCTGTGCCGCATAAACCACGCCAAATCGAATTTGCGCGCTTGAATACCAGTTACACCATCACCAGTAAGCGCAAGTTAAAGGCGCTGGTGGATTCCGAGACCGTCGCGGGCTGGGATGATCCGCGCATGCCAACGATCGCAGGCCTTCGTCGTCGCGGCTATCCCCCCGAAGCGCTACGGCATTTCTGTGAGGAAGTGGGGACCTCGCGCTCCGATAGTGTGGTTGACGTAGCTATGCTGGAAAGTGCGGTACGTAATCATCTTAACAACCACGCACCTCGGGGTATGTGCGTGCTACGTCCCTTAAGGCTGGTGCTAACCAATGTCGAGGCTGACGAGACGTTGACCTTGGCGAATCACCCTACTGACAAGGAGCAGGGTAGCCGAGATGTGCCGTTTGGTCGCGAGCTTTGGATCGATCAAGATGATTTTCGTGAAGAGGCGAATAAGAAGTACAAGCGACTAGTGATTGGAAAACGCGTACGTTTGCGCGGTGCTTATGTCATCGAGGCCGATAGTTGTGACCAAGATGCTGAGGGCAATGTAGTGACTGTATATGCCCGTGTCATTGAAGGCACCCTTGGCGAGGATCCCGCCGATGGCATCAAGCCCAAAGGTGTTATTCACTGGGTATCGGCGACCGCAGGCAAGCAGGCCACCGTGAGGTTATATGACCGTCTATTTAATGAGGCTAATCCGGGCAAGGCCGACGATATTTTGAGTGTTGTTAATCCCCAATCGCTGTCAGTGGTCGAGGCTGCGATCATTGAGCCTGCGTTATCACAGGCAACTCCCGAGCAGGTATTTCAGTTTGAGCGCGAGGGCTACTTTGTTGCGGATCGCTATGATCATTCAGCAGATCAGCCGGTATTTAATATGACTATTGGCTTGCGCGATACCTGGACTAGCAGCGATGGCTGAGTTGAAGCTGACCAATACGCTGACCGGTGAGCGGGAGGTTTTTACACCGATTGATCCCAATAGAGTGACCATGTACGTCTGTGGTCCAACGGTCTACAACCTGGCGCATATTGGCAACGCCCGCCCAGTGGTGGTGTTCGATACGCTGTTCCGCGTATTGCGCTTGCTGTATCCCGAGGTGGTGTACGCGCGCAACATTACCGATATCGATGACAAGATTATTACCGCGGCTCGAGAGCGCGGGACCGGTATTGAGTCGGTGAGTGAAGAGTTCACGCTTAAGTACCGTGAAGATATGGCGCAGCTGAATACGCTTTCGCCCAGCATTGAGCCGCAGGCTACCGAGAACATTGATGCAATGTTGGCGCTGACCGAGGCTCTCGTGAGTAAGGGGCATGCCTATGAGGCCGATGGCCACGTATTGTTTGCCGTGGAATCCATGCCTGAGTACGGCGCGCTGAGTGGCCGAAAACTTGACGATATGTTGGCGGGTGCTCGAGTCGAAGTGGCTGATTACAAGCGCCATCCCGGGGATTTTGTGCTCTGGAAGCCATCCTCTGGCGATGAGCCAGGTTGGGAAAGTCCCTGGGGGCGAGGACGACCCGGATGGCACCTAGAGTGCTCGGCCATGATTCGAGCGCATCTTGGACAGGCTATCGATATCCACGGTGGCGGTCGCGATTTGATCTTCCCGCATCATGAAAATGAGCGAGCTCAGAGCTGCTGTGCCTACGGTGGAGATTTTGTACGCCATTGGATGCATAACGCCTATGTAGACATGGACGGCGAGAAAATGTCCAAGTCGCTGGGTAACGTGCGAACGGTGCGTGAGTTGTTGGGCCATTATCCGGGTGAGGTCTTGCGTTTTGCTTTACTTAGTGCCCACTACCGCTCGCCACTCAATTTTTCTGGCGAGCTGTTAGATAACGCCCGCGATGCACTCGATGGTTTCTACACGGCACTGCGCAATAGTGCTGACGTTACCCCGGAGGGGGTCGATGTTAAAAGCACTGACGCGTTTGCGGCGCTGCTTGATGATTTGAATACGCCCTTGGCTATTGCCGCACTGCATGCTGCGGCCAAAACACTCAACAAGGCAGAAGCCGAGGCTAAGGCACAGGCCAAAGGTGTATTGTTGGCCTGTGGCGCGGCGCTGGGTCTACTTGAGCAAGAGCCGGAAGCGTGGTTCACCCAGGGTGGTGACGCTGATCTTAGCGCTGAGGCCGTGGAGGCGTTGATTGCCGAGCGCTTGGCCGCGCGCGCTAATAAGGACTTTGCCGAGGCCGATCGCATCCGCGATCAGCTCACCGAAGCCGGCATTGTGTTGGAGGATGGGGCCGGCAGCACCAGCTGGCGCCGCACTTAAGCGCCACTGGATTTAACTCAGGGCCTTTTCGCCCGACTCCACAGTTTGTTGAATCAGGGTATTGATGGTCATAGGACCGACCCCGCCGGGTACCGGCGTGTAGGCCGCCACGCGCTCTTTTAGCGGCTCCAACTCAATATCACCGACACCACCGGGGTGATAGCCCGCGTCCACGACTACGGCACCGTCTTTGATCCAGTCGGCTCTGATGAACTCGGGTCGACCGACGGCGCCGACAATAATGTCGGCCTGCTTAATGTGATCCTGAAGGTTCTGCGTCCGCGAGTGACAAATGGTCACGGTGGCATTGGCTTGGAGCATCATCATGGCCATGGGTTTGCCAAGAATAGGGCTCCTGCCCACAACCACGGCATGTTTGCCCTCTAGCGGCACCTCGTAATGTGCTAATAAACGCATGATGCCCTGAGGCGTGGCACAACCGTAGGCCGACTCGCCCATGGCCATACGGCCAAAGCCTAAGCAGGTGACGCCATCCACATCCTTTTCCAAAGCGATCATGTCAAAGGCGGCGCGCTCATCGATCTGACTGGGAACCGGATGCTGCAGGAGGATGCCGTGGACGTCGGGGTTGTTGTTGAGGTCCTCAATTTGGCGCAGTAAATCGTTAGTGCGCGTGGACGACGGTAGTTCTATTTTCAGTGACTCCATGCCAACGCGCGCGCAGGCATTGCCCTTCATTTTGACGTAAGTAGCAGAGGCGGGGTCATCACCCACCAAGATAGTGGCCAATACAGGGGTTCTTCCGCCCGAGCGATCCTTTAATCTAGAGACCCTCTCACTCAACGCGGCTTCGGTAAGCTGCGCGACATATTTGCCATCAAGTAGCAGTGCGGTCATGGCGTGGTGTTCCCCAAAAAAGGCGTGAGTGTTACAGATTCTCCTTCGTGGTAAAAGTACGAGGGGGATTGATTGACCCTGTGCGGTCAAAAAAGTAGCATACGCGCCTCGCGGAAGCAGCTGTTCTGCGTTTTTCGGGGTGTAGCGCAGTCTGGTAGCGCGCCTGCTTTGGGAGCAGGATGTCGGGGGTTCGAATCCCTCCACCCCGACCACATTGCTAGGGTTGGGCTTGTTTACTATCTCCCCGCAGACCGGTCACGCCACGTATCCGGTTGCGTTCTGGCAATGACCATTCGCCCTCGGGTTTAGTGGTGGCTGTAGCTCAGTCGGTAGAGCACAGGATTGTGGCTCCTGATGTCGCGGGTTCGATCCCCGTCAGCCACCCCATCTTTTCAATAAATTCTTTGCTGGCTCAACTGACACGGATATCAGATTGTCCCTGTCTCTGGTCGGCTGAGCTTAATGCTGTTTTATGTGATTGCGCTAAGGTTCTGAAAAACATAAAAAAGCCCCGCAGCTGGCGGGGCAATCCTGAGCGAGATGTCGAGACGGGGGAGCGTTCCCTGCTCCAGTTGGTTCAGCAACCTGGTCGTCCAGTGACCTAGGGTCATCCGTGACCCGATTGCGTTGTGCCAGTCGTCCTGACATGAAGTCACAATATGCATTGCATAATGCAAAGTCAATAGCAAAATGCAATTTATCTCTGGTGTATGAGGGGGTAGTGGCCTGGCTATGGGTATCCTCTATGTCTTGTTATTTGAAAGCTGTGGGGACATTCAAAACGGAATGAGTTTTAACATCATGGTGCTAAAACGGTTCAATTTGGGACGGGCCAGGTATGACTCGGGTCCGGGTCGGTCTCTATCGGCCGGTCTTTTTGGGATACTATCCTGCGGTTTTTGCCCACAATTGGAGATTCAATCGCGTGCAAATTTTGGTTGATGCCGACGCTTGTCCGGGTGTTATTCGGGATATCTTGTTTCGGGCGTCTCAGCGACTGGGCTTGCCAGTCCTGTTGGTAGCCAATCACGTGATCCCCACGCCGGCATCCGCTTTGATCAGGTGCTACCAGGTGCCCAGCGGCTTCGATATGGCTGATGACGAAATTGTGAGTCGCGTTGAGTCCGGTGACTTGGTGATTACCGCCGATATTCCGTTGGCGGCGGATGTGCTTGCCAAGGGTGGCCATGTGCTCACCCCGCGCGGTGAGCGCTATACGGAAAACAACATCAAACAGAGATTACAAATGCGCGATTTCATGGAGACCATGCGGTCTTCTGTGCAGCAAACCGGAGGGCCGCCGCCCTTGAGTCAGACTGACCGAAAAGCGTTTGCCGATCAGTTAGACCGTTTTCTGGCTCGCGCGCTCAAGCAGGGCAAGTGACGGGCTGTTCTGGGTGGCGAATGAGGGTTAGCAAAATGCTGCCAACACCAATTCCAAATTTCATCATGCGCGATTCATTGATCACGATATTGTCGTCGACCCGATACATGCGGTCATCAATGCGTAAGTCTATGCTGCCGTCATCAAGGGCAACTCTCAGGACGTAATCCAAAAATAAGGCGTGCCCAGACCAGCGAGCCGTTCCCGTACCGATAACGTCACCTGCTGTCGCAGCATAACTACCATCAGGATTGGGGCTCAGTGTCCACAGGCGTGTTTGGCGTTCACCGTCATCAAAAATAAACCGTTCGTCCAATGTTCCCACGCCGTCTTTCCAGCAGGAATCGATGTCGGCATTGAAGCGACGAATCACGTCACCCGAAAAATTCTTAATTACACCGTGGGCGGTGATGAATCCAGTAAAAAACTGCTCGGGTTTTAGTTCAGGTGCCTCGCCAGAATAGCGATTGATGTTGGTCGAGTTACAGGCTGTCATGGTGAAGGCTATGAGCCCACAGGCCAGACTATATTTTACGGTACGCATACGAGTGGCAAGGGCCCGGAGCTCTAGGCGGGATCGAAAAAAAAGTACAACTGTTAGCTTCATAGAAAGTTACTCAACTGCGATGTAGTTAAGTACGTTTAAATGATGTGGACGGATGGTCTTTATGGGGAGATTGCTCTCGCGGGCGGCATACTCGTGACGGCCGACGGCGTTTGGTTTGCCGGACGCCTAGCCAAGGAATCGAGGTTGATTGGTAGGAAGAGCCGAGCAGCAGAGTGCGGGGGGAGAACCTCTAGAGGCTGACCGGATCATCCATGGCCTCGGCATAATTTGTCACCCCTATGACAAGAAGGGGCATGTATCTGATGGCCCGCCCGGCAGGATTCGAACCTGCAACCTACGGCTTAGAAGGCCGTTGCACTATCCGGTTGTGCTACGGGCGGAGCGGTGCCAGTATGCCAGCATCGCGCCGGAGGCCCAATAGCAGATGGTTATATTGCCTCAGAGAATGCGCCGCTGGTGAGGAGCGCTCGGGTAATTTGTCGGAGTGCGGCGTCCGGCGAAGCTTGACGGTAAAACAAGTCAAATAGTTTGTTGGCTTCTAAGGTGGCAATACCGTGGGCTGTGGCCCATAGATGGGTGGCAATCGCTACTGCCTGCTCGTTGTCCCTGTGCCCCACGTTGTGGCCATAGCGCTTGATGGCTTCGACCAATACATAGAAGCCACTCATGCGGCTTTCGGCTTGCTCTCTTCGAAGTTCTACGTCGCCGCGGTCCTCCCACATTAGTGCGAAGAAGGCCGACTTGTCACGGGCGTATTGCAGATAGGCTTGGCCAATAGCCACGATAAATTCCAGCGTGTTATTGCGCTCGGCAAACTCCGCCTCAACCGCATGCATGCGTTCATCAAGACCGATGAATGCCAGGTCGCGGACCGCCAATAACAGCTCCTCGCGATCTTTAAAGTGGCGATAGGGCGCAGCATTACTGACGCCGGCAAGTTTGGCCGCATCGGTAATGCTGAACTCACTGGAGCCTGTGTTCTCCATAAGCTTGGCGGCAGCAATAATCAGCGCATTGCGCAGGTCGCCGTGATGGTACTTGCGTGCGGGGGCGTTCACGCGGTTTGAGCCTGTTTCGCAAAGGGAGAAAGCGTGTCTGATCGTCCTAGAGTGACTAAGTACAAGGGCGGTACCAGATAGAAAGAGATGAAGGTCGACAACAGCACTCCGCCTGCGATTGACATGGCGAACGGTGGCCAGAACTGACTACCTTCCAAAATTAGCGGCAGAAAACCGCCAAACGTGGTGACCGTTGTCGAGACAATATGCCGGCTGGAATCGATCACCACATCGCGAATGGCCACGATGTCACCTCGGCAGGCGCGCGCATCTTGTTGCAGACCCGTGAGGATAATAATGGCTGCGTTGATTGAAACCCCAATTGAGCCAATTACGCCAATGACGGCATTGACGCCCAGTGGATATCGGAAGATGGCCAGCGCCAAAAAGCTCAGGCCGAAAGAGCCAATGCACACCAGAAAGGCCACGCCCGTAAGGCGCCAGGAGTTAAACGTGAGCAGAATGGTCGCGATGAGCGCCGATACAATAATTCCCAAGGGTGCCATGAGATCGTTGATGACCGCTGCGCGCTCATCAGAGTCACCGCCAAAAGAATAGTCGTAACCTATGGGCATGGCGATAGGGTTCTGTTCGAGGCTCTTTTGCAGGAGTTTGAGCGCCTCCTCAGGCAGTACACCTCGGGTTAGGAACCCCTGCACTTCGTTTTCACGCACACCCTGCTCACGGGAGATCACCGTGTCATCCGGCATAAGCTTGGGTGAGCCGAGTGCCGCTAAGGGAATCGAACTGGGTAAGCCCTCCGCCGAGCGAGTGGGGATGCGTAAGCTGGTGATTTCGGTGATATTGGACCAGTCAGCGCGGTTGAGTATGGCACGCACGGGTAGCCGCTCGGTGTCCTCAAGCAGCTCTCCACCAACGCGGCCGCGCAAGGCGCCGTTAATGGTTTCAGCCACCGCAACGCGAGTGAGTCCCGCCTGGCGCAGTTTGGCCTCGTCGAGGTCAAAGACCAGTTTCGGCGCGCTGGGAGCCATCGACATTTTGGTATGCGTCACATCGGGGATGCTGGCCATGCGTCTTCTAAAGGCTTCACCCAGCTCTTGTAGCACGCGAAGATTGGGGCCAGTTATGGAAACTTCGAGTGGTGCATCAACCGGCGGGCCCTGATCAATACCGCGCACAATGATCTGTGCTTGCGGGTAGCGGTTATCGAGCTCGATTTGCAACCGACGAATCAAATCATCGGTCTGGTTTTCATCAGTTGTGAGTACTAGTGCCTCCATCCATTCAGGAAGGCCGCGTTTGTTCGAGCGCATGTTGTAATAAAAGGCCGGTGCGCTTTCTCCAACAGTCCAATCGACCCGCCGAATCAAGGGTTCGGCGTGCAGGTCGGCGTCTATACGCTTAGAGAGGGCTATTGAGTCATCAATGGAGGCATTACTTGGCATCGTAATCTGTATGTAAAACTGATCGCGATCGGTGCCGGGAAAGAATTGGTTGGTCAATGTGGATGAAGTGACGAATCCAGTCATGGGCAGCGCTAGGGACAGGGCAATCGCACCCAGTGGGTTTTGCAATGACCAATCTAAGCTTTTACGAAAGCGCTCGCTCAGCTCGGGCAATTCAATACCGATTAGCCACCAGTGGTGCTCGTCGCGAATCCCCGAAGGGAGCAGCCGGGCTGCTAGAACCGGGGTTATGGTGAGCGCCAAGACGCCCGACACAGTTAGCATGACGACCACTGACGTTGCGATAGAGCCTAAAAAGTCGCCGGGCGGCCCATCGAGGATGGCCATAGGCAGAAAGGCTAGCACCGTTGTCGCCGTGGATGAGATGAGCGGCACACGTAGACGATCGATTGAGCCCAGCATGGCGTCGATAGGGCTAAGGCCCTCGATAAGTCGCTTGCGGACTTCATCGGCCATCACAATGGAGCCATCCACCAACAGCCCCAGTGCCACCACCAAGCCCGTGAGCGACATCTGATGAATCGGCACCTCCAGATAGAGCAGCCCAATCATGGATACCAGCGTACACAGCGGGAGCACCACGGCGACAACCAGCGCCGCTCGCCAGCCCAGTGTAAATAACAGCACCGCGAGTACCAATGATACGCCCAGCATGAGGTTGGTGAACACCGAGCTTAATCGGTCACGGGTATATCCCACTTGGTCGTAACTGATTTCGAGATTGACTCCCGCAGGAGCCTCATGCCGGTACTGTTCAAAAAACAAATCGAACCGATCGCTATAGGTGTCGACTTGGAAGCCCAGATCCATCTCGATACCTAGCAGTACGGATCTAGCGCCATTTGAAAAGGCGATGCTCTCAAGGGGAGAACGCTCGCTTTTATCAATCTTAGCAATATCGCCAAGGCGAAGTACTCGGCCATCGCTGAGTGCGCGAACCTGCACTTGGCGAATGGTTTCTAGGTCTTCAAATTCGCCGGCTAACTCCACTGTCAGTGAATTGCTGGGGCCATTGAGTTTCCCTGCTGGCGTTCTGACATCGGCGCTTGCCAAGGCTCGGGAAACCTCAGCAATGCTGACACCCAGTGTGGCGAGTTTGTTCTCGTCAAGGACAATCCGTACTTCCTCCACGGGCATGCCAAAGAACTGTACCCGTTTGGTATTGGGTACCAGCCGTGCGGCATCGGCGAAGCGTTCTGTTTCGCGCTGCAAAATAGCTGGTGGTAGGTCACGTCCATCCTTACCGCTAATGGCGACGATTTTTACAAACGCTGTAATCAAATCGTCGTCAATATCCGGCGGCATGGCCCCTGCTGGGAAGGTTGCGGCGGTCTCGCCGACAACATCGCGAAGTTCAGAAAATACGCGATCAATATCGGTTTGAGGCAGCGACCAGGCGACCTCAGCGACGATCACAGATACGCCGCTGCTGGAGGTTGAGCTAATCTCGACAATTTCCGGGATTTCACGAATGGCGTCTTCAAGAGGTTTGGTGATTAGCGTTTCCATTCTTGCCGGGCTTGCGCCAGGAAAAAAGGTTTGAACTTTGGCGATAAATGGCGTGATCGTAGGATCTTCTTGACGTCCTAGTGACGAAATTGAGGTGTAGCCAATCGATAAGATCGCGAGAATGAGTAACGCGAGGTAGCGCGGATTTTTGTAGAGAGAAAGTGCAAGCATTGTTTAATGCTCGATGCCGATCGGGGCGACTGCGCTACCAGGGCTGAATCGCTGCAAACCGGTACTGATGACGAGGCTGCCGTCTTTTAAAGAGCCGCGGACATAAGCTTGATCGCCATGAGCATAAACCACCTCGACCACCTCGCGCTGGGCAACGTGTTTCCCACCGATTGCCTCTACAACGAGCACGTTCCACAGTCCTTTATCGCCCTCGATGAGGGCGCTGATGGGCAACCAGCCACCTTGGGTGTCTATGGATTCATTCAGCAAAAGTCTCGCGGTGGCGCCTGCTAAAGCACGACTTTCCGTTGGCAGCACAATGACAGCTGATACCGTTAACGTACTGGCATCTACATCGGTTCGTACCGCGCGCAAGGTGCCAGTGACTGGCAGGCCGTCGATTTGCAGGTCGTAGTAACCTCCAATGCGCAGCTGATTCTTAAATTCCATCGGCACGCCAACGTGGACCTCTTTACTGCTATCAGCGACCAGCCGAAGTACGGGTGTGCCTGCTGCGACCACGGCCCCCTCGTTGACAAAGCGTTGAGCGACATGGCCCGAGTAGGGCGCGCGTAAGGTGCTTTTTTCGAAATCGAGTTGTGCGTTACTTAGGCGGGCGTTTGTCGCCTGGCGCGCAGCGGTAAGTGCTTGTTCAGCCAAACGTGCCTCATCAAAAGCCTGCTTAGAAGCCAGTCCCTCTGCTTCTAGTTCAGCCAAGCGGTTTTTTCGCAGTAACGCCATCTCTCTGTCGGCATCGATCCGTGCCAACTCTGCTTCGGCAGCGGCTAGATTGGTTGCGATTCGCGCTGTGTCCAAGGTGGCTAGCGTATCGCCCACATCGACGTTGAAGCCCTCCCGTCCAGGCATGGTGGCTATCTTCCCGCTAACCTCAAAACTGAGAACCGCATCCTGAAATGCTCGAACCTGACCTACGAAGTTGGCGGTTCGGGTGTAGCTTGATACCACCTGGTAAGTCCGGGTTTCGACGGGTATGGGAATTTGGCTATCACTGATGCGTTGCTCGGCATTTACAAAAATAAGCTGTGACGCCCCCCAGGACATTGCCACGGCGAGTCCGATGGCTGACAGGGTTCGTTTTGAGACAAGTGGTGCTGAAACTGACATCGGTTCACGCCATTAAATCGAAGATGTTAATCATACTAACATAATGTGAATTTGGTTCACATTGTTTGGTAGTTAAACTCTCACGTTCTTAGCGAGACGTAAGATCTGGTAGAAAAGTGGGTCCGAAAGTTGCGGTCTGGCGGGGATTTCGAGACACTACGCGGCCCGCGCTAGGCGGGATGTTATGGTGACTCGGGTGGTCCCCCCGCAACGACAGGTTACGAACCCCGCCAGGCCCGGAAGGGAGCAACGGTAGTGGCTGCGTCGGGTGCCGGGGTGTGGCTGCTCGGGTCACCTCCACTTTCAGTCGGCGCCGACAGATTTAGGCTTAGCATCGATGGGATACCAGGTACTTGCGCGCAAATGGCGACCCGGCACCTTCCGTGAAATGGTGGGCCAGCAGCATGTGCTGCGCGCGCTCATCAATGCCTTGGAAAACGATCGGCTACATCACGCCTACTTATTCACGGGGACTCGTGGGGTTGGTAAAACCACGGTTGCTCGGATTCTGGCTAAGTGCCTGAATTGCGAGGGCGGCGTTACGGCTGACCCCTGCGGTGACTGCGGTAGTTGTCGGGAAATCGCTGAAGGCCGCTCGGTCGATCTGATCGAGGTGGATGCCGCCTCCAGAACCAAGGTGGAGGATACGCGGGAGATTCTCGATAACGTTCAATATGCGCCCACCCATGCGCGCTTTAAGATTTACCTGATCGACGAAGTCCACATGCTGTCGAATCACAGCTTCAACGCGCTGTTGAAAACCTTGGAAGAACCGCCACCCCACGCTAAGTTTTTGCTGGCCACCACCGACCCGCAAAAATTACCGGCAACGATCCTGTCGCGCTGTCTGCAGTTCAACTTAAAGAATATGGCGCCGGATCAAATTGTTGAGCATTTGACGCACATCTTGAGCGAGGAGGCTGTCAGTGCCGAGCCCGCGGCGCTGGGACTGCTCGCGCGCGCAGCCTCGGGTTCTATGCGTGACGCGTTGAGCCTAACGGATCAGGCGATTGCCTTTGGTTCCGGCGCGCTCAACGAAACTGACGTGCGCGATATGCTGGGGACGGTAGACCGATCCCGGGTGATGAACTTGACCGAGGCATTGGCAGATAATGACGCGCCCGGCGTTATGGCAGCGATAGATCAAATTGCACAGCACGCGCCTGACTTTGGGGCTGCGCTGGACGAGCTTATAGGTGTGCTTCATCAGATAACCGTGGCTGCCATGGTCCCCGACGCGGTTGATGCAAGTTGGCAGGAACCTGAGCGCATCCAAGCCTTGGCGGCGCGGCTTGCGCTTGACGAGACCCAGCTGTTTTATCAATTCGCGTTAAACGGCCGGCGCGACCTGCCGTTGGCACCCGATCCGCGTGTGGCGTTCGAAATGACTTGTTTGCGTATGCTGGCCTTTAAACCAGCGGTTGTCATTGATGAAACGCCTGGCCCTGGTAGTTCCTCCGCCCCAGGTGGTGGCGGGGCATCGGGAAAAAAGCCTGAGCCACCGGCACAGTCGGTGGTATCGAAGCCCGCAGAACCCCCGGCGCGAAGCTCTGGGGTCCAATCGTTAATAACGGAGGTTGCGGCGTCAGAGCGCAGCAAGGAGGCGTCACCATCGGTAGCGGTAGTGTCAGCCCCGTCCGCCGCCACTGATTTACCGACTTTGGCATCGTGGCCTGCATTCTTTGAGTCGCTAGGTCTTGTGGGTATCACGCAAACCATAGCGCTTAACTGTGAACTGGTGACGGTAGAGGGTAGGCATCTCCGATTTGTGTTGGATGAGAACAATGCCGGCTTGTTTCAAGAAAAGCAGGTTAACAGCCTGACGCAAGCGCTCAATCAGGTGCTGGATGCGCCGGTTACCATTGAGATTCAAGTGGGCGCGGTGGGACCACTGACGCCGGCGTCTCGACGTCAGGCCGAGGCCGATGCCCGGCAGCAGCGCGCGGAAGCGGCGATGGCTGATGACGCCGCATTGGCGGGCCTGTTACGCGAGTTTGACGCCGAGGTGGTGGCGGGGAGTATTCGTCCACCTCGTCAGGAGTCCTAGGGCGCTGGCGTGATCGCCGGCAGTATTAAATTAAAATTTACTCTATAAGAGACTGATTTAATTGAAATTAAGTCCGGCAATCCAAGATTTGATCGATGCGCTACGGTGTTTGCCCGGTGTCGGGCCTAAATCTGCTCAGCGCATGACCTTGCACTTGCTAGAGCGCGAACGTGAGGGCGCAGCGCGATTGTCCGGAGCCTTAGCTGAGGCGCTTGATCGAGTTGGTCGGTGCAGGCGTTGTCGCAATTTCACTGAGCTTGAGGAGTGTGAGTTGTGCTCGGACCCGCGCCGAGATCAAGCCACGCTGTGTGTGGTAGAGAACCCGGGTGATGTCTTAGCTATTGAGCAAAGTGGTAGCTATCGAGGCCTCTTTTTCGTCCTGATGGGGCATCTGTCGCCCATTGATGGCATTGGCCCGGAACAGATCGGGCTCGATCATCTCGAGCGCATGTTTGAGGAGGGCGCTATCAGCGAGGTGATCTTGGCAACCAATCCCACTGTTGAGGGAGAGGCGACGGCGTTCTATATCGGCGAGCGCGCCCAACGTCATCAGGTATCGGTTTCTCGTATCGCGCACGGCGTACCCCTGGGCGGCGAGCTAGAATACACCGACGCTTCGACCCTTGCTCACGCGCTCTTGGGCCGCAAACCCATGGGGAAAGTATGAGCTGGGACTGGATCGATTCCGACGCTGCCCTGGGCTCTGCTATTGCTGATTTGTCGGGTGCCGACGTTGTGGCAGTGGATACTGAATTTCGGCGCCGGGACACTTATTTTCCGCAGGTGGCGCTGGTGCAGTTGGCGACGGCTGACCGGTGTCTACTCGTCGATCCACTGTGTATCGACGATCCGTCACCGTTGCGGCAGCTTATGTTGGACCCTGACACCATGAAGCTGCTTCACAGTCCGAGCGAAGATCTGGAAGTTTTTGAGTTTTGGCTGGGGATATTGCCCACACCGCTATTTGACAGCCAGCGCGCCGCTGCCATGTTAGGGATGGGTTTCGGTTTGGGTTACCGCGCTCTGGTTGAAGCGCTACTCGGCGTATCACTGGATAAAGAAGAGACCCAGTCAGATTGGTTGCAGCGCCCGCTCTCGGATGCCCAGTGTCACTATGCCGCTCAGGACGTGACCTACTTGATGGAATGTTGGCCAATTATCAAGGCCCGCGCGGAGCAAATGAATTGCCTAGAGTGGGTGTTGGAAGACGGCAGTTTTATGGCGACAGGTGGCAAAGGTCCGCTGGCGAAATTTAAGTCCGCGGGGCGTTTAGCGCCCGAGCAACTGGCCACACTGGCCGCGCTAGTGGACTGGCGCGAGGAGGAAGCGCGTAAGCGCGACCGTCCCCGTTCTTGGATTCTGGCGGACAAAGTGGTGCAGAGCCTCGCCATGAAACGCCCACGTAACAGACACCAACTTGCCGCTATCGAAAATATGCCAGCGGGCATTGTCAGGCGTTCAGGTGATGTGCTGCTGGAGATTATCAATTCAGCGGATGACGAACCCACTTGGGCAGTTCCCCCGGCACTACCACCCGCTTCGGCAGCAGTCAGGAATTTGGCTAAATATTTAGCGGGTGAGGTTGAAGTCTTGGCGTCGTCACTGGGCATGAGCCCCGAGGTGTTGATGCCTAGTCGCGAGGTGGAATTGCTCGCTCGAG
The DNA here is from genome assembly GCA_964412695.1 of uncultured Alteromonadaceae bacterium. Lineage (GTDB taxonomy): Bacteria > Pseudomonadota > Gammaproteobacteria > Pseudomonadales > Halieaceae > Luminiphilus. The sequence goes on along the minus strand of CAYPPU010000005.1, from coordinate 41,859 downwards.
AGCAGTTTGGGGAGCGTTTGGATTTGCCTCGGTATTGGCAGGGTTGGCGGGGGCATAAGGTGCTATCGCCACTGCGCGCCCTAGCCGAGAGTTGGAGAGCACAGAATGAAACTGGTTGATGTCTTTCGGACAGAGCGTAGGGCAGACACCTATCTGTACCTTGAGAAGGGCACTGAATTTAATTCGCTGCCGGAATCGCTGCGTGAAATTTTTGGTGAGCCCGCTTTAGTGGTATCACTGAAGTTAACCGAAGAGCGGCAGCTCGCGCGTTATCAAGGGAAGGACATTCTTGATGCCATCGCCGAGCAGGGTTTTTTCTTGCAAATGCCACCGCCTGCACAGGGAGCAGAACCGTGTTGAGCACACAGTCGTATCTATTGGCAATGGCGTTGTATCTCGGTGTGGCCTTGTTAGCACTTAGACTGTTTTATCGACAAGTCTGGGTGGGGGCACCGCTAATACTTCGTCGAGGTTTTATAGGGCTAATGGCCGCACTGTTGCTGTTGCCCGCGCATCCCCGTGCCGATGTTGACACCCTCGCTCCGGCCCTCATTGTGGCTAGTTTCAATGGTGTGTTCGGAGGCGGGTGGCCAGAAGCCCAGGAGGCAGTAGCGATTTTGATTGCTGGAGCCTTGGTAGGGTTGGTGGTGGGTGTGATAAGCGGTTGGATCGCAGGACGGACCCAATCCAAAGCGTAATTGGGGGGCACATCCCCTGTTTTTTCTGTAGTCTTGCCACTTTTCGTCGCCCAGAAGTAGAGAATATTTCATGACATTTACCGGAACTGAACGATACGTCGCCACCGATGACCTGCGCATGGCAGTAAATGCCGCCGTAGCACTGCAACGTCCCCTGTTGATCAAGGGAGAGCCTGGTACAGGTAAAACCATGCTGGCTGAGGAAGTGGCCGCGGGTTTGGGCAAGCCCCTGATTCAGTGGCATATCAAGTCCACGACTAAAGCCCAACAGGGTCTGTATGAATACGATGCGGTGTCACGTCTCCGGGATTCGCAGCTGGGGGATGATCGGGTCGAAGATATTGGCAACTACATCAAGAAAGGAAAGCTTTGGGAGGCTTTTGAGGCCGACGAACAGGTGGTTTTGCTGATCGACGAGGTCGATAAGGCCGATATCGAGTTTCCCAATGACCTGTTGGTTGAGCTGGATCGCATGGAGTTCTTTGTTTATGAGACCGGCGAGACCATCAAGGCTAAGCAGCGACCAATTATCATCATCACTTCAAATAACGAGAAAGAGCTGCCGGATGCCTTTTTGCGACGTTGTTTTTTCCATTTCATTAACTTCCCCGATCGCGACACTATGCGACAGATTGTCGACGTCCATCACCCCAAGATTTCCCAGTCTTTGGTGGCCGAGGCCCTTGAGGTCTTTTTTGAACTGCGTTCGATTCCCGGCTTGAAGAAAAAGCCATCGACGTCGGAGCTTATCGATTGGTTAAAGCTGTTAATGGCGGATGATATCCCTGACGAGGTGCTCAAAAACCGAGACCATACCAAGGCTATCCCGCCGCTCTATGGCGCCTTGCTGAAAAACGAGCAAGACGTACAGTTGCTAGAGCGCCTTGCCTTCATGCACCGCAGGGAGAATGGCTAAGCCGTGCTCGTCAATTTCTTTCACGGCTTAAAAGATGCGGGTATCCCGGTAACCACCCGGGAGTTGCTCGATCTATTGAGTGCCATGGAGCAACACCTGGTGTTTGCAGACATGGATGGCTTCTATCATCTGTCGCGGGCGATATTGGTCAAAGATGAAAAATATTATGATCGCTTTGACCGTGCCTTTGGCCTGCATTTTCAGGAACTCGAAGGCCTGGATGACGTTATTGAGGCCATGATTCCCGATGACTGGCTGCGTAATGAGTTCATGAAGCAGCTGTCAGATGAGGAAAAAGCAAAGATCGAATCCCTGGGTGGTTTGGAGAAGTTGATCGAGGAATTTAAAAAGCGCTTGGAGGAACAAAAAAAGCGTCACCAAGGGGGTAATAAATGGGTGGGTACTGGCGGCACCTCTCCCTTTGGTAACAGCGGCTACCACCCTGAAGGGATCCGCGTTGGCGGTGAGAGTCAGAATAAGCGCGCGGTCAAGGTGTGGGAGCGTCGAGATTTTAAAAACTATGACGACAGTGTTGAGCTGGGCACGCGGAATATCAAAGTGGCCATGCGTCGGTTGCGCAAATTTGCGCGTACCGGTGCGGCTGATGAGTTGGACCTAGACGACACTATCTCCTCTACGGCTCGCAATGCCGGTTTGCTCGACATACGTATGGTGCCCGAGCGCCACAACGCGGTGAAGGTACTGCTATTTTTGGACGTGGGGGGGTCGATGGATCCTCACGTGCGGGTATGTCAAGAGCTGTTCTCGGCGGCACGTACCGAATTTAAGCACCTGGAATATTTTTACTTCCATAATTTTATCTACGAGAGTGTCTGGAAGAACAATATTCGTAGGCACAACGAGCGCACTGCGCTCTTGGATGTCATGCACAAGTACTCCCACGATTACAAAATTATCTTCGTAGGTGACGCCTCTATGTCACCTTACGAAATTCTGAATCCAGGCGGCTCTGTTGAGCACTGGAACGAGGAGTCTGGTGAGATCTGGATGCGCCGGTTACGTGAAACCTACGACAAATGTGTTTGGTTGAACCCTGTTCCCGAAGATGAGTGGCAATACACCCAGTCAGTATCGATCACCCGCCAGTTGATGGAGGGCAAGATGTATCCGCTAACCTTGGGTGGTCTGGAAGACGCCATGGGCTTTCTAGCGAGATAGAGCTACGACCTAGCTACAGCAAGCGACTATAGGCAATCAGCGCGCCGGTGACGGCCACATTCAGTGACTCGACTTCTCGTGCCATCGGAATACGTAAACTGACATCGGTCAGTTCCCTGACGTCGGTTGAGACGCCATCAGTCTCGCCCCCTAGGACGAAAACGGTTGCTCGAGTTTGGCGCCACTCAAATAGCGAAGATTCAGCTTCGCCTTGTAAGCTGGCGATGGCAAATCCCGCCTCTTTTAATGTCTTGAGGGTTGGCGTGAGCTGCTCGCACAAGGCAATGGGCGCGCGAAAGGCAGTGCCTGCAGAGGCTTTGATGACGAGGGGGCCCAGGGCCGCAACACCGCGGCGGGGATAGAGCACAGCGTCGATGTCGCCAGCGGTGGCCGAACGCAAGATCATGCCGATGTTTTGGGGGTTGGTGATGCCGTCCAGCGCGAGCACACGTGCAGACGCGTTGTGCGCGAGAGCTATCAGTTCATCGCCGTTGGCAAACGCGGGGCAGCGGATATCCAGTGCGACGCCTTGGTCCTGACGACCGTTGCGAGAAATACGGGCTAGCGTTTCGCGGGTATGTTCGCGCCGCTCCACGCCCCGCGCCTCGGCGGCACTCAGGAGTGCGCGGGCGCTACCATCGACGCGATTACTGCTGGCCCAGTGCAGGGTCTGGCAGGGAAGGTTGGGGTCGCTGAGAGCCTCAAGCACAGGTTTGCGGCCATAGATCGTGATAGTTTTGGCCGGTTCGTGTTTCCTAGGAGATTGACGAGTCATGTCTTTACAAGTTCCTGAGCCGACGGCATCAAAGCCTGCGCTAACCTTATACACCACACCTGGCTGTCATTTGTGCGAGATGGCCGAGGACATTCTGTATTCCGAGGGTGTGCATTTTACTCCGGTGGATATTGCCGAAGACACGGGCTTGATTGAGCGCTACGGAGTGCGGATTCCGGTGGTCGCTGACGCAGCAGGGCGAGAGCTGGGGTGGCCATTTGACGGTTCGGCACTGCGCGTCTGGCTGGCTGTTGGTACCTAGGAGACACTTACTCAGATTCATCCTCGCCGATATCGACGCGGACCGCTAACACATCACAGGGAGCGCTGTGCAACACGCCGTCGGCGGTTGAGCCCAGCAGCAGTGCCAAGCCGTAGCGTGCGTGACTGCCCACCACAATTAGATCTACCTCAAGCTGGCTGGCCACCTGTGCGATTTCCTGCTCGGGACGACCAATGACCAGATGTCTGTGGGCCTCTGGGATATCGAAGCGCTCGCAAAATTGCGCCAGTTGCTCTTTCGCTTGGTCAAGAATTTCATCTTGGATCCCAGAGAAATCCATAGGGATATCCCCGCCATAGGTAATGCTAAGAGGCTCCACCGCGTGTAATACATGTAGCTCGGCGCCTTGGGTGGTCGCTAGCTGGTGTGCTTTATCGAGTCCTTGGGATGACGTTTGACCCAGATCGACTGCCAGTAAGATTTTCTTATAGGGCATACTTCGTGTTTCCAGATGAGGTAGCGGAAGCTTAGCGCGGCTTGGCAAGCGCGGCCAGCCTTCACTACTGGCCGCAACGGGCGTTGAAAAGTTCATGGTTGGAGCGCAGTCACAAGGGGGTGCCGTGGGATATTTTTGGATGGTCTTGGGCTTGGCAGTGGTCGTTGCACCGCTTTGGGCGGTAGTGCCAAGTAAGCGACAGCGCTTTCTGGCGCGTTTACGTGACCAGGCATTATCAATGGGCCTACATATTTCGGAAACGCCGCTGCCGAAGATTCCTCCGCGGCTGCAGCGGGCCGATGATCGGCCTCTGGTGGCCTACTGGTGGCGCCTGTCTCGTGAACAGGGCCGGGGTGTCACGGCCGAGCTAATCGTCCGCACCCGAGAAGGCTGGGAGACAGAGTCGGGGAATGACGCTCCGCTGGTTTTAGAGCAGCTGCCATGCGGCGTGGATGTGGTGACCGTGGCCGCCGATCGCATCGTTTGTTACTGGGACGAGCGGGGCATGGAGATGGACCTCAGCAGCATCAAATCGGTGCTACTGAGCCTGGCTGGGAGCGCGAGCCAGGCATAGAGCGGCAAGGCCTGCTTTAACTATCAAACTTGACCGAGGGGTGATTAGGCCCGTATAACTTGCGCCCTTCGGGGTCAGCGCGAGGCGTTCTGGCCAACAATCGCCAACCAAAGACGGCTATGTTATGGGTAAATCACTGGTCATCGTTGAGTCACCAGCGAAAGCCAAGACCATTAATAAGTACCTGGGTTCAGACTACGTGGTCAAATCCAGTGTGGGTCATATCCGAGATCTGCCAACCTCCGGTGGTGGCAGCGATCCCAAGGAGCGAGCGGCACAAGCAGCGATTACCCGCAAGATGGCGCCTGAGGAAAAGAAGCGTTACCAAACCAAGAAAAAGCGCGAGCAGCTAGTGCGCCGTATGGGGGTAGACCCAGAAGGCGGGTGGTCTGCTCGGTATGAGGTGTTGCCTGGCAAAGAAAAGGTGGTAAATGAGTTACGCAAATTAGCCGCTAACGCCGACACTATTTACCTGGCCACCGACTTGGATCGCGAGGGAGAGGCTATCGCTTGGCATTTGCGCGAGGCTATTGGTGGCGATACTGATCGCTATCGACGTGTTGTGTTTAACGAGATCACCAAGAAAGCCATTGCCGAGGCGTTTGAGCATCCCGGACACCTTGATACCAATCGAGTAAATGCCCAGCAGGCCCGGCGTTTCCTAGATCGCGTTGTCGGTTTTGAAGTCTCACCGCTATTGTGGGCCAAGATTGCACGAGGCCTTTCCGCTGGTCGAGTACAGTCGGTGGCAGTGCGATTGATTGTTGAGCGCGAGCGCGAGATCCGCGCTTTTGTGCCGGATGAGTACTGGGAAGTGCACGCTGCACTGGTTGCTGCAGGGCACGCCCCAGTGCTGTTTGAGGTAAAACGCTTCAAGGGCGAGAAATTTAAGCCAGCAAATGAGGCCGAGGCCATGGCGGCAGTGGCGGCACTAAAGGAAAGTGCCTATCAGGTCTCCGATCTCGAGTCGCGCAAGACCAGTTCAAAACCCTCGGCGCCGTATATCACTTCTACCCTGCAACAAGCCGCCAGCACCCGTCTGGGGTTCAGCGTTAAAAAAACCATGACCTTGGCTCAGCGCTTGTACGAGGCAGGCTACATCACCTACATGCGAACCGATTCAACCAATCTCAGTGATGAAGCCGTTGCTGCCTGCCGAACCTATATCGGAAAGCAGTTTCCCGCCCCGTATCTACCCGATTCAGCCAACCGTTACTCTTCAAAAGAGGGCGCTCAGGAGGCACACGAGGCTATTCGCCCCTCGGACGTCACCGTGTTGCAGTCGGGGCTTAAGGGCATGGAGCGCGATGCTGAGAGGCTCTACGAGCTGATCTGGCGCCAATTTGTGGCCTGTCAGATGACCCCCGCCCGCTATCTGTCGACCACGGTGACGGCGTCGGCTAGCGACTATGAAATGACAATCCGCGGCCGGGTCGTGGAGTTTGACGGTTTCACGCGTGTGCAGCCGCCCCAGGCACGAAAGACCGAAGATCAGGAGCTGCCGGCCATGGCCGTTGGCGATGTCTTGTCCCTCGATCATTTGGAACCCAAGCAGCACTTTACTAAGCCACCAGCACGCTACGGTGAAGCCAGTTTGGTCCGTGAACTGGAGAAGCGTGGTATTGGCAGGCCCTCTACCTATGCCGCGATTATTTCGACCATTCAGGATCGTGGTTATGTACGTCTGGAGAATCGACGTTTCTACGCCGAAAAAATGGGTGATATCGTGACCCAGCGTCTGCAGCATGCGTTTTCTAATTTGCTGGACTACGGTTTCACCGCCGCAATGGAGGAGTATTTAGACCAGGTGGCGGAGGGGGATCTCGATTGGAAGGATTTGTTGGATCGCTTCTACCGTGATTTCCGTGACAAATTAGAGCGTGCGGAATCGGGCGACCACGACGGTATGCAGCCCAATGAGCCCACGCCAACCGGTATAGCCTGCAATAGCTGCGGTCGGCCGATGCAGATTCGCACGGCGAGCACTGGCGTTTTCTTGGGCTGTTCCGGCTACAACTTGCCACCCAAAGAACGCTGTAAGCAGACCGTCAACTTGATACCCGGTGATGAGGCAATCAGTGCGGATGCGGACGATGAGGCTGAGTCACGGCTCCTGTTGAGTAAGCATCGCTGCGGTTTGTGTAACGCGGCCATGGACAGTTATTTGATTGACGAAGAACACAAACTCCACGTTTGCGGTAACAATCCCGACTGTGCGGGCTACGAGGTGGAAGAGGGTAAGTTCCGCATTAAAGGGTACGACGGTCCTCTGATTGAGTGTGATAAGTGCGGTGCCGACATGCAATTAAAGACGGGCCGTTTCGGTAAGTACTTCGGCTGCAGTAACGGTGAGTGTAAGAACACCCGGAAATTGCTCCGCAATGGTGAGGTCGCACCGCCCAAGATGGACCCGGTCTCCATGCCCGAGTTGATCTGCAGTAAGGTCGAAGATCACTACATTCTTCGCGACGGTGCGTCGGGTCTATTTTTGGCTGCCAGCCAATTCCCTAAGCACCGCGAGACTCGCCCGCCGTTTTTGGACGAGCTGCTGCCGCATCAGGGAGAGATAGATCCGAAGTACGGCTATCTATTTGATGGTCCGCGGGGCGATGACGCCGGCAACCGCAGCCAGATTCGCTACAGCCGAAAAACCAAAGAGCAATACCTTATGACCGAGGTCGATGGCAAGGCGACGGGTTGGAAGGCGTTTTTCCGTGACGGCGGTTGGCTGGAAGAGGGCAGTGCCAAAGCCAAGCCCAAGGCCAAAGCGAAGACAAAGGCCAAGGCAAAAGCCAAAAAAGCGCCGGCGAAATCGACTTCGGACAACGACAGTCACTGATTCATGGCTGGCGCGCGCGGGCTCTGCAATCACGCCTTATATATGGCGCGGGTGTTATTAGACCGTTGGCGGGAATCGGGTGCTTCTGGGGTTCCTCAAACTGTATTGGATGCGGCGTATGGGCCCTCTGTGCGCCTCCATTTGCTCGATGCCTATGGCTGGTTTCTTCTGGCGACATTGAAATTAGATCGACTGCCAGACAGGCCGCCCCACCGAGCGTCCGAATTGCCGGCTCTTGAGGACGGCATAGCCTGCCCTCCCGAAATCGGTGAATTTAGGCAGTTGGAAGATCAGGGTTGGTTGGCGGCTCTTTTGGCGCCCGTTCCATTGGGGTTGCCGGCCCAGCAGGCCGTGCAAGCGAGTTTAGCCGTAGAGGTGAGCACTGTGGATAGAGGTCGTTACGAGCAGTGGTATCGCGACTGTCAGGCGCTTTTTGCTCGGATGGATGACGGACTTCAAGAGCAGTAAATAGGCCCCAGACTGGCTTCTGAGGCGGCCGACTGTTACAGTGGTGTTGCAACTCACCGTTCGAGGAGAACGCATGTCTACCGCTTTACTGGAAATCGTTGATTTAGGTGATGGCGAGATTGTTCTGCAGCGCGCTGACGAAGACGAAGGCGAGCCCCTGGTAAGTATTCAGTTCTCAGAAGAGACCAGCGCTTACCTCATGGAGCACAACCTTGAGGTTGCCAAGGCAATGATTCAGGCCGGTATACAAACCGCTGCCCGGTTGGCTGAAATGGCCGGGGTGGAGGTTGAGTCACGAGAGGCCCCGTCTAGCCGCACGTTGCACTGAGCTCGCCTCGTCTCAACCCCCGAAACGGACCGATAGGGTCCGACTTAGAAACGTCTACAGGGTCAAAAATGACGCCTGATGACTCCTACGCTGATACCTTCGATAGCGAATTCCTGCGATGACAGGTCCACTTTGATGGGTTCGTAGTCTGGGTTTTCGGCCAGCAAATCAACTCGGCTCTCACTCCGACGCTGAAAACGTTTTACGGTGACCTCATCGCCTATCCTGGCCACCACAATCTGGTTGTTCTGCGCCACCGGTGTACTGTGCACGGCCAGTAGATCGCCGTCGAAGATGCCCGCGTTGATCATACTGTCGCCGGTCACCTGCAATAAGTAGTCGGCAGCGGGGGAGAAAAACTGGGGCTGTAGCTCACAGTGCTCTTCAATGTGTTCCTGAGCCAGTACCGGCGACCCAGCGGCTACCCGCCCCACTATGGGCAAGCCGCGCTCCTCGATCAGTCGGATGCCGCGCGATGTACCCGGCACAATCTCAATGGCGCCTTTGCGCGCTAGGGCTTTGAGATGCTCCTCTGCTGCATTGGCACTTTTGAAAGACAGCTCACGGGCGATGTCTGCCCGGGTGGGGGGCATGCCAGTGCTATCGATGTGTTGACGAATAACGTCGAGCACCCGTTGTTGCCGTTCAGTGAGTTTGATCACAATGGATACCTCTCGCTTACTGGTTATCTATACACGCTGTGATTTTATACAGCATGGTTGCGTTTGTCGATACGTGCGATTGGTCATAAGCGAGGGTTGGTGTTAGAGGAATGTGCTGGGTTAGCATGGGCCATCTACCTAGGAGATCTGACCACATGGTGCCTTCTGATCACATTCTCAATACGTGGCTTGCGCCTGTAGCCGATGCCACTGGTATTGATTTGGCCGTCTGGATTGTGGCGGCGGTCTTGGTATTCGGTCTTTTGGTTAGGACAGCGATCCGCCGTTTGGTCACTTTTGTTCATGCCAGAGCCAAACACACGCAGAATCCCTGGGATGACGTGCTTGCCAAGGCCTTGGCTTCTCCCCTGGAAGGGGCGGTGTGGTTAGTATTGGCCTACGCACTGTTAGCGCTTCTGGATATTGGCGATGACTTGCGACTGACCGTGAGCCAGGCGGCTGACACCGGTGTGTTGGTCTTCCTGGGGTGGGCGGGCTTCGGTTTGATTCGCGAGACCGAGGCTGAAATGCTGTCGGACAGCCGCGGCAAGCGCGACTCTGATGATCGGGCAACTGTCAAAGCGGTGGGTCAGTTGGCGCGTTTTGCTCTGGTGTTGCTGCTAGCTCTTATGATTTTGCAGTCGCTCGATATCTCAGTTTCGGGCTTGCTTGCCTTTGGTGGTGTAGGTGGCATCGCGGTCGGCTTTGCGGCCCGAGATGTGCTGGCTAACTTCCTAGGTGGACTGACCATTTTCATGGATCGGCCCTTCACTGTGGGCGACTGGATACGCTCACCTGATCGTGAAATAGAGGGAACGGTCGAGAATATTGGCTGGCGTATGACCCGCATTCGCACCTTTGATCAGCGACCGCTGTACGTCCCTAACTCGGTATTTTCTAGCGTGTCGATCGAGAATCCCTCGCGCATGAACAACCGTCGGATATACGAAACCATCGGGATTCGCTACGACGACGTGGCGCAGATGGACGGGATCTGTAAAGCCGTGCGGGCGATGCTAGAAAATCATGAGGCGATCGACTTAAACCGAACCCTCATGGTTAACTTTGTCTCCTGCGGTGCATCCTCATTGGATTTCTTTATCTATACCTTTACCAAGACCACGGACTGGGTGCAGTACCACGCCATCAAACACGAAATCTTGATGAAGATTGTGGACATCATTGCCGAGCATGGTGCGGAAATCGCTTTCCCGAGTCAGACCCTCTATATCCCGAAGGAAGAGCCTACCGATTAATAAGCTCGCTCGTTCCAGGATGACGTTTCTCTAGGGGTCCGTCGGGGTTGGTCAGGCACAATTACTGCCTCATCCACCTTGCTGACGGTTTGTTGGATGGGCTGGTCGAGTTGCAGATACCGCGTCGCCCGGCAACGATCTGGGTACCGACTCGAATTGCCGTGCATGAAGAGCCGACCCATTTGCCTCTTGATAATGGGGTCGGGAGTTATGGCTCGCCCGCTTCAGATTGCTCTGCCGAGGCTCGTTCTTGTTCACCTAGGGCGAAAACCTCACCCCAGGTGAGCTCTTTGTAGGCGCTGAGAACCTTAAGGACGGGGTGGTCGAAGTAGCGAACGTTGCCGTCTAGTAGGCTGCGTGTGTCAGCTACATGGATCACGTGACGATAGGGCCATTCGGCTGGTGCTGCAGGCTCTTCTGAAATGCCAGCCTTTTGCACGGACCATTCGTTGGGCGTGTCGCGGGGTAGGTCGCTGTCGTTCGTGTCTAGATCGAGGGCTGGCGGGAAGTCGCCCAGTAGCTGGGTCTGATGAAAGGCTTGCAGCCATTGACGACGCTCATCGAGTGCTACACCAGTCAGTTCTTCCTCAGACTCTTCACTCAAAAAAGTCGTTCGCTCGGGTTGTGCAGGTGGTGCAGCTACTGTCAGTCCTTGGGGTAGGTAGTCACCGGCGGTGCTCAACCAGATATTGACCCCCATGCGCCACCCGTCGCGCTTAACCAGCTGAACGAATCCTTGCACCGCAGGCCACGCTGTATCGTCGATGCTGTCTGTTAATAAGATGGCTAGATTGCTCGCCTCTGGCGGTTGAAGCCAAGCCGTCTGCATTCGGATTTGGTCGCCGCTTCGCGCCGTGAGGCGCCTTAGCCCCTGTGCTAACAGCGTATTCTCTTGTGTTAGGAACGCCGTGGGTAGCGTCGGAGGGTGTTCGGTATCTAGGCCGCTGCTATGAGTATTTTCAAGTTCGGTTAGCGAGTCTGCGTTGATGTGGGGCATCACTCGGGGTGGCAAACCTTCAAGAGCTCGAACACCGGCTCTCAGTTCATCAAGGGCAAGCGGGTTCAGATCATCGAGAGCCAAGGCTTGGATGTCCACCTGATCGGTCGGTAAAGCCAGTCTTATTTCTGATTCAGCAATTGAATTGTCCGTCGCGGTCGTAGCTAGGGGTAGGGATAAGTCATGAGGGTCGGGTAATACATTGCCGCTAAGTTCATCGAGATACTCAGCCATAACGGCTGCGATGTTGGAATGGGCCTCAGCAATAAGTCGTTTGGGCGTCGGCAGCAGCAGTCGAACGTTACCTACCTCATCGATCGTTAATTGGCTGCCCGGATACTGAGCTTGCAAATTGCCATCGCTCTCAGAGTCGAGCAGCCAGCGAGAGCGCTGAGGGTAATGAGGCCCAGGCGATAGTGGCCATTGCTCGCTAAAGAGCGCTTTCTCGCTCGTATCAACAAGAACGGCCACCTCTACCCGCAGCCAGCCCGATGGCTCATTGAGTAAGCTTTCGTCGATACCGGGCGGGGCTTGCTCTTCGGGTTGCGCTATCAACAACCCCGGCGCTAGGGACAGCGTGAAAGAAATTGCCAGGCAGAGGTGATGAATAACGGGACTCATTGTGGCTCTAGGCGTCATGCGGCCTGTGTCTCTGCTATATCTTTATTGAAGCTAGCGAGTAGCTCCTCAATAAAGCGCTTGCGATCAGCCAAATTGGGAAGCTCGCGTTTCCAGCGCAGTTTATTGGCACCGGCCAGCTGATAGGTTTTTGGGTCGCTCTGAATCAATTTGACCAAGCTTAGCGGTTCAACCCGCGTCTTATCGGTAAAGTCGATACTACCACCAGCGCCAGCCACGTCGATTTCGGCAATTCCGAGTTCACGCGCCTGAATACGCACTTCTGCCTGGCTAAACAGATGCTTGATTTCATCAGGTAGCAGTCCAAAGCGATCGATCATCTCGACTTGAATGTCACGGAGCTGGGTTTCGTCGACGGCTGCAGCGATACGTTTGTAAAGCACGAGACGTGTGGTGATATCGGGCAGGTAGGCTTCGGGTATCAGTGCCGGCACATGCAGTTTTACCTCAGTACCACTCTCGAGTGGCGCGTCAACGTCGGGGATCTCGCCGCGTTTAAGCGCGGCCACAGCACTGTTGAGCATGTCCAGATACAAGCTGAAACCCACATTGTGGATTTGTCCAGATTGTTCATCGCCCAACAGTTCGCCGGCGCCGCGAATCTCGAGGTCGTGGGTTGCCAATAAGTACCCGGCACCTAGCTCACCGGCAGCTTCAATAGCCTCCAAGCGTTTGTCGGCATCTTTGGTTAAAGCTGAGCGCGGTGGCGATAACAAATACGCGTAGGCTTGATGGTGTGAGCGGCCAACGCGGCCACGCAGCTGATGGAGCTGTGCCAAACCAAATTTGTCAGCGCGCTCGATAATGATGGTGTTGGCGTTGGGGACGTCGATGCCCGTTTCAATGATGGTGCTGCAGACAAGCACGTGGTGGCGTTGGTGATAGAAGTCGGACATGACGCGTTCTAGCGCGCCCTCGCGGAGTTGGCCATGGGCCACAGCAATATCGAGATCTGGCAAAAGCTCGCGTAATTTCCGGGCGCTCTCCTCGATGGTTTTAACCTCGTTATGGAGATAATAAACCTGCCCGCCCCGAAGTGTTTCGCGAAGTACCGCCTCTTTTACCAAGCCAAGTGAGTGCTCGCGCAAGAAGGTCTTTATCGAAAGCCGTCGCGCTGGTGGCGTGGCGATAATCGACAGGTCGCGAAGGCCGCCCAGTGCCATGTTCAGCGTGCGTGGAATCGGCGTGGCGGTCATGGTCAGTATGTCGACTTCCGCGCGCAGGGCTTTGATGGCTTCTTTTTGTTTCACCCCGAAGCGGTGTTCCTCATCAATGATCAAAAGTCCTAAATCGTTAAAGCGGAAGTCACTTTGTAGCAGTTTATGGGTGCCTACCAAGACATCAATGTCACCGGCGGCAATGCGCGCAGAGACCTGTTCTATTTCCTTCGCAGATTTAAAACGCGAGATCACCTCGACTTTTACTGGCCAGTTGGCGAAGCGATCACGAAAGCTGTTGTAGTGTTGTTGCGCCAGTAGTGTGGTGGGGACCAGTACCGCCACTTGTTTTTGATTTTGTGCGGCAATAAATGCTGCACGCATGGCGACCTCGGTTTTGCCGAATCCGACATCACCACAGACCAGCCGATCCATGACTTTTTCAGAGCACATGTCGTCCCTGACAGCTTCGATCGCCGCTTGTTGGTCGGGTGTCTCCTCGAAGGGAAAGCCCTCTGCAAAACGTTCCCAGGCGTCGGTATCCACTTCGCAGCGAAAGCCGACCCGCGCCTCGCGTCGAGCGTATATTTCAAGCAGCTGTGCCGCGACATCCTGGGCACGTTTACTGGCTTTGCGGCGCGCCTTTTCCCATTGCTCGCTGCCTAGGCGGTGCAGGGGAGCTGTATCGGGGTCGGCACCGGTGTAGCGCGCAATGAGATGCAGTGAGCCCACCGGTACGTAGAGTTTGTCGTTGGCGGCATACTCGAGCACAAGAAATTCAGCGTCGTCGCCATCAACGGTCAATGATTGCAACCCAAGGTAGCGTCCAACTCCATGTTGGAGATGCACAACGGGAACGCCTGGTCGCAGTTCGGTTAGGTCTCTGACCAGAGTTTGGGTGTCGGTTTGACCGGTGGTGTTGCGTCGACGACGCTGCGCTACCCGCTCACCGAAAAGTTGACTCTCGGTAACTAGCGTGGGGGCATCGGGTCCGGCATACAGTCCACGATCGACTGGCGCAACGGCAATAGCAAAGCGTTGGCCCGAGGCCAAAAAATCGGGCCAGTCAGTAGCGCTATTTGGGTGCAGACCGTGTTGTGCCAGACTTTCTAATAAGATTTCACGTCGACCGACGGATTCGGCCACCAGTAGTACCGGCCCGCGCTGGCTCGATAGGAATCCGGCGAATCGGTCCATCGCCGTATTGCCCGAGGGCCAGTCATGAATGGCCGGTGGCATTTCAAAGGCGGTCTTCTGGTGGACGCTGGCCTCAGGGTTGGCGCGGAGCTCCAGCACCGGGTATTGACCAAGTTGTGCGTAGAGTTCCTCAACAGGGGTGAAGCATTGCTCGGGCGCTAGTAACGGGCGCCGGGGGTCAATGCCGTATTCCTGATAGCGGGTGCAGATCTCTGTCCAGAAGCGTTCGGCGGCACGATAGTGATCCCCCACCATAATAAGTGCAGCTGTTTCAGGTAGATAGTCAAAAACATTACCGGCTGTTTCGAAAAACAGGGGCAGGTAGCTCTCGGCTCCCCCGGGCACTCGACCAGCCGCGATCTCAGTAAATGTGGGACAGCTGTCGGGGTCTCCGTCGAAGTGGCGATACCAATTCAGCTTGAATCGCTCAACGGCGTTGTTATCCATGGGAAATTCCCGCGCGGGTAACAGCCGGATGGCGTTTACTTTTTCGATAGTGCGCTGCGATTCCGGTTCGAAAGTCCGCAGGCTCTCGATTTCATTATCAAATAGGTCGATGCGGTAGGGCAGATGACTGCCCATAGGGTAGACGTCAACCAATGAGCCCCGAAGCGCATACTCGCCGTGTTCGTAGACAGTGTCGACCGCACGATAGCCATTGAGCTGGAGATTGCTAATGAAGCGATCGGTGTTGAAGTCGTCACCTATACCGAGTGCGAAGGTACTGCCAGCAACGTAATGACTGGGCGGCGTCCTCTGCATCAGGGTGGTAATGGGCAGAATCAAAATGCCGCGCTCAAAATTGGGTAGTTGGTGAAAGGTGTTGAGTCGCTCCGACACAATGTCTTGGTGGGGCGAGAAATTGTCGTAGGGCAGCGTTTCCCAATCGGGCAGTGTTAGGATCGGCGTGTCGTGCTCTAAAAACACGGGTAGCTCGCGCTCAAGGGTTTGTGCGGCGGCCGAGCTGGGCGTGATGACAACTAATGGACGATCCAGTTGACCGAGTTGGGCGATGGCAAGAGTGGCCGACGCGCCGGGATACGGGCCCACACCTGTGCGAGTGCCCGCCTTGTCAGGCCAAGGAATGTGCTCAAGAAATTCAAGGGTCATGCAATAACGGACTCGATCTGGCGGGCTGGGCAGGCGTTTGGTTTAGCCCTTCCGCCGCAAAACTGTGTGTCATTAGGGGTGTAGTTTACGGGGGTAGGCCCACGGGCTCCAGTCATGGGCCAGCAAGGGAGCCGGTAAAACTTGCCGTACCCTCGCTTAGACCCCAAAATGGCGCACTTCTTCGGTTGTCCCAGCGGCAGTCCTGAAACCTGAAGCAGCCCCGTGTGCTCGTTGTGGGGCTCGATAGAGACTTCTTAAAGTCCGATTACCGTGCCATGAACCTTTGGTGTCGTGGCATTTAATTGTTTAGCCACAAGCACTTATGTTAGGAGTTTAACGTGTCACAGCAGCGCAAGCGCAGTCGCCCCGATGATTATTTTGCCGATTGGAAACAGCGAGAGGCGATCGCCGAAGCCATGATCCCACAAGTGGGGGCACTTTCGCGTGAGCGCAACGTTAAGTGCTACATCTACGGGCGATCGCTGGTAAACCAGTCGGTCTTGGACATCATGAAGGCGCATCGAGCGGTGCGTAACCTTGAGCAGAATGAGCTTTCAGAATTTGAGACAGGGCCAGTACTGGACATCGTGCGCGAGCTACCGCTGGGTCCCAGTCATATCGATATCGGTCGCCTGGCAGTCGAATACTTCGACAATAACGCCGGTGAAGGCTTGTCACTGGAGGCCTACGTCGAGAGACAACTCAATCATTTGATCAATTCGAGTGCCAAGCCTGTTGAGGCCCCAGTTGATGTGGTGTTGTACGGGTTTGGTCGAATCGGCCGCTTGCTAGCTCGCATTATCATCGCCAAAACCGATGGCGGTGATAATTTACGATTACGCGCGGTAGTGGTTCGCAAAGGTGGCGCGCCTAACGACTTGGTTAAGCGGGTCAGTTTGCTGCGACGCGACTCGGTGCATGGTGCCTTCAAAGGCACGATTCGTGTTGATGAGGAGCGTCAATCGTTTGTGGCCAATGGCAACGAGGTCAAAGTGATTTACGCCAACAGCCCCGAAGAGGTGGATTACACCGCCCATGGCATCAACAACTGCCTGGTAATCGACAATACCGGCGTCTTGCGGGATCGCGAGGGGCTGTCGCGACATTTGCAGTCTAAAGGCGCTAGTAAGGTCATTTTGACTGCGCCGGGCAAGGGCGATCTTAAGAACGTAGTGGCGGGCATTAACAACGACATCATTGAGGAGGGCGATCAAATCATTTCCGCTGCCTCCTGCACCACCAATGCCATCGTGCCACCGTTGGCCGCCATCGATGAGGAGTACGGCATTGTCACTGGGCACGTTGAGACGGTTCATGCCTACACTAACGACCAGAACCTGATTGATAACTACCACAAAGCAGAGCGTCGCGGACGCTCGGCGCCTTTGAATATGGTGCTGACCGAGACCGGGGCGGCCAAGGCGGTATCAAAGGTGCTGCCGCAGCTGGACGGTAAGCTCACGGGTAATGCCATTAGAGTGCCTACACCTAACGTTTCGATGGCTATTCTAAATTTGACCTTGGAGCGAGAGACCGATCGAGACAGTTTGAATGAATTTATGCGTCAGGTGTCGCTGAACTCTCCCATGCGAAAGCAGGTCGACTTTTCCGCCTCTCCCGAGGTGGTGTCCTCAGATTTTGTGGGTTCGCGCGCGGCCTGCGTTTTTGATGCCAAGGCCACAATCGTCAACGGCCGCCAAGCAGTGCTGTACCTCTGGTACGATAATGAATACGGCTACAGCTGTCAGGTCTACCGCATCCTAGAGCAGATGGCTGGCATCAAGTACCTGACCTACCCACAAGGTGCAATGCGACCACTTTGAGTGAGTGGCATCAGCCAGTCCAAGCCTGTACAATCCGCGCGATCAGAATTGGACCTGCTTGGGTAACAAAAAAGCTGGTGCTTACAGGCGCACGGCGCAAATAGGTCGCTTCTGGCAGTGCACGGCAGCAAGGGGGAGCAGCCGGCGGTTCGTGGGTCCGCGCTGATTGATTTCTCTTCTCCGTAAGGTCGGTCGACGTGCGGCCTAGGCCCTCCGGGCAGTGGGCACGATGACCGCGAAGGCTTAGGTTTAATTGCGGAATAGTCAATGATGAAGATTCGACGCGGCATGGATATCCCCCTTGCAGGGGCGCCAGAGCAGCAGATCGAGGCAGTTAATCCTGCCCGGGCGGTTGCTTTGGTGGGGCCTGATTACATCGGCATGAAGCCGACAATGGCCGTCTCTGAGGGCGATGTGGTTAAGCGTGGACAGCTGCTGTTCGCCGACAAAAAGACCGAGGGCGTGTGCTACACCGCGCCGGCGGGCGGCAAAGTTGTCGCCATAAACCGCGGCGCTCGCCGCGTGTTTCAGTCACTGGTTATTGAGGTTGCCGAAGACGACGCCATTGATTTTGGCGCCCACAGCGCCGAGGCGGCGCGCCAGTTGCCGGCTGCTGAGCTGCGCCGCGTGTTGGTGGAGAGTGGCCAGTGGACCGCGTTGCGGACAAGGCCCTACAGTAAAGTACCTGCCATAGATTCAAGTCCGGCGGGATTGTTCATTACGGCCATGGACACCCATCCGCTGGCGGCCAATCCAGAGCTGATTATTGCCGAGCAGGCGGAAGCGTTCGCGCTGGGCCAGGACATCCTGGCCGCCATCGCCGATTGCCCGGTATACCTATGCACGGCGCCGGGTGCGACTATGCCCGCGGGTGACGACAGTCGTATTCAAATCCAATCCTTTGCCGGCCCGCATCCAGCAGGTCTGGCGGGCACGCATATTCATTTCTTGATGGGAGCATCGCTGAATCAAGTGGCCTGGACGGTGGGCTACCAGGATGTTATTGCCGTCGGCCGATTGTTCTTGGACGGGAAATTATTCACCGATCGTGTCATTTCGCTGGCTGGTCCCCAAGTTGAGCGGCCGCGCCTCGTTCGCACGCGGTTGGGCGCCGACCTACAGGCCTTGACCGCCGGTGAGCTGCGGGCGGGCGAGTCACGCGTCATTTCGGGTTCGGTCTTAGGTGGACGCGGGGTGAGCTCCGACACGGCGTATTTGGGACGCTACCACCAGCAGGTGACGGTCTTGGCTGAAGGTCGCGATCGAGCCTTCATGGGTTGGTTGTCTCCCGGATTTGCCAAGCATTCATCACTGGGTATCTATGCCACGAGTTGGCTGGGTGGTCGTCCGCTGGCAATGACCACCAACACCAACGGCTCCGAGCGCGCCATGGTTCCCGTGGGTGCCTACGAAAAGGTTATGCCGCTGGACATTCTGCCGACCCAGTTACTGCGGTCGCTGTTAGTCGGCGATACCGAGATGGCGCAGGCGCTAGGCTGCATGGAGTTGGACGAGGAAGATCTGGCCCTATGTACCTATGTCTGTCCCGGCAAGTATGAGTACGGGCCAGTACTTCGCGATAACTTAACCCGAATCGAGAAAGAGGGCTGAGAACATGGGTTTGCGTTCAACACTCGACAAGCTTGAGCCCCATTTCAAACCCGGCGGACGCTATGAAAAGTGGTACGCCTTGTTTGAAGCGGTTGACACTATTTTTTATTCGCCCAGCCACGTCACAAGAACCTCCGCTCACGTGCGTGATGGCGTCGATCTTAAGCGCATCATGATCACGGTCTGGCTGGCGGCCTTTCCGGCCATGTTCTACGGCATGTACAACGTCGGCGCTCAAGCGACCGAAATTTTCGCTGCCAGTGGGGGTGAGATAGCGGGCTGGCGTGGAGCGCTGATCGCCATGTTTGGCGGCTATGATGGCGCCAATATATGGCACTGCTTTCTGATTGGTGCCCTGCAATTTTTGCCGCTTTATGCGGTGACCTTTGTTGTTGGCGGATTCTGGGAAGTCTTGTTCGCCATGAAGCGCGGACATGAGGTTAACGAGGGGTTCTTTGTTACCTCTATTTTGTTTGCACTGACGTTGCCTCCTGATTTGCCGCTTTGGCAGGCCGCTATGGGGATTAGCTTCGGTGTGGTCATAGGGAAAGAGGTCTTCGGTGGCACTGGAAAGAACTTCCTAAACCCCGCACTGACTGGGCGTGCCTTTCTCTACTTCGCGTATCCCGCTCAGCTTTCCGGTGACGCTGTCTGGACAGCGGTTGACGGCTACAGTGGCGCCACACCTCTGGGCATAGTGGCTTCAGAAGGCATGTCAGGGTTAACCGAGAGCTACACCTGGTGGCAGGCGTTTTATGGTGCTATGCCAGGGTCCATCGGTGAAACCTCCACACTCATGGTCATGATTGGGGGCGCTATTTTATTGCTGACCCGGATCGCGTCCTGGCGCGTGGTGGCTGGCTGTTTCGTTGGCATGATTGCCTTTTCAACCCTGCTTAATACGGTGGGTTCCACTGACAACCCCGCGTTTGCCATGCCCTGGTATTGGCATATGGTTGTCGGCAGTTTTGCTTTCGGTGCATTTTTTATGGCGACCGACCCGGTGTCGGCGGCTATGACCAATGGTGGTCGTTGGGCCTACGGCATTTTGATCGGTGTCATGTGTGTGCTGATTCGCGTGGTAAACCCCGCATTCCCCGAGGGCATGATGCTAGCCATTCTGTTTGCGAATTTATTTGCCCCCCTGTTTGACCATTTCGTGGTGCAGGCCAACATCAAGAGGAGGCTGGCGCGTGTCGTCTAACAATGAAACCTTGGGGCGGGTGATAACTGTTGCCCTTGTTTTGTGCATTGTCTGCTCGGTGGTGGTGTCTGCCGCAGCGGTGATGTTGAAGCCTGAGCAACAGGCCAACAAGACTCGAGATCTAAAGCGCAATATTTTGATGGCCGCGGGTCTCTATCAGGCTGGGCTGACGGTGGAAGAGCAATTTGCGCGCGTGACCACGCGTGTTGTGGATATAGAAACGGGTCACTACGTCGACGACATTGATCCCTCGACATTTGATGCCCGGTCGGCGGCTAAAGACCCTTCGCAATCGGTGCGTTTGAGTGCACAGGAAGACACGGCCAAAATTCAGCGTCGTGCGAATCACGCGCTGGTGTACTTGGTGGACGGTGAAGATGGCGGCTTGGATAAAGTGATTCTCCCGGTGCATGGATACGGTTTGTGGTCAACGCTGTATGGTTTTGTGGCATTGGAGTCTGACGCCAATACGATTGCCGGTTTGGGCTTTTATGAGCACGGTGAAACCCCCGGTTTGGGCGGCGAAGTAGATAACCCGCGCTGGAAGGCCCTATGGCCGGGTAAGCAGGTATATCGCGACGGCGAGGTGGCTATTTCTATCATTAAAGGTAATGTCTCGCCTGAATCTGCTTCTGCGTCGTGGCAGGTAGATGGCTTGTCGGGTGCAACCTTAACGAGTAAAGGCGTTCATAACCTGGTGCAGTTCTGGCTCGGTCAGGACGGCTTCGAAACTTACCTCACCAACTTGCGCCGAGGAGAAGCCTGATGGACGTTAAAGACACGCTATTTACGCCGGTCTTCAAGAACAACCCCATTGCGCTGCAAATTCTGGGGATTTGTTCAGCGCTGGCGGTCACCTCATCACTGAAGGTGACGGTGGTGATGTGTATTGCGCTGACCTTGGTGACGGCGTTTTCCAATTTGTTTATCTCGATGATTCGAGGCTTCATTCCCTCCAGCATTCGTATCATCGTACAGATGACCATTATTGCTTCATTGGTGATTGTGGTTGACCAAATATTGAAAGCCGTGGCCTACGATATTTCGAAGCAGCTGTCGGTTTTTGTGGGCCTCATCATCACTAACTGTATTGTGATGGGGCGGGCCGAAGCCTACGCCATGAAGAATCCACCTATCCCCAGCTTTCTAGACGGCATTGGTAATGGCTTGGGTTATTCCTTTGTGTTGCTGGTCATTGGCACCGTGCGCGAGTTGTTTGGTGCGGGTAAGTTGTTTGGCATTGAAATTCTGCCGTTGGTCACAGAGGGTGGTTGGTATACGCCGAATGGGTTGCTACTGCTGCCGCCGAGTGCCTTTTTCCTGATCGGCTTGCTGATATGGGGTATTCGTAGCTGGCAGAGAGACCAAGTGGAGGCGCCTGACTACGTCATCGCCCACCACACACCGGCGGAGGAGGGCGCCTAATGGAACATTATCTAAGTCTATTTGTGCGATCCGTATTCATTGAGAACATGGCGCTGTCTTTCTTCTTGGGTATGTGCACCTTCTTGGCGGTATCCAAAAAGATCCAAGCAGCGCTGGGTTTGGGTATTGCCGTGGTGGTGGTGCTGACGATTACCGTTCCGGTCAACAACCTTATTTATCAATACCTGCTGGCCGATGGTGCCTTGGCATGGGCCGGTCTGCCCGATGTGGACTTGAGCTTCTTGGGTCTATTGAGCTACATCGGTGTCATTGCCGCCTTGGTGCAGATACTCGAGATGTTCCTCGATAAATACGTGCCAGCGCTTTACGCCGCATTGGGCGTGTTCCTGCCATTGATTACAGTTAACTGCGCCATCATGGGCGCATCCCTGTTTATGGTAGAGCGCAGCTACAACTTCCCCGAGAGCGTGGTTTTTGGTGCCGGTGCGGGCGTAGGTTGGGCGCTAGCCATCGTGGCGCTCGCGGGTATTCGTGAGAAGCTCAAGTACAGCGACGTCCCCGAGGGGTTGCAGGGCTTGGGCATAACCTTTATCACCGTGGGACTGATGTCGCTGGGCTTTATGTCCTTCGGCGGCATCGATATCTGATTGGCGCGTCAATCCGCTGAGCAAACAAGGGTTATCGGACTATGGATATGACAATCACTTACGGCGTGGGCATGTTCACCGCTATCGTTCTGGCACTGGTGGTGGTGATTTTGTTCGCTCGCACCCGGCTGGTTAGCAGTGGCAGCGTCAGTATTGAGATTAATGGCGAGAAAACCATTGAGGTTCCCGCTGGTGGCAAGCTGCTACAAACGTTGGCCGATGCCAATTTGTTTCTCGCCAGTGCTTGCGGCGGTGGTGGCACCTGCGCGCAGTGCAAATGCGTAGTGAAGGACGGTGGGGGCGCAATGTTGCCCACCGAGGAATCACACTTTAATCGACGAGAAGCACGTGATGGCTGGCGCTTGTCTTGTCAAACTCCCGTTAAGCAGGACATGAAGATCCAAATCCCTGAAGAGGTGTTTGGCGTTAAGCAGTGGCAGTGCACAGTGGAGTCAAACGACAACGTAGCCACTTTTATCAAGGAGTTGGTGTTGCGACTCCCCGAGGGCGAGAATGTTGACTTCCGCGCGGGTGGTTATGTCCAGCTCGAGTGTCCGCCGCATCATGTGAAATACAGTGACTACGATATCGGCGAAGAATATCGCGGGGACTGGGAGCGCTTTGGCTTCTTTAACAACGAGTCCCAATGCGCCGATACCACCATCCGCGCTTACTCCATGGCCAATTACCCCGAAGAGCGGGGCGTGGTGAAATTCAATATTCGGATTGCCACGCCGCCCCCGGGTAGTGAAGGTATCCCTCCTGGCATCATGTCGAGCTGGGTGTTCAATCTAAAGCCGGGCGATACCGTCACCGTGTACGGTCCTTTTGGTGAATTCTTCGCCAAGGATACCGATGCCGAGATGGTATTCATCGGCGGTGGTGCGGGCATGGCGCCCATGCGCTCACATATCTTCGATCAGCTCAAGCGTCTCGACAGTAACCGTAAAATTTCGTTCTGGTACGGCGCGCGATCCTTGCGCGAGATGTTCTACGTTGAGGACTACGATGGTCTGCAGAGCGAAAAAGACAATTTCCAGTGGCACGTGGCGTTATCAGACCCGCAGCCCGAGGATAACTGGGACGGCTTGACCGGGTTTATTCATAATGTCTTGTACGAGCAGTACCTAAAGGATCATCCCGCGCCCGAGGACTGCGAATACTACATGTGCGGACCGCCCATGATGAACGCGGCGGTCATTAAGATGCTGTTGGATCTGGGTGTCGAGCGCGACAACATTCTATTGGACGACTTCGGCGGCTAAGTTGATGTCAACCGTTAAACAACAAGGGCTGGCCGTCGTGCTGGCCCTTTTTCTTTCCCTGGCTCTGGGTTGCGCTGGGGAGGCCGAGCCAGTTCGCCTCAGTGGCGGCATATACGGTACCCAATGGACACTGGTGTATCCCATTGATGCCACCGATAAGCCCAGTAGCGAGGTGAAAGCGACCCTCGAGGCGGCCTTTGAGGTGGTTAACGCCAGTATGAATTCTTACGATCCCAACTCGACTCTATCCCAATTTAACCGGCTAGGCGTCGGTGAGGCCGTGGAGATCGACTGGGACTTTGCCTATGTCCTGAATGAGGCTTTTGGTATCTCACGCCTGACCGGCGGCGCCTATGATGTGTCGGTGGGGCCATTACTCGACATTTGGGGATTTGGGCCAGAGGGTCCTCGGGACTTTCCAGATCCGGCGTCGGTGGCAGCGAGGCAGGCGGCGGTGGGTGTGGCGCAATTTGATTGGGATCCCCGGACCCGAACACTGGCCAAAAAACATCCGAAGGCTTACATCGAGTTATCGTCAATTGCTAAGGGTTACGGCGTAGATTTGGGGGCCGACGCCCTCGATGAGATGGGTCTCGGCAGTTACATGCTAGATATCGGTGGTGAACTTCGCCTTCGTGGGGTAAGCCCGCGGGGCGATGCTTGGCGCATTGCCGTTGAGCGTCCCGACGTGGGCGGGCGGCAAGTGCAGGTGGCACTGGCGCTGACTGATACGGGTGTGGCGACCTCCGGGGACTACCGTAACTTTTTTGAGCGAGACGGCAAACGCTATTCCCACCTGTTAGATCCTCGCACAGGCTATCCCATTGCGCATGACTTGGTTTCTGTTACGGTGGTGCATCCGTCAACTGCCTTGGCAGATGCCTGGGCTACGGCGTTGTGTGTAGTCGGCTCGAAAGAAGCCCTCGACCTAGCTGAACGACAGGGTCTTGCCGTGTATCTAGTACGGCGCGATGGCGATGGCTTTAAGGCATCATGGTCAAGCAGCTTTAAACCCTATCTGGCCAGCGAAACCACTTCGGGCTAAAGTGGAGCGCGGGCGTTAGGAGGTAGTCATGGTTTTTGTCGTATCGTTCTTGGTGTTTGCGTTGATCGTCGCGGGTATGGCGGTAGGCGTGATGGCAGGTCGCGCGCCCATCAGTGGTTCTTGTGGTGGGATTGGTCGTCTGGGCATCGATCAAGAGTGCAAGATTTGTGGGGGTGATCCCCAGCGCTGCGAGACTGAGACGCGATCGGGTGAAACTGGAGTTAACACCTTCGATCCACGTAAATAGGGTCCGCTCGTGCTGCTTTGGGAGTTGGTCACGCGCTACAGTTTTGGCGGCCGAAGAGGGGGCTTTTCGCGAATTGTAGCCCGAACCTCTCTGCTGGGTATGGTATTGGGCGTGGCCAGCTTGATTACCGTTATGTCAGTGATGAATGGTTTCTCGGCCGAGCTTCACGAGCGTATTCTCAAACTGGTACCCCACGCAAAGATTCTCTCAACTTCATTTGCCCCGATACCGGAATGGCAGGGGCTGGCCAGCGACTTCCGCACCAGAGACGGTGTTGTTGGAGTGGCGCCTTTCATTGAGGATACGGTTTTGCTGCGTGCGTGGGGGCGGCAGCGGGGTGCGTTAATTACCGGTATCGACGTCGCTACCCAGCGTCAGGTCAGTACCCTGCACGAGCAAATTACGGAAGGCTCCCTAGACAGCATCGAGGACGTGCGTTTCGGGGTGGTTCTTGGGAGTAATCTGGCGCGGCTCATGGGTGTGAGCGTGGGCGATCAGATGGACGTGTTATTGCCGGCGCTTTCCATTACCCCTTTGGGTGTGTTTCCACGAATGGCACGCCTAGAGGTGGTGGCGGAGTTTCAGGTGGGCACAGATTTGGATGCCAATCAGGCCTGGGTATCTCTGGAAACGGCTCAACGTCTGTTTAACCGTCGCGGCGTTGACGGCGTATTTGTTGAATTCCGAGATCGTGACCTTGCTTTACTTCAGGCCCCTTCGCTTGCGAGTGTTTTACCCAAGTCATTGACACTACAGACATGGCAGCAGAGCCAAGGCTCATTGTTCGCGGCGATTCGCATGGAAAAATGGGTGGTGGGGTTTTTACTATTCGCTGTGATCGCTGTAGCAGCCTTCAACATTATCTCGACCTTGACGATGTCGGTGACGGAAAAGACGCGCGAAATTGCAGTCTTGCGCACTATGGGTGTGTCTTCAACTTCTATTCTCTGGCTGTTTATAGGACACGGTATGCTATTGGGTGTCGTTGGGATTGCCTTGGGGGCTCTCGTGGGCATTTTGTTATCGCTTAACTTGAGTGAAGTCACGAGCTGGCTGGAGCAGCTGTTTGGGGTTCATCTATTTGATCCGCGGGTGTACTACATCGGCACTTTGCCCTCGGAACTGCATCTGGCCGATGTCTGGGTGGCAATCGGCGGTGCCTTGGTATTGAGCTTGCTGGCGACGATGTACCCGGCATGGCGCGCAGCCCGTATTGATCCTATTGAGGCGCTAAACCGTGGTTGATGCCATTCTGTCTTGTCGTGATCTGGTGAAAACTTATCGTGATGGCGAGCGCGATGTGTGTGTGCTCAACGCCGTAACGTTATCGCTTCAACCGGGCGAGCGCGTGGCCATTACTGGTCGCTCGGGTTCTGGTAAGTCCACGCTCTTAAACCTGCTGGGTGGGTTGGATACGCCGAGCAGCGGTGAGGTGTGGGTGTCGGGACGTCAGTTGAGCGCCATGAGTGAAGCGGAGCGCGATCACTGGCGTAATCGACAGCTGGGCTTTGTGTTCCAGTTTCATCATTTGCTACCCGAATTCACGGCCTTAGAAGCGGTTGCCATGCCCGCGCGTATTGCCGGTGTTGGTCGGCGTCAGGCTGAAGAGGCGGCCTCTTCATTATTGCGGTCGGTCGGCTTGGCAGACCGCAGTTCGCATCTCCCGGCGCAGCTCTCAGGTGGGGAGCGTCAGCGTGTCGCCATTGCGCGGGCTTTGGCTAACAATCCTAGCTGTGTACTGATGGACGAACCCACGGGTAATTTGGATCCTGATTCTGCTGAGCAGGTGTTGGAGTTAATGCTGGCCATGGAACGTCGAGAGACAAGCTTCATTGTGGTTACCCACGATTCCCGCATTGCCGCGCGCTTAGACCGTCAATGGGTCCTGAGAGACGGCGGTCTCGAGAGCGATTGACGATGCCTTTTAGCTTCCGCGCGGCGCTTGCGTGGCGACAGTTTGTCGGCCGAGGGCGCGGTATGTCGGGCTTCCTATCCCGGCTTTCTATGCTCGGGTTGGTTCTGGCCGGAGCTGTACTGTTGGCCGTGCTGTCGGTGATGAACGGCTTTGAGCAGGGTATGCGTGAGCGCATCTTAGGCATGTTGCCTCACGTTACCGTGCGGGGTTACGCCGACCAAGAGGCTTGGGAGGATCAGCGGCGACGTCTTGCGGAAATCCAGGGTGTGAGCGGTAGCTACTTATTTCATGAACAAGATGTTCTGCTCATCCAAGGTCAGCGCGTACATGCTGCTGTGTGGCTTGGCTTGGGTCAGGACACCGTCTCGGCTTGGCAGCCCTTCTTTTCAAACTTTTCAGGGTCGCTGCGTCAGCATCAGGTGTTGTTAGGGCGTGGATTAGCGGCTCAGCTATCCGTGCAGGTTGGCCATAGCTTGCGCCTAGTCATGGCACCGGAGCCCACCCAATCACGACCGCAGTTGCCGGTAGTGGTCACCGTCGTAGGGATTTTGGATTCAGGGACCGAGCTTGATGAGCGGTTAATGATTGGTCGCTTGGTTGATGTGCTGCCGCAGAATGATGAATACAGTAGTGCTACTGGGCTCGCGTTAAAGCTAGAGGATGTATTTGCTTCAGCACAGATGCGACGTTTACTGGGTCGCCAACTGCCCGATAATTTTTACACCACAGACTGGACCGGCACGCACGGTAATTTGTATGCCGCTATCGAATTGTCTCGCAATTTGGTGACGCTATTACTGGTTTCCATCATAGCCGTGGCAGCCTTTAACGTGGTGTCCTCGCTGGTACTGCTGGTGACAGATAGGAGCCGCGCTATAGCGGCTCTGCGTGCCTTGGGGGCATCAGCCAATGACGTGGCGGCGATATATGTGCTGCAGGGCCTCTATATTGGTGTGTTTGGTGCCAGTGTTGGCACCCTCGTGGGGTGGGCATTAGCTGAGCTCAGTCCTCACATGGCAAATGCTATTGAATCTGCCCTAGGCTATGGTCTCCTCAATACGGATGTTTATCCCTTAAATTACCTGCCGGTATCGGTGCAGCTAGTCGATGTAGTGACGCTGTGGATGGCGTCGGTGGTTTTGTGTGTTCTGGCGGCTGTAATACCGGCCCGCCGTGCGGCACGCCTATTGGTGGCGTCGGTATTAAGTCAAACTCAGTGAAGGGCTAGCGTCGACGCTTGAGGCTTCGGGCCAGCCAGAGACGTTGGATACGCAAGCGCCACAGCCATTGAATCGCGATCCATCCTGCCGCCGCCAATGCCACGCCCAATACCAGACTCCCCAGTGTTAGGGGAAGCCAAATATCGTTGAGGCTATGACGTAGCCATTCCCAGCTGAGGTGGAATGCTTCGATAGTCGGCTCCATGCCCAGGAGTGCGACACCCAGCTCATAGGCACCATAAAAAATGACCGGCATAGTGAAGGGGTTGGTGATAAAGACCAAGCTAACGCTGATGGGCATATTAGCGCGAAAGAGTAATGCCAATAGGGCAGCCACTACCATCTGTCCCGGAATGGGGAGCATGGCGCAAAACAAACCAATGGCAAAGGCACTGGCAGCCGAGTGCCGGTTGATATGCCACAAGTTGGGTTCATAGATCCATTCGCCGAGGGCTCTGAGCAGCCGGTACTCCCGCAATCTCTGCGGTGAAAGCGCCAGCCTTGTCAAAAATTTCTTAGGCATGAGACCCGTCGTAACGCGTGCTGTTCTGTGTCACCTGTCCATTGCAGATCTCTGTTGGTCGCGGCTATGGCGCGACGACGGTTAAGAAGATCCACTGGTGGTGTACACCCCTTTGGATGCCATTATGACGGCCTTGCCGACAACCGACCATGCCCCTAAAGGCGGTAGGCAGTGGCAAAAATGCCACAATCGGCCTCAAGCAGCTGTCATCAGCCTGTGGTTGCTTGGCTTAGGTTTCCCGCTGCTATTACCGCAAGTCTCTATGGTGGTTGGCGTGGCATTGCTGTTGGGGCTGTCGAGTGTCATGGCTTGCATTCGACCTCTCAGGCCATTGGCTGTGACCTTTTGTGTGGCAGCGGTGGTTATTGTTAATTGGTCGGCGCAGCAATTACCGGACTCCTGCTGGGGAAAAGAGGTGACTGTCACAGGGCGTGTGGTCGGACTGCCCAGAGTTACAGGTCCGGACCTCGGCGGTCAGTACGTTCAGCGTTTTGATATTAATGCGACGTCAACCACTGGCATTCACTGCACTCCAGTTGGACTGATCAAACTTAGCCTTTGGCAGCACTCTCCCGTTATCCAGGCAGGGCAGCTGCTGACAATGCAGGTACGTTTGCGGCCGCCCCCGAGTCAGTGGTCGCCCGGCGCGGTGCCCGACGGAGTAAGCAGCGTCGTCGATGCTGTTGTGGCAAGGGGTACGGTCTCAGCCGTAGTCCATGTTCAGACGCCGTCGCAAGGGAGTTGGGCTGCATTGCGCGGGGCCCTCGCGGCGCAGCTGCAGCAGCAACTGGGGGAGACGCGCGCTTCAGCACTGCTCGCGGCGTTGGCGCTGGGCGATGCCCGTCGCCTTGATACAGATGATTGGCGGCAATTTCGTGTGTTGGGTATTGTGCATGTACTGGTCATCAGTGGCTTGCATGTGGGCTTGGTATATCTGATGGCGCGGGCAATCCTGATACGTGTCGCCCAATTACTGGTGGTGCCTTTTTGGCCCTCGGTAGTCAGGCAGGTTTTAGGGTCTGCCCGCATGCTCGCGCTACTGATGGCTATGATTTATGGCCTTTTGGGTGGCGCGGGTGTGCCGGTGGTGCGCGCAATGATTTTTTTAGCCGTCTACGAGGGTGTTCGATTGCTCGGTTGGCGCACATCAGCTCTTCGTGTGTTGGGGCTGGTAACGCTGCTTTTGGTAACGACAGATCCCTTGGCGATACTGGATCAAAGCCTGTGGTTGAGTGTGAGTGCGACAGCGATAGTGATCACTGTTGGGCGCCTGAATCGTGCCCTGTTAGCCCCGGACAAAGGCGCTGTTATTACTGTGTTGCTAACACAGTTGCTCGCGCAACTTTGTATGCTGCCCTTGATGGCACCCTGGCTGATGTTTTGGCTGGGGGAACTGAGCACGGTATCGCTACTAGGTAACGTACTGTTAGTGCCGCTAATCAGCATGTTGGTCATTCCCAGTGCTTTACTGGGCGACATCTGGGCGTTATTGCTGCCTCTTACAGTTAACCTGCCCTGGATAATGGCGTCCGGGATACTCGAGCAATGGCTGCGTCTGGCTGACACACTGCATCACGCTGTGGCGTCAGAGGCACTTCTGGCGATGCCGCTGTCTCTTTGGGAGTTCTTGTTAGTGCTGTCGCTAGTGGGAGTCTGGTGGGTGCATTCGTCGTGGAGGCGGCCGCTGGTCAGCACCCTCTGTGTGTTGTTATGCATCGGTGGCGTACGCCTATTGCCGCGCTTCAGTGACACGGCAAATCTTTGGTTATTGGATGTGGGGCAGGGGTTATCCGTGTTGTGGCAGCAGGCCGGCCAGACGCTACTTTTTGACACGGGTTGGGGTAGTCCTGCTATTCCAGGTCAAGTACGCAAGGTGGTTTTGCCGGCGATGCGGGCGTTAGGGATTGAGCAACTCGATCATTTGGTTATTAGTCATGCTGACGACGACCACAGTGGCGGGTTGGCTACGCTGCAGTCGCAAATAGTCGTAAATAGCCACTGGGGTTACGATGGCCAACCTTGTCGACCAGGGGCGATTTTATGGCGTTCAGAGGAGGGGTACGCCCAGTTTCTGAGCGGCAATGGTCAGAGTCATGACGAGCGCAATACCCACAGCTGCGTTTTGCTTTTGCAGTTCCAGGGGGTGCGGGTCTTAGTTACGGGCGACATCCCCATGGCGCAGGAACGGTCAGCTGTCCGCTATTGGCGCGACAATCTAGAGGCCTCAGTGTTGGTGGTAGCCCATCACGGCTCGAGTACCTCGACCGGGGCGACATTCTTAAAATGGGTTCAGCCCCAGTGGGCGCTGATAAGCGCCGGTCGGTATAACCGGTTCGGTCATCCGGCTCAGGACGTCCTTGATCGCCTAGACAGGGCTAACATCAAGGCGTTAAACAGTGCCGAGTCTGGTTCTGTTCAGGTGACGCTGGGGGAGCGAGGTGTTGAAGTTCGGGCCTTACGTACCGGCTGGGTGCCATTTTGGCTGCAAATTCCACCACTGGGGCGTGCCGGGTGACGCAGGTATACTGACGGGACATCCCCGCGACGTGCGGGACGTCGAGGGCGTGGATAAATGCTAGGAATGGAGAAAACCGGTGATTGATTTATTGGCCGCTGGCGGTTGGGTCATGCCCTTTATCGTGTTGTGTTCCATTTTAGCGTTGGCCATATCTATTGAGCGCTGGATGGCACTTAATCCCAGTCGGATAGCTCCGCCGCACTTGCTGGCAAATGTTTGGCGCCAGTTGAAGACCGGCGAACTTGATGCGCAACGGTTGAAGCAATTACGGGCTGGTTCGCCACTGGGAGCGGTTTTGGCGGCAGGCTTGGCGAATACTCATCAGGGCCGTGATGTTATGAAGGAGAGTATTGAGGAGGCCGCTGGGCACGTTGTGCATGAGTTGGAGCGCTATCTGAACACCTTGGGTACTGTCGCGGCCGTAGCGCCTTTGCTGGGATTGTTGGGTACCGTGATTGGCATGATTCGAGTGTTTACCGTCATTACAGTGCAAGGTACAGGCAATGCCGGGGCGATGGCGGGTGGTATTTCCGAGGCACTCCTTACTACGGCGGCGGGGTTGGCGGTGGCGATTCCGGCTTTAGTCATGCACCGTTACTTTACCGGCAGGATTGACACAATCGTGGTCGGTCTTGAGCAGGAGAGCATTAAGCTAGTAGACGCCCTGCACAGTGATCGCAAGACGGAATACGATCTTTGAAATTTCGCCGACAAAAGCGCATGGAGTTGGCCATTAATCTAACGCCACTGATTGATGTGGTATTTCTATTGCTAATCTTCTTTATGGTCTCTACCAGTTTTTCCAATCGCACAGAGGTGGCCGTGGAGCTGCCCGAGGCAGAGGGGCGAGCGGTATCGGTCGAGGAGAATATGCTGGAACTGCGTATTGACGCACGGGGTCAATACAGCCTGAACGGCGAGCCGATCCCGCCCAGAGCCCTCGCTGTTCGCGGAGCCCTGCGCGCTGCTGCAGCGGGTCGTGAACAAATCCCACTTACCATTGCTGCCGATGGTGAGGCACCCCACCGTACGGTTGTACTGGCCATCGATGCAGCCAATTCTCTGGGGTTCGATCAGCTGACTATAGCCACCCAGCAACCGACGCCCAGTGGATACGTGGGTGATGGAGGCACCGAGCCCGATGTCTGAAGTGAATACCACAACAACGGATCGCGCGCTTTATGCGCGGTTGTTGGGTTACGTCAGGCCGCATACCTTGGCGTTTGTATTGAGCATCCTGGGCTTCATGGTTTATTCCGCCGGCAATGTGCTGTTGTCAGATTTATTGCAGTTCATGTTGGATTCGTTGGGGGAGGCGCCACCGGCTCGCGTGGGGTTTGTGGCCTCGGCAGCGGAATGGCTGTGGCCTCGTGAGACCCTAACTACGGTCGATTATGTCCGTATTGCAGCGCCAATTGCTGCTGTGCTTATCGCGCTGGGGCGCGCCCTGGGTTATTTCATCGGCAACTATTTTATGAATGTAGTGGCGCGATCGGTGGTACATACCGTGCGGACCCAGCTATACGGCGTCATGATGTCAGCACCGCGTCGCTACTTTGATGACAACACGGCTGGCGTATTGGTGAGCAAACTCATCTACAACGTAGAACAGCTCTCTGGGGCAGCCAGTGATGCGCTTAAAGTCATTTTGCGTGAGGGTCTCACCGTGGTGGCCTTGGTGAGTTACATGCTCTACCTCAATTGGCGCTTGAGTTTGATCTTCTTCGCCGTCGCTCCTGCGATTGCTCTGGTGGTCACTATTGTCGGTCGCCACTTTCGACGCTATTCCCGCCGTATTCAGGATTCTATGGGCTCGGTCACGCAGGTCAGTAACGAAACTTTAGGAGCTTTTGAAGCCGTACGCGTTTTTGGCGCTGAGGCGCAACAACAGCGACGTTTCGAGTCAGCCAGCGAATTCAACAAGGTGCAGAGTTTAAAGTTGGCTTTCGTGCAGGCGGTATCAACGCCGGTGATTCAGACACTGTTGGCCTTGGCACTGGGCGCCTTATTTTGGTTTGCATTAGCGCCGGATATTTTGACGCATTTCTCTGCGGGTGCATTGATTGCATTTATTACCGCCGCAGCCCAAATGGGTAAGCCTGTGCGAACCCTATCGGGCGTGCAGAGCATCATTCAGCGTGGCTTGGCAGCGGCTGAGGACGTCTTTGCGCAGATTGATCAGGCCCCCGAGTCCGACTCGGGTGATCGTAAAATCGCGCGCGCTCAAGGACGACTCGAGATCGACGGATTGTCGTTTCGCTATCCCAATACCGATGAGTGGGCGTTGGAGAACGTATCCCTAACCGTCAACGCCGGTGAGACAGTGGCCTTGGTGGGTCGCTCCGGTAGCGGTAAGTCAACCTTGGCGAATTTGGTGCTACGGTTTTATAACGCTGACAGTGGCTCGATACGCCTCGACGGCCATGGGGCTGGGAGTTATTGCCTAGCTGATTATCGTGAGCAGTTTGCGCTGGTATCACAAAACATTGATCTATTTAGTGACACCATTCGCAACAATATCGCCTTTGGCGCTCTTGAGGACGCCGATGAGGCGGCGATAGTCGAGGCCTGCCGCTTAGCACATGTGACCGAGTTCGTAGATCGTTTGCCAGAGGGCTTGGATACTGTATTGGGTGATGGTGGTGCCGGCTTGTCAGGTGGCCAGCGTCAACGTTTGGCGATTGCGCGGGCGCTGTTAAAAGATGCGCCCATATTGATTCTAGATGAAGCGACGTCGGCTCTGGATACCGAATCGGAGACCTTGATTCAGTCTGCGCTAGAGACCGTACGACAGCAGCGCACAACGCTGGTGATTGCGCATCGGCTATCGACTATTGAGCGCGCAGATCGGATTGTGGTTTTAGAGCAAGGTCGGATTGTTGCCCAGGGCACCCACGCTGAGTTGATTGCCCAAGACGGGGTATACGCGAGGCTATATCAACAGGACTTTTCTTAAGCGTGACCACTCGGCGGGGCAGTCTTGAGTTAGCGATAACGGGAGCATGGTACCGAGGAGCCGCCTGGCTTTGGCTGCTGTGGCCGTTATCGTTGATAGTTCATCTGGTGGTGGCGTGGCGCCGTTGGCGTTGGCGGCAGTGGCCACCGGCACCGCCAGTCCTCCCCACTGTGGTCATCGGTGGCTTGACCGTCGGGGGCAGTGGTAAAACCCCGGTATTACTAGCCTTGGTATCTGCGCTTACCCAACGAGGCATTCGAGTTGGAGTTGTGTCCCGCGGTTACGGCAGTGAATCGGCGAGTGCGCCGCCTCGGTGCGTAGAGGACGGGGATACGCCCGCAACGGTGGGTGATGAACCTCGGCTGGTGTCACAAAGAACGGGGGTGCCCGTGTGCGTTGGACGTGATCGAGCACAGGCCGTGACGACGCTACTGGAACAACATGAACTCGATGTCGTTTTGTCAGACGACGGGTTGCAGCACTATTCCATGGCTAGAAGTTTTGAAATCGCGGTCCTTGACGGAGATCGAGGGCTGGGGAATCGCCAGTTATTGCCCATGGGCCCACTGCGCGAACCAGTTGGTCGATTAGACAGTGTCGATTGGCGATTGGTTCGAAATGGATCAGATGCCTCCAGCGCCTTTAGCTACCAAACCTCGGGCTTTTATCCGCTACAGCCCGCGGTAGCGGATGAATGGTTATCTGTAGAGACGGCACGTGAGCGGTGGGCCATGCTGCGAGTAGCGGCGGTGACGGGTATAGGCCAACCTGAGCAATTCTTTAAGCAGCTAGAGGCCTTGGGAATTACCTGTAGTCACTGGGCTTTCCCCGATCACTATGCCTTTGACGGTGACGAGTTGCAGCGGATCGACGCGGATATCATTATTGTGACCGAGAAAGATGCTGTGAAACTGCTGTCGAGTCACGATCTCAGGATTTGGCAGTGCCGTATACACGCCGAACTACCATCGGCATTGGTCGACGCCTTGGTGGCGCATATTCGAGAAGGGGTATAAGCGGTGTATCACATTGTCATTCCCGCCCGATTTGGTTCGACTCGATTGCCCGGGAAGGCTCTGGCCGATATTGCGGGCCATCCTATGGTGTATTGGGTATGGCAGCGGGCCCAAGCCTGTCAGGCGGCCTCGGTGGTGGTGGCTACCGATCACGAAGGTATTGCGGCCATCATGCGCGACTACGGCGCCGATGTGGCTATGACGCGGGCCGATCATCCCTCGGGTACGGATCGGTTGGCCGAGGTGGCTGAGCAGCGTGGTTGGGCTGATGACACCGTTATCGTCAATTTGCAGGGCGATGAACCGTTGATGCCGGCGGTTAATGTTGAGCAAGTGGCGGCGGCATTGGCGGCGAACCCAGGCGCCAGTATCGCCACGTTGAGCGAGCCGCTGGCAAGTGGCGCCGATTTGGACAACCCGGCTGTGGTAAAAGTCGTGGCTAGCGCTTCGGGTCGGGCACTCTATTTTTCGCGAGCGCCCATCCCGTATCCGCGCTCAGGTGCGCTAGATGACAGCGCCCGCCGTCACATTGGTCTGTATGCGTATCGCTGTGGTTTTCTACGTCGTTATACCCAGTGGGCGCCAGCACCGCTCGAAAGGCTAGAGTCGCTGGAGCAGCTTCGCGCGTTGCATCACGATGAGTGGATTCAGGTCGAGCAAGCCAAAGCCCCGGTACCCGCAGGCGTGGATACGCCAGAAGATCTCGAGGCGGTACGTCGTATTCTGGGAGCCGATTAGCATGGCACCCACGGCGGGGCTCTCACTCACGCCCCACAATACCCTGCGTCTGGAATCGCAGGCGGCTTTCGGGCGAGCGGTACAAACGGTTGATGAGTTGGCCGAGGCGTTGCACTGGGCGCGATCTGCTGACATGCCTGTCTGTGTATTGGGCGAGGGCAGCAACGTCATTTTGCCTGAGCAGCTTGAGGCCTGTGTCATATTGAACCGATTAAACGGTATAGAAACGCTATCGCTCGAGGGTGACGCCGTTCGATTACGGGTCGCGGCGGGAGAGAACTGGCACCATCTGGTGACGCATACAGTCGCTAATGGCTGGTTTGGCCTTGAGAATCTGGCTTTGATCCCGGGCACGGTAGGCGCCGCACCGGTGCAGAATATTGGCGCCTATGGTGTAGAGGTTGCATCGGTCATTGAGGCCGTTCACGGCTTGGATATGCAAACCTCAGAGCCGGTGTCCCTGTCTGCTGAAGCCTGTCAATTTGGTTACCGAGATAGTGCGTTTAAGGGCGCGTTACGCGGGCGAATCGCCATTACGGCTGTGGATATTCGGTTGTCGACACAAAGCCACGCTATGACGGCCTACCCAGGCATTACAGAGCAACTCGCGGGGCGTCCCATCACCCCCGCGAACGTGCTTGATGCCGTGGTGGCTTTGCGCCAGCAAAAGCTGCCTGATCCTGCGGTTGAGCCCAACGCAGGCAGTTTTTTTAAAAATCCGGTGGTGCAAGAAACCCTGGCGCGATCGCTAGCAGAGCGCTATCCGAATATGCCGCAGTACTCGGCTATCGGTGGCACAAAGCTGTCGGCGGCCTGGCTAATTGATAAGCTTGGGTGGCGTGGCAAAACCCATGCGGGTTTTCGCGTATCTCCACGTCACGCCCTGGTGTTGGTAAACGAGCAGGGTAAGCATGCCGCCGATTTGCTGGCTTTCGCACAACGTATACAAAGCTCGGTTCGCGAGGCTTTCGATGTTGAGCTCACCATAGAGCCAGATTGTTTGAGCGGCTCATGAGTGAATTTGACGCCAAGGCATTTCTGAAAAATCTAACGTCTCGACCGGGCGTGTATCAGATGTATGACGCACAGGGCGCCATCCTATACGTGGGTAAGGCTAAGAATTTAAAGAACCGGGTATCCAGTTATTTTCGTGTCTCGGGTCTAACCGCCAAAACCATGGCATTGGTTAATCGGATTCGCGACATTCAGGTGACCGTTACCACCACCGAAGTCGATGCCTTGCTGCTTGAGCACAATCTAATTAAGCAGCACCGACCGCCCTACAATGTGCTGTTAAAAGACGACAAGTCCTATCCGTATATTTACGTGTCCAGCCAGGATCGATGGCCGCGTATCAGTCTGCACCGCGGACCCAAACGGCGCAAAGGAGAATACTTCGGTCCCTATCCCAGCGCGGGCGCGGTGCGTTCTACGTTACATCTGCTGCAAAAAGTATTGAAGGTACGCCAATGCCAGGACAGTTATTTTCGCAACCGGTCTAGGCCCTGTTTGCAGTATCAGATTGGCCGTTGCAGTGGGCCTTGTGTGGGCCTGGTCTCGGATGAAGACTACGCCGATCAACTGGATAAAACCCGATTGTTTTTAACCGGCAAATCCCAGGAGCTGATGGCGCAGCTTGCCGACGAGATGGAAAGTGCTGCGACCGAGCTTCGCTATGAAGATGCGGCGGAACGGCGCGACCAGCTGTCCCAGTTGCAGCAGGTACAGTCAGTGCAGGGTATTGAGGGGGCACGGGGTGACCTGGATATTTTGGCGGCGGCGGTCAATCACGGCGGCGCTTGTGTGCAAGTATTGTTTGTGCGTGAGGGTCGTGTATTGGGAAGTCGTACCTACTACCCTCCAACGCGATTGGAAGAGGGGCCGGCCGAATTACTCGAAGCGTTTATCCCCCAGTTTTATTTGTCTGAGCAACAGGTCATTCCCCACGAAATCATTGTCAATGCCTTACCCGCCAGCGCTGACGTCTTGGAGCAGGCGCTGGCCTTGAGAGCCAGCCGCAAGGTGCGCGTGAGTGCCCGGGTGCGCGAAGCCCGGGCCCGTTGGTTGCAGCTGGCGCAGCAAACTGCCGAAACCAATCTTGCTGCTCACTTAAGCGCTCAGGAAACGATGTCAGGTCGTCTAGATGGATTGGTAAAAGCGTTGAGGCTAGACCACCGACCGAGCCAAATGGAGTGTTTCGATATTAGCCACAGTAGTGGTGAGGCGACGGTTGCCTCGTGTGTGGTTTTTGATGCGGGGGGAGCACGCAAAGCAGACTACCGAAAGTTCAACATTGAGGGCGTCGCGCCCGGCGATGACTATGCAGCCATGCAGCAAGCCCTAGAGCGCCGATATCGTCGATTAGTAAAAGGCGAGGGGCAATTGCCAGACATTCTATTTATCGACGGTGGCAAGGGGCAGGTGGCACAAGCCACCGGTGTCTTAGATGACTTAGGCGTCACCACGGTTCGGGTGGTCGGTGTGGCCAAGGGGACTACCCGTAAAGCCGGCTTTGAAACCTTAATTGA
>CAYPPU010000005.1:0-3603 GCA_964412695.1 uncultured Alteromonadaceae bacterium | reverse complement strand
ATTGTTGCCACGGCGCTGGTGCTAATGGCTGAGCGATATGATTCGGCGCTCGTTACCGCCAGTGCCTGTGTGGTGATCGGGCGTGAAATTGTGGTCAGCGCACTTAGAGAATGGATGGCCCGTTTAGGCCGGCACGCCTCGGTGCGGGTCAATCAGGTCGCGAAAGTGAAAACCGCCATGCAAATGGTGGCCATTGTGACCCTGCTCACGCAAACGCCTAGCACCGGTACCTTTACGCTGATCGTGCTGGGTAAGTTGATATTGATTGTCGCCGTTATTCTGACGTTGTGGTCTATGGTGATGTATCTGCAGGCGTTCGCTGAAGCAATCATGGAGTCGGAAGAGGATTAAACGACGGACGCTAGTTGCTCTTAGTCGCTAGGTATTGAGCGCGTGCGGTGTTGCACTCGGTGTCATGGAGTGCCACGACCAAGCCATCGGCATCCGCCCAGCTTCGGGTGGTACCGACCATTTGTGCTGTCACTGCATTGACGTGTTGCTTGGTAGAAGCAATGGCGTGGGATGCCTTCTTCGCAATGAGTGCCGCGAGTGTTTGGGTTTCGCTTTCTAAGGCATCGCTATCAACCACACGGTTCAAAAACCCGCAGGCACGAGCCTCGCTCGCGCCGAAAGGGCGGCAGGTCAGCACCAACTCTTTGGTAAGCGCCGGCCCTATTTCACGGACTAAGCGGGGGATACCGCCCCAGGCCAAAGGAAT
The DNA here is from genome assembly GCA_964412695.1 of uncultured Alteromonadaceae bacterium. Classification (GTDB taxonomy): domain Bacteria; phylum Pseudomonadota; class Gammaproteobacteria; order Pseudomonadales; family Halieaceae; genus Luminiphilus. The sequence continues at coordinate 2,885 of CAYPPU010000005.1, read as the reverse complement.
GCCCAAATCTACCTCTGGAATGGAGAAGCGCGCGTCATTGCAGGCAACTCGAAGGTCACAGGCCGCCGACAGCACAAGGCCACCACCTACACACCAGCCCTGAATAGCAGCAATCGTTACCGCCCGCATGCCTTCCACGGCCTCGGCCATTAAGCGACCTTGATCGGCTGCTGCGCGGATATTTTGTTCGGTATCGCCGCTGAAGCTTTCGAGATCGGCACCGGCGGAGAACGCACGGCCATTGCCGCTGACAATGACTACCTTGACCTCGGACTGTGTATTGAACCAAGCAGCAGCTTGCGCAATTTCAGCAAGAGTTTGACGCGAGAGCGCATTTAATTTTTCGGGGCGATTAAGGGTGAGCCGCCCAATGGCGCCCTGTATGTCAGTGGTCAGGTTTTCAAACATAGTCTTCACCTTTGTATGAGGACACGAATCCATGGCGCCGCGAGGCAGGTAGAAGGCTAGCGGCCTAAGGGTGGCGCTGGCAAGGCGTCTGAATAAGCCAATGTTAGGGCGAAATTTCGGCGGTTTCGCTTGCCGAGTGGGGCGTGTATACTGCGCGCCCTCGGGCTTCGGCTCGACCTCTGATGCGCTAATACTAGCGCCTACCTGGCTCGGTGGCAGAGTGGTGATGCAGCGGATTGCAAATCCGTCTACGCCGGTTCGATTCCGACCCGAGCCTCCATTTTTCTCATTCAGTAAGGCCTCTAGGGAGGCCCGTAACGCGTTTGCTCCCACGGCCCATCTATCTGTCAGTGACTTGCAGGCTCTACCAGCCAAGATGTAGATAGTCCGCCTAAATAAACCTTGTCTTAAACTGTAACCTCTTCATACTCCGCGCATTCTTATCGGTGAGCCGCCACAGTGGGTTTGCCATTTCGCCCCGTAAGGCTGGCATCCCACACAGAGATTCCCATGACCACATTCCAAGAGCTGGGTTTAAACCCCAAGCTCCTCAAAAATATTGAAGCCAAGGGCTATAAGTCGCCATCGCCCATTCAAAAAGAAGCGATACCGCAGGTGATGTCGCGCACCGATTTAATGGCGGCGGCTCAGACCGGTACGGGCAAAACCGCGGCGTTTACACTGCCCATTTTGCATCGCTTAAATGGCAAGAATCGCCCGGGCCCTAAAGATGTGCATTGCCTCATCCTTACGCCCACCCGCGAATTGGCGGCGCAGATTTCTGACAACATTCGAATCTACAGCCGAGGCCTTACTGTCACCAGTCAAATGGTGTGTGGCGGAGTTAATATCCGACCGCAAATCAAGCACTTGGCTCGTGGTGTTGATATCTTAGTGGCCACTCCGGGACGACTCTTGGATTTGTTAGGCCAACATGCGATTCGACTTGATGCGCTGAAGATCTGGGTCTTAGATGAAGCAGATCGCATGCTCGACATGGGGTTTATCCCGGCCATGCGTCGCATTCATGCCGCGTTACCGCCCAAGCGCCAGACGCTCATGTTCTCAGCAACGTTTTCACGTGAAATCGAGTCGTTAGCGGGTGAGTTCTTGCATCAGCCCCAGCGCATTCAAGTCACGCCTGCGAATACCACTGTCAGCCGAATTCAGCAGTTGGTGTACCCCGTGGATAAGGCCAAGAAGGGCGCCTTGTTAACCCACTTGCTGCGCACGGAGCAATGGAGTCAGGTGCTAGTTTTTTCCAAGACCAAGCACGGCGCCGATAAGTTGGCTAAACAACTGGGCCAAGCCGGAATTGAAAGCGACGCAATCCACGGTGATAAAAAGCAGGGCACACGAACTCGTTCACTGCAGCGCTTCAAAAAAGGCGATCTGCAGGTGTTGGTTGCTACAGATATTGCCGCGCGAGGCCTTGATATTCAGAAGCTACCCCACGTGGTTAACTTTGATTTGCCGCACGTCGCTGAAGACTATGTACACCGTATTGGTCGAACCGGCCGTGCGGGACAAGCGGGTGTTGCCGTGTCACTGGTGAGTGCCGATGAAGTGGCGCAGTTACAAAAAATTGAAAAGCTCATCAAGAAAGCGCTTCCCCGCGAAGAGATTGAAGGCTTTGAGCCCGAGCATCGTCTGCCAACCAAAGTATTGAATAAAGATAGCAAGCCCCCGGCTAAGCGTCGTCGATCTAAACCCCGCGCAGGCAGTACCGGAAAACCTAGCGGCAGGCCCGCGGCAAAGTCGCGCCCAGCCTCACAAGGCAATGACAAGCCCGCCGCGCGAGACAAGCCCCAGCGCCAAGCGACCGAAGGCCGCGGTGATCGAGCCGGTTCGGGTAGACGTCGAAAACGCGTTTCTAACGCGGCCTGAGGCACACTTGCTGTAGCGTAGGTTCAAACCCTTACGTCGTTGCTGCTATCACTCGCCCAATCATTTACATCGGGTGGTGTGAGTGGCGTCTTGATGAAGGGCTGAAGTGCGTCGCTCTTGACACCGCTCGGCAACTGCGGTCTTGACCTAATCCCACTACACTGAGCTACTGCGCGAGCTATGTGGCTTTCACGTATCGTGTGTTTTGCATCGGCACACCGCATTACATCTATTGTGCTGGATGAACTGGAGCCGGTAGTCAGCTAAGGGTAGGTAAGGCGTCCGATCGCGCATGGCGCAAGTGGGCTTAACTAAGGGGAGTGTGGGCCGGTGAGCAAATCCTTTCTGAGTATCGCTATAGTGGTGGGCGTCGGTTTATTGATGGCGCTGGCAGTGAGTAGCGATGTTGGACTTCGCAGTTCACCGAACCTTCTTATGGTTGCGTTAGTCGCTTTTGGTCTGCAATGGCTGGCGTTTATTCCGGCGTTTATCTATCGCTCAGAGCGCTTTTATGACCTCACAGGCGCCGCTACCTATATCATTATCACCGTATTCATGGCGGCCCAGGCAACGGACTCACGAGCGTTATT